>CAZSBF010000106.1:0-14588 GCA_964605185.1 uncultured Planctomycetaceae bacterium
GGCGGCGCCATATTCAATGGCGACCGCAAGGGCCGCCTCGTAGTCACCTAACGCCGGCGAGGATTTCGACGCGCTTGATGGAGTCGATGCCGAGGTCGGCCTCCATGTCCATGCCGAGTTCGAGCATTTCGCGGGGGTAGCCGGTGAGCTGGGCGACGACGTCGAGGAGGGTTTCGGAGAAGGCGGCGGTGGAAATGCTCGTAGTCGGCGAGTCGGCAGCGATTGTAGTCGTTGTTTCCGAGTCCGAGCGTGTTGTCGACATGCCACCAGGCTCGCGCCGGGTGCTCTGATTGGTTTCTGCAACCGGTGACGGAGAACTTGACTCGATGAAGGCGACGATTTCGGCGAGGGTGCGAATGCTGCCCATGTATTCGGGCTTGATGCCGGTGAAGCCGGGGATCCGTTCCTCGACGGCGGCGACGATCTCGACGCGCTTGATGGAGTCGATGCCGAGGTCGGCCTCGATGTCCATGGCGAGGTCGATCATCTCTCGGGGGTAGCCGGTCTTTTCGCAGACGACGTCGAGTACAACGGTGGCGTTATTGGTGTTGGAGGTTGCAGGCGGCGCACTGATTGACGGCACACTAGAAGGACGCGGCGATTCCGTTCTCGCGGTCGGCGGCGCGACTTGCGGCGCGACGGGAACGACCGGCGGCGCGATCGGTGCCGATGGAGCCATCACCGGCGCTGAGGCCCTTTGCACGATCACGCTGGGTGCAGGCGCAGGAGCTGGTGATGGTTGAGGGGCGGGCGCGAGCGGCACGACCATTGGCGCGGCGATGCTCATCGGCTGCGCTATTCCGCCCGAAAGCAGTCGGTGCTGGTTTTCGATGAGCGATTGAATCGAGCGGTGGGCCTGTTCCTGACTTTCCAGGAATCGCTGGTGGGCGGCGGCGGTTTGCTGCTGAAGCGCCTGCATGGCGTGCAGGCCTTCCTGCACGATGCGCATGGCTTCGACGAGGGCAGGCGTGGGCTGCGGAGTGGATGATGGCGGCGGTGTGGGTTGGCTCATCGGGGTCGAGTTTATGAAAATCGGTTCATTGATACTTGCATCGGCGTGCGAACCGCTTGCTTGCGCGCGCGGCTCGTTGTGCGTGTGTGGACCGCTTGCTTGCGCGCGCGGCTCGTTGTGCGTGTGTGGACCGCTTGCTTGCGCGCGCGGCTCGTTGTGTGTGCGCGTCGGAAACTCCATTTCACGGCTCACGGCGACCGGCTCCAACGCGGGGCGTGGGGCGCGAAAGTTCGCACCGACGAGCGGCACGACCATGCGCGGCTTTCGCGGCTGGACGGAGGGCTTCTCCCACTTCTCCAGTTCAACGGCACGTCCTTCGGCGGCAAGGCGGCAGAGGCAGCGGGCCAAATCGGCAACACCGCTTCGCTTTCCTGCGGAGGCGTCCACCGCGATGCAGCGTGCGCCGCGGCGATCCAGGATCGCGTCAGCAAGGCCGGTCAGTGCGGACTTCGGGCCGACTTCAATGAAGGTTCGCGCCCCGGAATGATACAGGGTCTCGATCTGGCCCACGAAATCGACCGGTTCCAGCAGTTGGCGGCCGAGCAAGGCGCGGGCGGACGCGGCGTCCGATGGATAGGGCTTGGCGGTGGACGTTGCAACGACCGGGATTCGCGGTGCGAGAAACTCGACGGATTCCAACGCCTGGCGAAACGGTGCGACGGCCGGCTCCATCAAGCGGCTGTGGAATGCGCCGGAGACGTTCAACTGGGTTGCGGCAATGCCGCGCTGCTTGCAAAGGTCGACGGCGCGGGCGATCTCGGCGCGGGCTCCGGAAAGGACACCCTGCGTGGGCGAATTGCGGTTGGCGAGGATGACATCGAGCGCGCACTCGGCGATCAATCGCTCGATCTCGCCGAGCGGGGCTTTCACTGCGAGCATCGTGCCGAGGTCGCCGTCGCCAGCGGCCATGAGTCGACCGCGAAGACGCGAGAGGTGATGCAGTGATGATTCGTCGAATACGCCGGCGGCAAAAAGGGCGACGAGTTCACCGTAACTGTGGCCGGCGGCGAGGTCGGGCTCTACGCCGAATCGTCGGAGTACGTCGACCATGCCGAGCGAAATCGAACCAAGCGCGGGCTGGGCGATGTCGGTGCGTGTTAATGTTTGTGCCTGACGTTCCCGCAGGGCTTCATCGAAGGTCGGCGTTGGATAGACGGCGGTGTTGATTCGAGTGTCCGCAGTTTCGGCGGTGGCATCGGCGCGGGCGAGCGCGGCCTGCATTTCGGGGAAGGTGCAGGCGAGTTCGCGGGCCATGTCCACATGCTGCGAGCCCTGGCCGGGGAAGAGGAAGGCGATCAATCCATCAGCGCTGCCGGAGCCGTAATAGGTGTTCGTGGTCGACCAGCTCGATTGGCCGGCGTTGGAAAGCAGCCGATTCGATGCGTGATCGAGTTGCTGCGAAAGCGCGTCGGCATCGTCGACGACGAGAAGCAGTCGGTGCGGACCTGACGCATCAAAGGAGCGCCGGGATTCGGCGGCATTCCAGGCGAGCTGGCGATGATCGAACCACTCGTCCGCGGCGCGCTGCTGCCATTCGGCCACGTTGGACTGAAGCGCGTCAATCGTGTGGGCCGAGAGGGCGATGATGTCCACACTGCCATCCCATGCAGGTTCGGGGAGCGTGGCTTCGTGCTCTTCCAGCACGGCGTGGAAGTTGCTGCCGCCGAAGCCGAAGGAGCTGACGCCGGCGCGGCGTGGGGACTCGCCCACTGTGAGCCACGGGCGCATGCGCGTGTTCAGGAAGAACGGGCTTTCTTCGATGGCCATCTTCGCATTCGGCGCATCGACCTTGATCGTCGGCGGAAGGGCGCGGTGATAAAGCGCAAGGGCAGTCTTAATCAGGCCCGCCGCGCCGGCCGCGGCCTTCGTATGGCCGATCTGCGATTTGACGGAGCCGAGGGCGCACCACGTGCCGTCGCTGGCTGCTTCGCGGAAAACGGTTCGCAATGCGTCGAACTCGACGGCATCGCCGACCTTGGTGCCGGTGCCGTGGGCTTCGATGAGTGTGATCGTGTCGGGATCGACGTCGGCCAACTCATACGCATTGCGAAGGGCGCGGGCCTGACCGCCAGCATGCGGGGCGTAAATGCTTTGCGAACGGCCGTCGCTCGATGTGCCCATGCTGCGGATGACGGCGTAGATGCGGTCGCCGTCGCGCTGCGCGTCGGGCAGGCGCTTGAGCACGAGCATGCCGATGCCTTCACCGAGAACCGTGCCATCGGCGGAATCCGCGAAGGGCCGGGCGTCACCGGTTGGCGATAGCGCCGGCGTCTTGCTGAAGCACATGTACATGAAGATGTCGTTGAGCGTGTCGACGCCGCCGGCGATGGCCATGTCGCTGCGGCCGGTGGCAAGTTCGAGCATGGCAAGATGGACGGCGGAGAGTGAGCTGGCGCATGCCGCGTCGACGACACAATTCGTCCCCCGGAGATTCAGTCGGTTGGCAATTCGCCCTGCGACGACATTGCCAAGAAGGCCGGGGAAGGAGTTCTCCTGCCAGCCGACGTAGCCATCGGCGATTCGGGCGACGACATCCTCTGCGACGTCGGGATCGACGCCGGCCTCGGCAAGCGCCTTTCGCCAGACCGGGTGGCCGAGTCGTGCGCCGAGGGGCAGGGCCAATTCCTGCAGGCCGGTGATACCGAGGATGACGCCGACGCGCTCGCGATTGAACTCGCGGTTTTCGCCGTAGCCGGCGTCTTCGAGCGCCTGCTTGGCGATGACGAGGCCGAGGAGTTGGGACGTATCCGTCGCTTCGAGAATGGTCGGCGGGATGCCGAACTCGGTCGGGTCGAAGGGGACGGGCGGGATGAAGCCGCCGCGGTGGCAGTAGGTCATGTCGGGCGACTTGGGGTCGGCGTCGAAATAGTCGCCGATGCCCCAGTGCGTGGCGGGGGTATCGGTGATTCCGTCGCCGCCGGTGCGGAGGAGGCGCCAGTATTCCTTGAGGTCGCGCGCCTTTGGGAACATGCATCCCATGCCGATGATGGCAATGGGGGTGGCCTGCGGCCCCGCGCCTTTTGCTCGCTTGCTCACTCGCTGAATCCTTGCCGAAACGCCGAAGACCGGCGGGGTTGGTTAAGGCGGGAAGTATAAGGGAAAGGGAGGGGCCAGGCTGACTCGCTGTTTGCCGCCCCCAATTCCCGTGCTTTGTTTAGGGAATTACTCGTCTTGTCAAAGCTAAAGACTATGGCTCAATGGCTAATGCTGACGGGCTTGTAATGGACTGTCGACAGCCGCGAAGTTCGGCAAATCCGCAACTAGTGTTGCCGTCAATCAAAATGAAATCGCCGCCGAAGAAAAGTGATGGCGAGCCATTTGACAGGTAACTCCTCATCGCTTTGATCCCGGTATGGTATGATTGGACTCCGCCATCTAATCCCTGCCAAGATTGTCCATCCCAACGCGCAAGACCAGGTGCTGTTAAACTTCCCGCTGTCGTAAACTCTCCGCCTACATAGAGTGCAAGCGGTTGCGGACCACGTCCATCGGGGTCAAATAATGACATCGCACTCGGATATACGTTCAGCCCCGCACCCAATCCCGCCCAACGTAGCCCATTCCATCGAGCCACTTTTGATGCGCCGACAGTCGGCACTTGCCCTGCTTGGTGAAATCGACCACCGACATAAAGTTCCGGAGGATTTGGACCTTCACGATCAGTGTCAAACGTGCAAAGGCACGTTGCATAGTCCTGCAACCCACCGCGAAGAGCAGTCCAAGTCGAACCATCCCATTTGGCAATATGTTTGGCATTTACGTTACCAGCAAAATCGAATCTACCAGCCACATAAAGTGCCGGCAGGTGCGGCCCGGAACCGTCATCATCGAAAACGCACATCGCGTAAACAGTCGGAGTACTTACTCCAGTTTGACTAATTCCCCCTCCCACCAGTTGCCAAGCTGCACCATCCCATTTTGCAATTCCATTGGTGTTAGACGCGCCCGAGGCGAGTATGAATGCACCGCCGACAAACAAGGCGGGGGCCTTGGGACCTTGTGGACCATCCTCATCGAATTCGCAAATGCTATTAATCAACCGGTCACCCTGAAATGTTACAACATCAACTCCAGGGAATTGATACCAGCTCGAGTCATCTCGATATGCCAGTACCCTCGCGCTTGTCCCGCCGATTTGAGTAAATTGCCCGGCTGCCAGCAGTTTGCGCCCACCAGGACCGGAGCCGTCAAGATCAAAATCTCCGAGTGTACTTATTCTCCAATTAGTTGTTCCTTGGGCCAAGGCAGTCCATTCACCATTATGGAATGCCGCAACACTATCCGTTTGGACGTCACCGACCGTATCAAACTCCCCGGCAACGATTAGCGATGTGCCATTTGGATTTGCTTCGCTTCCAATTCTGAATTCGTGTATCGCGTTTATTGGGAAATGACTGAGGACGTTCTTAACAGCCTTGTCGGGGATGCGCCACCGTTGGCCATCCCAGTATTTCAAGTATACATGGGATGACGAATTTGGATCGGCGATTGTAGAGTAGAGTCGCGGTGGATTAGGCCCTGAATCATCATCATCAAAGTAGCAAGCCGCTCCAAAACCGCTGCATCGTTCGTTGCCAAGATTGGCCCAAGATACTCCATTCCAGAGTGCAAATCCGGTCGAACTACTCAGACCGGGAATTGACAATCCTCCACCTATGGCAAGTACAGACCGCTGTACGCCGAGCGGCTCACCCTGCTCGTAAACCAATAGTTTTCTTGGAAAGCCATTCAATCCTGTCCCAAGTGCAGACCACGAAACGCCATTCCATGCCGCAATGCCGTTAACCGAAATCCCACCGGCAACAGTAAAAAGCCCTGCTGCCACGAGTGTCGTGGGCTGAGGTCCGTTACCGTCTAAGTCAGCGCTTAACAGCGTATTAACATATGAAGTCGGGGAAAACGTTCCGCAACCAGCTCCAAATGCACTCCATTGGACACCATCCCAGGCGGAAATATTTCGCGCCGACGTTGATCCACAGCGGCCAAACTCACCCCCTACAACTAATCGTGGCCGGATAGGACCCGAGCCATCTGGGTCATGTATCGCCAGTGACTTGCCTGTGCCTGCTTGTTGGTCAGTCGGGGTAATTCCTCGTAACAGACCGAGTCCCAATGGCTCCCACATAAGGCCATTCCACCTAGCAATTCCTTTCAAAGTGGTAGATCCACTCGCGGTGAAGTTACCTGTTGCAAAAAGCTGTGGGAGACCCGGCCCTTCACCGTCCTCATCATAGACGGCGAGGGCGGCAACAAAGCCGTTAAGACCATTGCCAAGTGGACTCCACGTGTTTCCGTTCCATCGTGCAATCTTGTTTACGCTCTGATTGCCTATGGCATTAAGATCGCCGCCCATCACAAGACAGGATTGCATTGGGCCCGCGCCATCCTCATCAAACTCGACTGCGCATATTCCATAGGAGAATCCCCAATCCACAGGACTACTTGCAGGTATCGCCCACTGCCCACGAAACCACGATGCGATTCCCTGTGGGCGCAAACTATCGAAATTATCCACCTCCTGGTCGAAACCCAATATACCCAATTGGCCGACGAAACAGAGTTCTTTAGACCGCGGCCCATTCGCATCAATATCGAATGGGATCATTTCGAAAACTTCAGTAAAAAACTTAGATGTTGGATACTGTATTTGCTGTATTGCACAATCCTGTGCCGAAGACTTGGCCGTGTTTGTTACAAGAATTGCTACTGAAAGATAACCTACACCCCAGAATCGCATATCGCCTCCTTATATCATGCAACAAACAGCTTCATTCTTGCCCTATTATTGAATGGTCGACTATTCGTCAGTATATCAAAAAGAAACGGGTCATTCAACGCAGGCGGCGAATTGCGACTGCCTAGCGGGTTACAAACACCGCATTAGATACGATGCCGAGTTCAATCCCCTGCATGCGCAGCGCATTCGCTCGCAATTGCACGCACGCGCCGTTTAGCAGGCTCATGGCGACGGCGGAGACGGTGCGATTCGCCGGGGCTTCGAGGGGCGTGCCCTTGGTCCATTCATTGAACGCGCCCATCGCGGGGCCGCACCAGATTTGGTAGTCGGCCTTGCGCGTCGGGTCGCCTTTGTTGGCCCAGTCGGAGGAGCGGCCGAGATAGGAACGGAAGACGAGGGCCATCTTGTGCTTCGGGTCGGACTCGGCGCGGTCGATCTGCTTCGGATCGCGGATCTCGAAGAAGGCGCGGGTGTCGGCCCAGGCCTGTTCGAGTGTGCAGCGGAAAAAGTCCTTCTCGAGAATCGCGCGATCCTTGGCGGGGATATCTTCCATGCGATTGCATTCGCGATAGAGGTCGTACAGCTTCCGCGCGCGCACGGCGAACATCGTGCCGAACTTGAGCACCTGCACCTTCACGCCCATCTCAAACATGTCGGCGGCGGGTGCCATGATGACGTCGGCGGGGCCTGCCTTGGCGAGCATCTCGCGGACTGTTTGCGATGTGCCCGCTTCGACGCAGGCCTGATTGATGGAGCCGGTCATGACGTAGGCCGCACCCATGGCGAATGCCGCGGCAACGGAGGCGGGTGTGGCGATGCCGCCAGCGGCGCCGATGCGAAGCGGCTCGGCGTAATTGAACTTGGCCTGCATTTCATCGCGCAGGGCCATCATGCTGGGCAGGAGCGTGACGAGCGGGCGATTGTCGGTGTGGCCGCCCGAATCGGCCTCGACGGTCATGTCGGTGGAGACGGGGATCGTCGCGGCGAGTTTGGCCTGTTCGGTGGTGATGTCGCCGGATTGAACGAGCGCGGCGAGCATCGCCTCGGGCGGAGGCGAGAAAAACTTTCGCGCGACTTCGCCGCGGGAGATTTTCGCAATCACGCTGTTGGGGCAGATGACGCGGCCGTTTGCAGCGCGATAAATACCGCTGACCCTATAGCGAACGAGCGGGAGCGTGAGATCGAGGTAGGCCGAGGCGTCGACGAGTCGGACGCCGCGGCGCAGGTAGAGATCGACGACGGCGGATTCGAGGGCGGGCTCGGCCGGGCTGTGGATGAGGTTGAAACCGTAGGGGGCGTCGCCGAGATTTTTCTGGATGCGATCGATGGCGGCTTCGACGCGGTCGAGCGACAGGCCCGCCGAGCCAAAGAAGCCGAGGCAACCGGCGCGACTCATGGCTTCGACGATTTCCGCAGAGCCGATGCCGTTGGCCATCGCGCCGGCGACGTAGGCATATTTGAGATTGTGGGCGCGCTTGAAGGCGGCATCTCCGAGTTGGGTCGGTGTGATGGCCGGCACGAATGCGAGCATTGGGAGACTGTCGGCGTCGGACTTGGGGCCGAGCGTGGCGCGGCCACCGTGGGCGACGGCGACGCGACCTTGATAGCCGACGGCGATGATTGGATTCGCAAGGTCGCTCAGTGCCGTCGTGAGCGCGTCGTCGCCGGTCTGCGGTTGAACACCATTCGGCGACCACCAGCCCATCGGTGGGACGACCGGGATTTCTCCGGCGTCCGCGTGATCGAGTTTGGCTGCGCTATCGAGCGGAAGCCGGCGCATGGCCTCGACGCCGAGGTCGAGCAGGAGGTTGCAGCCGGCGAAAAGCGTTCCGACGGCGAGGCGCGCGCCGGTCTTGGCAGTGGCGGCGGCAACATTCATGGCAGAGCGGCCGGTGTCAAAGGCCGTGGCGGCGAGGCCGTGAGCCGATGATTCGGATTGATCTGATTTGTCAGCCACAAGTCACCCCCTTGGCTTCCATCGCATCTCGAAGCAGGACGGGCAGTTGGAAGACGGTGCTCTCCTCGGCGGTCGAACACAGCTCGATGCCCTTCGCACCGATCTCCTGAAGGCGCTGCAGAACCCCAAGCACGACGTGTTCGGGCGTGCTCGCGCCGGCGGAGACGCCGACCTTTGTCGCGGGCGTTACCCACGCTGGGTCGATTTCACTGGCGCTATCAATGAGGAAGCCGCGGATGCCGCGGGCCGCGCCCACTTCGACGAGCCGTGCGGCGTTGGACGAATTGCGCGAGCCGACGACGAGGAGAAGATTGATTCCTTTTTCGCTCATGGCCTTTACGGCGTCCTGGCGATTCTGCGTGGCGTAGCAGATGTCGTCGGTCGGGGGCAGGTCGAGATTCGGGAATCGATCGCGAAGGACATTGAGCACGCCGGCGGTGTCATCCACGCCGAGGGTGGTTTGGGTGAGGACCATGAGTTTTGCGTGACGAGAGAGATCGACGGCGCGGGCCTGCGATTCATTCTCCACGAGTGTGATGTTGCCGGGGGATTGGCCCATGGTGCCGATGACTTCGTCGTGGCCGTTGTGGCCGATGAGGACGATGTGGTAGCCCTGTTTGACGAAGCGATGGACTTCGAGATGGACCTTCGTGACGAGCGGGCAGGTCGCGTCGATGACGCGTAGGCCGCGGCGTTTTGCATCGTCGTAGACGGTTGGGGCGACGCCGTGAGCCGAGAGGATGGCGACCGCGCCGGTGGGGACTTCGTCGAGTTCCTGCACGAAGACGGCGCCCTTGTCGCGAAGCTCGGTGACGACGTGGCTGTTGTGGACGATTTCGCGGCGGACATAGACCGGCGGGCCGAAGACTTCCAGTGCGAGATCGACGATCTTCACGGCGCGATCGACGCCGGCACAGAAGCCACGGGGGTTGGCGAGGAGGACGTTCATCAAAGGTCATTGTAACTGCAGGAGCCTGTTTCCGCAGGATTTCGCACACTTACTTGGTCAGATGGGTGTGCAACGATTCTGAGAGTGCTCGCAGCGCGCGGCCGCGATGGCTGATCTGGTTCTTTTCGTCGGACGACAACTCGGCCGTTGTCTTGCCCATTTCGGGGATGAAAAAATGCGGGTCGTAGCCGAAGCCGTTGGCGCCGCGCGGGTCGTCGATGATGCGGCCTTCGACGCTGCCCTCGGCGGTGGTGATGATGCGATCGCCGTCGGCGAGAGTAAGGAAGCAGCGGAAGCGGGCGGTGCGTTTTTCCGGGGGCACGCCTTTCAGGGATGTGATGAGCTTTGCGTTATTGGCGGCATCGCGCTCGGGGCGCGGGCGGTCGGCGAAGTCGCGGGCAAAGTAAGCAGAGTGGACGCCGGGTTCGCCGTTGAGTGCGTCGACCTCCAGGCCTGAATCATCGGCGAGGGCCCACATTTTGGCGGCGTGGGAGTAGTACCGCGCTTTAAGCGCGGCGTTCTCGGCGAAGGTCGCGCCATCTTCGACCGGCTCGGGGATTTCGCGGCCGAGGTCGGAGAGCGAAACCCATTCGACACCTGAGGCACCATCGCTCAACACGGCGATGATCTCGCGGACTTTCGAGGGGTTGTTGGTGGCTATGAGGATCTTCATGCGAGGGGATCGCAGATCACGGCTGACCGGCGGCGGCATCCGGCTTTTTCGGAATCTTCACGAGGAATGATTCGTTGGCCATGCGGGCGCGCTTGCTGTCTTTTCCGGTGGCGGAGCGATAGGTGATCGCGCCGTTCTCCAGGTTGTATTTGAATTCTTCCTTGTTGCGAAGCTCATGGACGGCGGGGCTGTAGCGAGTGACACCGTCGGGGCCGCGCGTGGCGGCATCGTCGCCGAAGGTGCCGACACAGATGGACGTTACGGGTTTGACCGTGTCGTGATAGTAGTAGGCCTGAAACCCGCGATCGCGCAGGTCTTTCACCCATTCGACGGCGGCTTCCTTGTAGTTGTGAAGCGTCGGCGTGCTGTAGGTGACGCCGACATTCAACGTATAGGCACCACGGGCATTTCGAAGATCCCATTCGGGAGGCCCGGCGTTTGGAAGGGGCTTGGGCGTGACGCGGGCGCTGAAGAAGGGGAACTTGTCCCCGACCGAGAGGGCGCGGATGTACTTGAGGTCGCGCTTAATCGCATCGTTCAACTCAATCTGCGGCTCGGACTGGGCACCGACGTTGGACTCTTTCTTTGCAGCGACGTACATCAGTTTGTACTCGCCGCAATAGACGCGGCTTAGTTCATCGTCGTGCTGCACCCAGATTTCGCGGCCCTTGAGGTCGTCAACGCGCTTCAATGCGGTCGCCATGTTGTCGGCTAAGTCGTGGCGGTTTTCGCCTTTGTATTCGTTGCATTCGATGGTCCAGACCTCGCTGTCGCCGGCGCGACGGCCGAGGAACGACATCCCTCCACTTCCGTCGTTCTTCGTGCCCCAGAAGTCATCCCATTTTTTCTGGTCGTTTTCGGCGCAGCCCGTGAGAATGGGAATCGCAACGAGGATGAGAAATAGTGCGATTGCGCGGGAGATAACCCGCTCCCTAACTCGGAGTCTGCTGGTCACGGTTTCGGTGAATCGGTGCATTACTTGCGGCCCGTGGCTAGTGCCTTTTTTTGCTCCCCCAATAACCGCTCGATGCCGTGCTCGGCCATCGCAATCATAGCGTCCATTTCGGCCCGGCTGAACGTCGCCTCTTCTCCCGCGCCCTGCACTTCGACAAATCGGCCTCGGCCGGTTCGCACGACGTTGAAATCGACCTCGGCATCCCGGTCTTCCACATAGCACAAGTCGAGCAGAGGCTTGCCCTTGAGAAGGCCGACGCTGACAGCGGCGACACTGTCTGTGATCGGGTTCTTGCGGAGTTTTTTCTTTTTCATGAGCCAGGCGACGGCATCCATGACGGCCACATAGGCGCCGGTGATGCTCGCCGTGCGTGTTCCGCCGTCGGCCTGGAGAACGTCGCAGTCGATCCAGATGGTCCGCTTGCCAAGGGCCTTCATGTCGAAGACGGTGCGGAGGGAGCGGCCGATGAGGCGCTGAATCTCCTGCACGCGGCCGTCGATCTTTCCGCCGCGATTGCGGCCGCGACGCTGGCCGGTGCTGGCGGGGAGCATGTCGTATTCAGCGGTGACCCAGCCGAGGCCGGATTCCTCGCGCCACTTGGGGACATCGTCGTCCACACATGCGGTGCAGAGGACGTGCGTCTCGCCGGTCTTGATGAGGACCGAGCCAGGCGCGGCGTTGGTGAAGCCGCGCTGGATGACGAGTGGGCGGAGTTGGTCGGGTTTGCGGCCGTCAGGTCGTGGCATGGAATTCCTTTTGTCGAGAGGAACTTATCACACGGGGGGCTTATTTGGTCAAGCGGAGAGGTTCTTTCGCATCGATTCTGTTGCGTCGCTGAGCGTTATTCGGCGATCCAATTCACCCGTCGAGGCGAGCATGATCCACATTGATTCATCCGGCATGGCCGTATTGACTCGGTCGGCCCATTCGACGATGACCACGCCGCCGGAGTCGCACATCTCGTCGAAACCGAGGGCGGCGAGTTGATTGGCGTCGGCAAGGCGATAGGCGTCGAGGTGATACACAGGAACTCGGCCGGAATATTCATTTACCAAGACAAACGTCGGGCTGTTCACGATGCGATCGTCGGTGACGCCCAGACCTGCGGCGATTCCCTTGACGAGATGCGTCTTGCCCGCGCCCAGCTCCCCCACTAGGCCGATCACTTCGCCGCCGACGAGCGCGTCGCCGATGGCGCGGCCGATGCGGAGCGTGTCTTCGACGCTGTGCGACTCGATTGTGAGCGGTTCGTGGGTCATGCCGTGAAGTGCCGCCAGCCGCGCGGGGTGATGGGGGTTTTCAATTTGTCCGCGCCTTCGAGCCACAGGCCCTGTTCGGGGATGACTTCCCCGATGACGCGGACGCGCATGGGACCGAACTTCTGCGAGACGTCACCGCCTTCGGGGGTTTCCATGAAGGCCTTCCAGGCATTGGCCTCGACGGTGAAGAGCAGTTCGAAATCCTCGCCGTCGTTTAGCACGTGATCCAGCACTGTTCGGCCGTCAGCGCGGGCGGCGAGTTCGGCATCGTGCGAGGCGGTGGTTTCGGTGAGTTCGTGCCAGAGCTTCATCCCCACGCCCGATGCCTTGGCCATGCGTGCGGCATCGACGGAGAGACCATCGCTGAGGTCCATCATGGCGTGCAGGCCCCCACCGAGCCGCTCGACCAGCCATTTCGCTTCGCGGACGCGCGGCGTGAAGGTGATGTGTCGCCCCGCGAGGCTGCCGCCGAGGTCTCCGGTGACGCAGATCAGATCTCCGACTATCGCCCCGGTCCGACGAATCGGCGAAATCTCCGGCCATGGTTCGGCCAGCACGGTCACGTCGATGACGAGTGGATGATCCCAACTGTTCGTATCACCGCCGACGATGTGGCAGTTGTATTCCTTAGCCAAAGTCTCGATGCCGAGGTACAGCCCCTTCGCCTGTTCCATCGTCCATGCGTTCGGCAGAGCCACACTGACCATCGCGTAGCGCGGGCACACTGCCATCGCGGCGCAATCCGACAGGCTTACGGCCAGTGCCTTTCTTCCGATCAACTCCGGCGAATGCACGGCGGATTTGAAATCAACGCCATCCATGAGCATGTCGGAGGTGACCAGATAGCCGGCCGCGCTGTCGGGCAGCATGGCCATGTCATCGCCGATGCCGATGGGCAGATCGGCTTTTGGAAACCGCGAGGCGATCCACGCGATGAGTTGGTCTTCGCTTTTCTCCACGGGGGTATTCTACGCGCGTCCTCCGGTGAATCCGAGCACCAAGGCGCAAGCCTGGTGGCATGTCGCGTCGACGATGGAGTCATGCAGGCTGATTCCGTCGTCGGATCGCGCGGCCCGCGGGCTTGCGCCGCGCGGCTCGGATTGAATCTCCGCGACCTGCACCGCTTTGTTCGTCGCCGCCTTGATGCTAAACTCTGGTGATTCAAGGAGCCTCTCCCATGAGCAAAATGGCCGTCATCGTCGTCGCCGCCGGCAGCGGGAAGCGTTTCGGCGGAAACGAAAGCAAGATCTTCGCGAAGCTGGACAGCCAGCCCCTGTTCCTGCGGGCGGTTCAGCTCTTCGTGAATCGTGAGGACGTTTGCCAGACCATCCTCGTCGTCTCGCCGGCCGACATGGAGCAGATGAAGGCCAAGTTCGGGGCGAACCTCGGCTTTATGGGCGTAAAATTGGTCGCCGGCGGAAATGAGCGTTACGACTCTGTTGCCAACGGCCTTGCCGCGGTAAACGACGACGTCGAATTTGTCGCCGTGCATGATGCGGCACGGGTGTGCGTTGCGTATGAGTGGATTGACACCATCTTCGCCGCCGCCCAGCAATCCGGAGCCGCCGTGCCGGTGGTGCCGGTCACATCGACACTTAAACGCGTCGCAGCCGACAAGACGCTCAGCGAAACCGTGCCGCGTGACGGCCTCTACATGGCCCAGACGCCGCAGATTTTTCGCAAGGACGTAATCAAAGCCGCCTACGCCGGGTTGGTTGAACTCAAGAAGCAGGAAGGCAAACCCATCACCGACGACGCCCAGCTTGTCTCGGCTTCCGGCTTCCCAGTGACCACCGTTGATGGTGATTCCCGCAACATCAAGATCACGACTCGCGGAGATATGACACTGGCCGGTGCAATTCTCAAGTGCCTTCCGCAGAAGCCGGTGGCGCGGGGTGGTGTGTTTGAAGAGGCGCGGTGGTGACTTTAGTTCTTCGCGCGACGGAGACGTTTTGTTCGTGTTCGTTGACCCCACCCTGGCCCTCCCCTTCTCAACAACAAAGCGCGCCCTGGTGGTTAAGTCGTTGTAGACGATAGAGTTCGCCG
>CAZSBF010000107.1:0-14392 GCA_964605185.1 uncultured Planctomycetaceae bacterium
AGCGCCAATTCCGGATTTCCTGATTCCCGCATCGCTTGCGTCTATCGGGGGAAAAGTATGCCTTTCGAATAATCCGGACAATTCCAATGCCGCGCCAATAACCCTCTGTTTGAGCTATGGAAATTTCGCAGGCGATACGGGAGCGGACACACTTGGTCAGCCGGCCGGGCCGCCAACCGCCGAGTTGCCGATTACTGGAGTATTTGCCTGCAGGCGAATTCAGAACTTCTCGACTTTTGGCACAGGTCAATTCAACGCCGATTTCAATGTTGCAAGCCCTGCGCCGCGCAATAGTGCCGGTGCGACCGGCGCGGTCGCAAGTGCGTCGATCGTAGATCAGGGGCGATCTCTGTTTCTATTCGAAACATTCGCCGGCAATGGGCGAACGTGCGTTACTTGCCATCGTCCGGACCAACAGTTTGGGCTTTCACCCACGAAAATTTCATTCCTTCCTCCGACGGACCCGCTCTTTGTGGCTGAAACCAACCCGGTACTTTCTGCCTTGGAGAACTCATGCCTCTTGCGAAGTTCGCGTGGGCTCAACTTGGAAAACATTGACGGATTCGCAAATCCGCCGATGTTCCGGGCCGCGCCGGTGCTTACAAATGTGGCATTCTCCGCGCCATACGGCCACAGCGGCGAATTCGCAAACCTAAAGGATTTTTCTGTGGCCGCGGTTCAGCAGCATTTCCCAAAAACGCTCGTGCGAAATTCAGATCCGTTGATTGGATCTCTGGATTTCCGACCGCCAACCGTGACCGAGCAGGAAGCGCTGGAGGCCTTCATGCTCACGATCAAAATGCCGACCGACGGCAACTTCAATATTAACCTCATGATCGATGCAGCCATTACACGCGGGGGAGATGCGACTGCAATTCAGCGCGGGCGGGATATCTTCTTTGGAGCGGTCGGCAATGCAAAGTGCTTCAAATGTCATAGTGGCCCCATATTGGCCGCGTCCGTGCCGGCACTGGGCGGTGGCAATCGTTCCTTTAACACAGGTGTATCGTCTCTGGCGATCAATGCGAGTTTTCCCGACCAGTGTCTCGGCGGCCAGCCCTTGCCGTTGGAAAGTAACGGAAATCGCACATTCAGCACCCCCGGACTCATTGGGGTTTCGCACACAGCGCCGTACTTCCACAACAATGCGGTTCAGACGTTGCGAGAAGCCGTGGCGTTTTACACCGGTCCCGAGTTCAACAACTCGCCTGCGGCGTTTGATCCGCTTGTCGGGACGATTTCACTTTCGTCACAAGACATTGACGACCTTACTGCATTCCTCAGTGCGTTGGATGAGCCATTCGTCGATTGCAATGGCGATACATTGGACGATCGAGTTCAAATCGCCCAGGGTGGCGGCGACTGCAACGGAAATGGTGTTCTCGACAAGTGCGAACTGACCGGCGACGATTGCAATGCGAATCTTGTGCTGGATGAATGCGACCTTGCTCGCGTTGTGTTCAGTCCTCCGGTTCCGGTATCGACGTCGACAGGCGGGTTTCATGTCGCAGCCGCTGATATCAATGGCGATGGGCATGCGGACCTCGTGGTGCCAGGCTGGACCACCGCAAATGTCCGAGTCATGCCGAACGATGGTGTCGGTGGATTTACGTCGTATGCCCTCTTTCCGGTTTCACCCTTTCCACGGTCGTTGGCAATTGCGGACTTCAACGGAGACGGCAAGCTTGATGTCGCATCCCCGGCACTTTTGTCAAACCTCGTCTCCATCTTGTTGAATTTGGGTGCAGATGAAGAGAGTAACTGGCTTGGATTGGCGGGCGCGACCCCGGTTCTCTTGAACGCTGGTCCCGGGCAGCAAACCGGACCGATTCATGTTCTTGCGGTGGATGTGTCAGGCGATGGATGGACTGATTTGGTCGTTTGCAAGAACTTCACCAATGAGATTGCCCTCGTCATTAATCTCGGATCGGATGGCATGGGCGGTTGGAGCGGGTTTGGTCCATCGACTGACTATCCGACCCTGGGGATCAGCCCATGGGCCGCGGCGGCCGGTGATCTTAACGGCGATGGCCGCGCGGATATTGTCGTAACCAATCGCTCGACGGACTCGATTGCTGTGTTCCTCAACAACGGTTTGCGTGGTTTTAGTGCGGCGGTTCTGAGCGCTGTACTGGATAGTCCGGAGCCGGTCATCCTCGCCGACTTTAATGGTGACCAACTTCTTGATGTAGCGGTCGGCAATTCGGATGCAGACACGGTTTCGGTAATGCTTGGCGATGGGACCGGTGCGTTTGGACCCCAATCCGTGTTGATCTACGTCTACTATCCTTTCGGCGCGCAGCCACATTCAATCGTTGCGGGCGATGTGGATCGCGACGGCGATTTCGACCTCCTTGTGGCCAATAAAGTCTCGAAGAACATCTCCGTTTTGCTCAACAATGGCGCGGCAACGTTCAGTCCGCCAATCAACCTTTCGATGGACTCAGGCCCCGACTTTTCGGTTATGGCGGATTTCGATGAGGATGGGCGACTCGACATTGCCGCGATCAAGTACTCCGATGCCTCCTGCGTGATTATCACGAATCTGACTCCCGCCTTCGGAGGTGACTGCAACGGCAACGGCGTTCCGGATGCCTGCGAAATCCAGGAGGGCTTGGAACTGGATCTCAATGGCGACTCCGTCCCCGATTCCTGCCAGCGCCTTGGTGACTTGAACCTGGATGGCGCTCGAGACGAGCTTGACCTGGGAATCATGGTGAACGTACTGCTTGAATTGGACCTCGATCCAGCTCATATCTCAGCCGCTGACATGGATGGCAGCGGCGGCGCAAACGGAAACGACATTCAGATGTTTTCGAGACTCTTCCTTTCCACCTGACGCACATCCGCTTGTCAGTCAGCGCGATCGTGTTACTCTATTTCTGGACAGGAGTAACATCTCATGATACGAAGTTGTTTTGGGTGGGCATTGGTTGTGCTGTGCGGAGCCGGTGGCTGTGGCCGACCAGTGGCGCCCCCAGCATCTTTACCGGCGCCCCACCTGTTCGACGGTATGGGCAGCCACTACCGAAGGGTGACCACGAAATCGCCCGAGGCACAGAAGTACTTCGACCAGGGCCTGATCTGGGCATTTGCCTTCAACCACGACGAGGCGATTCGGAGCTTCACCGATGCCGCACGACTCGATCCGGACTGTGCCATGGCGTGGTGGGGGATCGCCCTTGCCAACGGCCCTCACATCAACAATCCGATGATGGATGCCGACCATTCACGCGCCGCGTGGAAGGCGATTGAGGCCGCGCGATTCCGTGCCGCGTCGGCGTCACCGGTTGAGCAGGCCCTAATTCGGGCGCTGGCGCATCGTTATGCTGAAAAGCCGCCGGCCGATCGCAAACCGCTCGACGAAGCCTATGCCCGCGCCATGCGCGATGTCTGGGAAGCAAACCGCAGCGACGTGGACGTGGGGGTCCTCTTCGCCGAAGCCATGATGGACCTCCGCCCGTGGGACCTCTGGACCAAGGACGGCAAGCCCCATCCCGGCACCGACGAAATCGTTGCAACGCTGGAGGACGTGCTTCGTAAGGCGCCAAACCATCCCGGTGCACTGCACCTCTACATCCACGCCATCGAAGGCTCGCAAACACCGGAGCGCGCCATGGAGGTTGCAGATCGTTTGTGCAAGCTCGTGCCTGCGTCCGGCCATCTGATGCACATGCCGTCGCACATCTACGTTCGCACCGGCCGCTGGAAGGAAGCCGGCGATGCAAACGTCCGAGCGATTGAATCCGACAAGGCCTATCGCGCCTTGCGTCCTCGACAGGGATTCTATCGACTCTACATGGCCCACAACACGCACTTCCTTAATTATTCCGCGATGATGCGTGGCCAAAGCGATCTCGCGATTCGAATGAGTCGAGAGGTGGTGAACGGGATTCCCGACGACTTTGCCCGCACGTTTCCCGATCTCGCCGACAGCTTCATGGGCGTGACTTACGACACGCTCAAACGATTCGGCCGCTGGGACGAGATTCTTGCCGCGCCGAAGCCCGAGTCGCGCTTCCCGTTCACCCGCGCCATGTGGCGATTCGCGCGCGGCGTGGCCTACGCCGCGAAGGGCGACATCGCCAACGCGAAACGCGAACAGGTAGAACTCGGAAAGGCCATCGCTAAGGTGCGCCCAGAAATGCTAATTGGAAATAACAAGGCCGGTCCCGTGCTCGACATCACCAGACACATGCTTGAAGGCGAAATCCAATTCGCGATGAAGAACCATGACGCATCCGTTGCGGCGCTTCGTGAAGCCATCACCTGCGAAGACAAGCTTGCTTACAACGAGCCGCCTGACTGGACGCAACCCGTCCGCCACACGCTTGGCGCAGTTCTGATGGATGCGAAGCGTTATGCCGACGCGGAAGCAGTTTATCGTGAGGACCTGAAGAAGCTCCAACATAACGGCTGGTCGCTCTACGGCCTCGCGGAATGCCTCCGAGCCAAAGGCGATACAGCCGGTGCGGCCGATGCCGATGCCCGCTTCAAGACCGCCTGGGCCGATGCCGACATCACGATTGGCGCGAGTTGTCTCTGTGCCCAACGCCGAGGATAGTTAGCCAAAGGGGGTATCCTAATCCGAGCACAGCGGCGCAAGCCCTGTGGCATGTCGACGATGCATTCGTCGCTCGCGATCTCTTTATTACTGTAAACCGTACACAATATCGATGAGCGCGGACGGAGCCGCCAGGCCGCGGTTGACGGTCTTCTTTCGCCCGAGTTCATCCGAGAGATTGCCGACAGCGCCGAGACCTTTCGACGAATACGGATGCGCAGTCCCTGCGAGATGCTGCCCGCTTGCGTGTCCGTCGAGGTAAAGCACATTGGCCTTGCCTGCGTGTCGAAAGTGGCCGTAGCCGCCGTTCACGCCGCTGTTGGTCGTCATCGCCGAATCTCGTTGCCACTGAATGTAGGCCGGTTCGTTGAATCCCTGATTCATCGGAGGCGAACTCGACAGTGTGAGGCGATCGAAGTGAATGCCATCGGCCAGCGCGAAGACGTCGCTCGTTCGGCCGACGAACTCCTGAATCTTGCGGGCTCGAATGATTGGCTCCGTCGGCGAACCGAACCCTGCCAACGCCTCAATGTTGTACCCATATCCGCCGGCCGGATTGGCGAACTTCCGAAAGAAACCGCTTGCCTCAAATGGAAACGCGGCGCATACAAAGTCTCGCCACGTTCCGCCCATGTACTTACCGAGGAACCCGGCCGACTTGTCGAGCGGTCGGTTTCGCTGATTCGGATTAAGTGCCGGTCCGCCCTTTTCGAAGCCGAACCACCATCGACGTCCTCCGCCGGTTCCCGGAATGTCCTGAAAGTACGGCAAGAAGGTTCCGTCGTTGTCATCAAGATAGCACGCGAACGCGAGTCCGGCCTGATGGAGTGAGGCCGCGCACGCGGCTTCTCTGCCAACATCTCTCGCGCGCCCCAACGCTGGAAGCAGAATACCAAGCAGCAGCGACATTACCGCCATTGAGATGAGGATCTCAATGAGTGTGAAGCCGCGCGCGGCACTTGCCTGTGTGGCACCGGCTAATAGCCGGAGCACTTTCGTACTCTTCGATTGCACCTCTATGGACACAGCAAAGTCTCCACGAATCGCGGCACATCGTCGAGTGTTGCCAATCCGTCATACGTGAAATCGGCCCGTTCGACTTGAACCGGGTTCGGTGTCGGCGACGTGACTGTTTTTACAAACGGCTCGATGTCGCGACCGTTAATCGCGTTGTCGCCGTTCACATCACCCTTCGTCCACGCCGGCGCGAGAAAGTCGATATTGAAAATATCAACGTCTGCCCGCACGGAACTGCCGCCGAGATTGAAGCTGTCCTGCCACGCCGTCAATGCAAACCGATCTATGCAGAGCGGATCATCCGCGAAGAGAAAGGTCTGAATCGTCGTAGGATCGCCATCGGGTCCGCCCGGTCCGCCTGAACCGTCGGCATTGATCATGAGCGGCTGCGAACCCTGGCGGATTGAGAGTGTCATGATCTGCGTAACGGCGTCATAGACCAGCCGCATGGTGTAAATCGTGTCCAACGCGATGCCCTCGTCGCCGAAGGCTGAGTCGATTTCGGTCTCGGCGCCGAATGAGAACTCGATGGCGCTGAAGAATCCCTGTCCGACGTCGCTGTGCACCGCCGCGCCGGCAAGTGTCGGGCCGCCGAAGAAGGGGCTGACGTTCGGGAAGTAATCGAACCCCGCGACATCATGGGCAAATGGCGCGCCGGGCGGTGTGTTCCCAGCGCGATTGCAGCCGGTAGTTTTGGAATTGACCAACCCCCAGCCGATCTGAGCGAAGTTGTTGGGGCCTGCGAAGAAGCCGGCGCTGCGAATTCGAAATGTCACCTCAAACTCGAAACTGCGCGTTCGGCACATTCCGACGCCGTTGTTCGGGTCGATCGGTCTCAAACAAAACGCCGTTGGCAGTTGTGTGTCGTAATGAACCGTGAGAAATGATCCCGGTATGTCGTAGATAAATCGGGACGGCGCGTGCCCGGGCGGCACAACAAAGCGTCCCGCGGCGATGGGATCGGTGGAGAAGTTCTCCGTCCATGAAATGGGGTCAACAGCGCGTGCGGGTGCCGACGTGAGGCATAACCACGCGCCGAGTGTTGCGAAAAGAATGAGTTGTTGCTTTTTCATAGAAGCACTCGCGAAAAAGGGAGAACCGGCGCACGCCCAATCCGGCGCACGCCGGCCTCTCTCTCCCCTGTTCAGCGGGGCGTACCAGCAGCGCGTTGTCGACGAATCGCTGCGGCCGCCATCAAAATCAAGATCGCCGACTGTGGCTCGGGCACGCGCGCGAAGGCATCGATCTCTGTCGAGCCGGAGGCATTCGCGGCAACATTGACGCGCACATAGGACACGCTGCTCAAACCCGTTGATGCAATGTCAATCGGCGTGCCGCCGCCCGAGCCGTCGTAAAGTGCCATGGCCTGAGCAAATGTGAGGCCGTTGAAACTGGACAGCGACAACGCAGGGTTCACAGGCTTGAAGAAATCGGTCTCATCGCTTCCTGCCACCGTGTCGAACGGCCCGGAATCCAGGTATCCCTGCGTCGGAAACAGCGAGCCGATCAGCGTGGGAACCGGAACAAACGTCACGCCGTCGTTCGACACTTCGACCGACGTGCTGTTCGCGCCGAAGAGCGACGCCGGGTTGCCGATCTGCCCGTTCGGATAGTTCGAATCAATAAACCCGGAATTGCCGAACACAATCAAATCCGCGTCATAGAGGTGCGACGCATCATTGGTGATCGGCTGGTCAAAGTGCACTGTCAATTGCCCGCCGCGTCCGATGCTCACGAGTTGATCGGTTTCGAACGGCGGGTTGAACAAGCTGACCACGCCAGGGAAGCCAATCGACGCCCCGGTCATGCGTGCCGGTGTGCTGAGCGCCGAGTTGGGATCGAGGTAGCCGGCGTTCGCACCGAGGCCCTGGCTGTAGCTCACCACCGACGTGGCATACGACCCGGCGAGCACCGGCGACGAGCACCACGCGGCAAGCGCGACGGCAGCCAAACAATTGACGGAATACTTCACTGACATGAAACGCTTCCTTTCCCCGGCCATCGTCGTGGCCGAAAAAAAACCTCCGCGCCGGAGTAGCCGGGGCAGAGGTGGAAGCTCGTCAGCGAATGGGGCAGAGTGCCCGTGCGGCAACGAGTCGTGCAACCTGCCCAGATCCGGGGCGGTACGACAACTCGGTGTAGGCAGGTCTTCTGGCTCTCGGATCAGCCGACACACCGCGCCTTCTCTTCGCCCTTGGCGAAAATGGCATCTGCGGCGGTCGTCCCCGATTACAGCGGCGGGACCGCGGTGGATTTGCACCACCTTCCCTCTTGAACCTCCCACGCGGGAGACCCACACCAATGACTATTCAGTTGTCAGAGTCGACGTGCGCGATTCGCATGTCGATGGGCGGAGTCATATCCGATCCGGTACTGAAATGTCAAGATGAATGCGCGTGCGCAAAAAATAAGGGGCCGCGCCGTCTCCCCACGGCACGACCCCGCTGCCAAATAGCAGCAACCCGCTGAGGGAAGCCCGCGGAGGCTCCAACCTCGCTGCGGAGGCGGTCCCCAACGACCGCAGGCATCTCCCAGCAGGCTGCCGTTCCCACACAATCGTCGCGTTTCGAGATGTGCGAGGCTGACAGGACGTTCCCCCATATGACACGCAGCGTGCCACTTGCCGGACCGGCGACGTCGAATTGTTAACGCTCGCATTCCAACCCGTGTCCCATGCGAGGATTACGCGAAGTGGTGAATAAAGCTCACATGGGGCGGCCGAATGGGTAGTACCCCCGAGTGGGGGAATAGTGCCCAAAATTCGGGTGGGCACCATGCGCAGCCAGCACCCACTTTTTGACCACTTCATGCCGCCGGTGGTGATGGTGGGGTGGTCGGCGGCAGGGTTGTCGGTGCAAGGGCCCGGGGTTTGACCACCACGGCGTCCCCTTGGGCCGTGCATTTGCCGGAGCCGGTGCGCTCCTGAGAGAGGTTGATGATCGCGTTGGCACCGAGGCGACCGGCGGCGGCCTTTAGCCCGGTGACGGCCTCTTCGGGTGTGCGATAGCCCTCGACGAAGACGGCCTCGACCTGCCTCAGGACGTCGTAACCGGCGATCCGGTTTGTCGAACTGGTGGCGTCGATCAAGCCGGCGGCCTTGCGATCGGCCTCCAAGTCGGCGTCGGACTTGCCCGCGAACTTGGCGAGGCGCGGGTGCAAGGGGGCCGGTGCCCGCCAGCGACGAATCGCGGCGAGAATGCGCTGCACCAGCACCAGCCCGAACAGGACGAGCACGGCGATGATGATCCAGTCGCGATACTCGGCGAGCGTGTCGCCCCATGTCTGGGCCTGGGTGGTGGGAATCAGATCGTTCATGGCCGCATGATATCGCACGTTCCGTAAATGTCGGCATGGCGACAAACCTCGATCGGGCAGCACGTCGCGGTCGCGTGCGCAATAGTCCCCATCGCATAGGCCCCATATGAACCGGACCTCGCGGGTCGGCGGAATGGGGTTGTTTCTCGGCTTTCTCCAAGAGTTGTTTGACTCCGACGAGGCTGTGTGCGTATCAATTCATTGGAAGACCGCGACTGCGTTGCATGACAACACGGACAACCCCGCCCCTTTGGCGGGCCGTGTCAGGAGTATGAGTAGCCCCCCAAACGGTTGGGCGCCCAGCCCAACCCTTTATGCCCCGCTGCGGCCGAGCGCCCACTCGGCCGCAACTAAATGGCGCTGCGTCCGCTCACCCTTTGCGAGTCGCAGCGCCATTTCATTTTTTACCGGCACAACACACCGCGATCGTTCGCGTCCGTGGCGCGGCGTTTTTTCGGGCGCAGTGCGGCCGAGAATGCGCGGCGTTGCTGTCCCACCCATCGCCGATTTCGTATGGTTGATCCTGAGCGTTCGCGCATTGCGCGGATGCGGGCAACGGGGGATTCGATCATGAAGGATGTACTCAAAGCGGGCGCTGCGCTTCTGCTCATCTGCGCCGGGATCAACTACGCGGCCAAGACGGTCGTCTCGAAGGCGCTTGCCAATGCGGCCGATTCGACGAGCGGATTCAAGTTCGAATCGAAGCCGCTGGAGTTTCCCGAGTTCAAGTGGGATTCCAGCATGATCGTTGGTCATGGGAATTGGCAGGGCTCGGGGATGTCGAGTCGCTCGCATTCGACGGGGATCGCCAGCCCGAGCGCGGTGCGGGCACGGCGGGGGAGCTGAAACCGCAGATTGCGCGGATTTGCACTGATTGGTTGAAAACAGCTGGCGTTCGCTGGCGTCCACCGAGGTGGATCTTCGATTTGCGGGCGTGACGGGTCTCTTGAGAGGGAGCTGGGAACCCGCCTTGTCGGGTCTGCGACAGGGAACGAGCAACAGGGGCGGCGGAAAGCTCGCTTGTGCGAGAATCCGTTCTCGCATGAAAGACGACTGGAATCTGCTCGTGCGAGAATCCTCTCTCGCACGAAACCTGACGGGAATCCTTTCCCGTCTATATTCGATGCCCGGCACGCGACACGGGAAAGGTCTCCCGCACAGGTGGGTGCAAGAACGGATTCTCGCACCGGCAAATCGCCTCGGAATAGCACTCGCCACGGTCCCGCCAATAGTCGATTTTGGACTATTCGATAACGGAATCGACCATCCCCTCCGGATGCCGGAACGCCCGCATGGAGAAATCCATCTATTCGAAGGACTACCAGACGCTCCTTCGGGAATTGCGCAGGGCACGCGAAGCCTCCGGCCTCACACAGGGCCAACTGGCCAAACGCCTCGGTTGCACGCAGTCGTTCATCAGCAAGTGCGAACGCGGCGAGCCGAGACTGGAAAACGTGGGGTCCGACAACTCGAAATGGTGTCGAACATCGCCGCACGCCAATACTGATGATCGTGCGGCTGCCTTCAATCGGGTGAGGTGTTATGCTGCTCGAATGAACAATGAAGGCGCTAAAACACCAGAGGCGACTATAAAGCGAGCGTATTACCATGCGGCAATATCGACGTTTCGCTCGCAACGCGATGCCGAAATCATCGGAGCGTTGACAAAGGAAAGCCAATTTGCAATTGAACCAACTCAACGTGATGCTTGGGTCGAACAAATTCATGTTATGCGACAGGCACTCGCAAATGGTATCGAAGAGGGCTTGATAGCCTTCGAGTACACCGTACCACGTGTTGGACGCCGTATCGACGTTCTTGTCGTCTTACGCCAGGCGATCGTCGTCATCGAGTTCAAAGTCGGAGATCGCCACTTCTCTGCTGACGCAACCAATCAAGTGTGGGATTATGCGCTTGACTTGAAGAACTTCCACAGCACCAGTCACCAACAGTTTATTGTTCCAGTGCTCGTCGCGACTCAGGCCTGCCCCTCCAAAACACCGATCGGTCTTGAAGTTGATCATGACGACGTGTTTCGCCCTATTCACTCCACCCCGGGTCAGCTTGCATCCTTACTCAGCCGAATCGCTTCGACCTGCGATGGCCGCTCCATCGACCTTGAGGAATGGTCACAAGGTCGATACATGCCCACGCCAACTATCATTGATGCGGCCATGGCCTTGTACGGAGGGCATCGCGTCGACGAGATTTCGCGAAGCGACGCAACCGCGATCAATCTATCACAAACCTCAGACGCACTAACGAGCATTATTCACGAGGCAAAATCGAAAGGCCGCAAATCTATCTGCTTCGTTACAGGAGTGCCTGGTGCTGGCAAGACGCTTGTTGGCCTCAACATTGCAACACAGCACATAGACAAGGCCAGCGAGCTTTATAGCGTATTCCTTTCGGGTAATGCCCCGCTCGTTTCAGTCCTTTGTGAAGCATTGGCGCGAGACAAGGCCCGACGGTCCCGCCTGCTGGGTGAGCAAGCCAAGCTTGGCTCCATTCGCAGCGAGGTAAAGGCGTTTATCCAAAACGTGCACAACTTTCGCGACGAGTGTCTTCGCGATGAAAGACCGCCAGTCGAACATGTGGCACTCTTCGACGAGGCGCAACGAGCTTGGAACCAAGAGCAGACTACGTCCTTCATGTTGCGAAAGAAGAAGCGAGCCAATTTCACCATGTCTGAGCCAGAATTTCTGATTTCGTGCATGGATCGGCACCAGGACTGGGCAGTCATCGTGTGCCTTGTAGGCGGCGGCCAAGAGATTAATACAGGCGAAGCAGGGATTGGCGAATGGATTCGCGCAGTGCGAAAGGAGTTTTCGCAGTGGCATGTGCATGTATCACCGACGTTGAACGACTCAGAATATGAAGCGGGGCAGGCATTATTGATGCTAAGCGACCACCGATACGTGCATGTCAATGAGAATTTGCACCTGAGCGTCTCGATGCGCTCATTCAGAGCGGAAAACGTCTCGGCATTTGTAAAGGCTGTCCTTGATACTGAAACTGATCGCGCCCGCGAACTATTGACGGCTGTTAGCGAACGCTATCCCATTGTTCTGACCCGCGACTTGAAAGCCGCAAAGAATTGGCTTCGATTGAAAGCGCGAGGCAGCGAGCGATACGGATTGGTAGTCTCTTCCCAGGCCCTCCGCCTAAAGCCGCACGCAATCGATGTCCGCGCGACCGTAAACCCAATTCACTGGTTTCTGCACCCGAGGGAAGATGTGCGGTCATCGTACTATCTCGAAGATGCCGCAACGGAATTTCAAGTGCAGGGGTTAGAAATCGACTGGGCATGCGTAGTATGGGACGGCGATTTTAGGCATTCGCTCGCCGGCTGGGACCATTGGTCATTTCGTGGCGACCGGTGGCAACGAATTCGATCAGTGGAACGCCAAGCTTACTTGAAGAATGCTTATCGAGTAATGCTTACACGCGCCCGTCAAGGGATGGTCATCGTAGTCCCTGCTGGCGACGGAGAAGACCCGACAAGATCGGCTGAATACTATGACAATACTTTTGAATACCTCCGAAACCTAGGCATGCCCATGCTGCCCTAACGGTGGAAAGCCATGCCCGACGCCCAGCACGGAATAGTGAATTTTGTCGCATACCCTCACCCCCAATTGGGGCTGCATACCAAAGAGGAGAAATGAATAATGAATGAACTGATTCGTGTAACGCTTCCTCGAGACTTTTTCGGCCAGTTGCTCGATGGACTCGACTGCATGATCGAACAGTGGCAGATCACAGCGGAATATATGGAGACGGGTTATTGCCGCGACGACAGCGTTGGGATTCGAGAATGCACCGATGCTGCTGAGGCCGATTCAATCGCCGAGTATTATGCTCAAATACGAGATCAACTTGCGGCGCAGCTCTGAATCCCGTCGCCGCCCCGATATTTTCCTCCCCCGGCACGAAATCGTCGCCTCCGTCGATTGCGTTACCGACTCGTGAACCGCCGACTCCGTCATGCCGGCTACACCGTCCTCCGAATCTGGGAACACCAGCTCAAATCCCCGGCCCGCGTCATCGCCCGGATTCGCCGGGCCGTCACCCAGCCTGCCGCACCCAAAAAGTCACTTCCCCGACCGAAACGATGAGCAAGACTGATAGGGGTAAGCGCAAAACCCCGGAGAGTCCGCGCGCTGTCGCAAAGGAGCCACGCCATGATTTTGCGAACCAGTCTCGTCGACCTCTCAAGACTCAAGTGGTACATCCGCCGTGTGGAACACTCGCCGTGGCGAGGCGCAACTCAGGACTGCCCGCGTCCCACCTCGTCCCACGTCTTTTTCACCGGGAAAGCTGGGAATCCCCCGCGGATGACCGCGCTATCGCGATCATCGGACCAACTGCCGCAAATGTGTGCCAACCCACAACCCGTGTTGCAACACAACACATTCCTTCGCTTGGACCCTCGGACCCTTGAATCCTTGGCTCCTCTGGAACGAATGTTCCACGTGGAACATACCTTACAAATGCCTAACAAATGTTAATTTGGAGAATCTATGCCAAACCGCCGTCCCAGGTTATGCCAGAAAATCCCAGGTAATCCCAGCTTGTCCCAGGTTGTTTTTCACCCGGACAAGCGTGCATCCGTCGTTCGCCACATCAGGCAGGCGAGACGCGGGGAGGAAATTCCCTAGCGGTACATACGAGCAGTGGTTGTCTCATAGGCGACTCTACGACTCGCACGTGGGCGTGGGAATCGACGCACGAGGTCGATTCGTTCACCAATCTTGCTTGTCCAATGGAGCAATTCCCTACAGAGCTAGGCCATTACCTGATCGAAAACCGCCGTGCGCGTTCAGAGAATCGAATTTCCGGAGACTAAAATCTGACAGACGCTTGTTTTTGATGAAAGAAGGTTGTGGTATGACGAGACGACTGTTGGGACTCATTCTTACATTGTGCATGGCCGGGCCGCTGTGCGGATGTGATGCGCTTCTGGGCTATCTGGGGCTGGACACCGTGGAGGTTATCCTGAATAACCAGGCCGACTATGCGGTGGAGGTGGATTTGTACCTCAGCGATCAGGAAGACATCTCCGAGGCGGTGCTGATCACACTCGGCGAACACCTCGAGTTCACCCTGCAGCCGGGCACGACGCAGCGGTTCACCCGCTCGTGCGATGATCTGAAGGCGATCATTATCTACGACGCGGACTTGGAAGTGGCCGGCGGGCCCGATACCGAATCGAACGTGCTTCGGACGGACGGCGATTTCAACTGCGCGGACAAGATCACGTTCACGTTCGATCATTCGGCGGCGATTTCGGATTTCAATGTGTCGGTGGACGTTCGGCCGCAGACGGTGCTTTTGCCATAGGCGTGGGTGGGCGTGCGAGAAGGGATTCGCGCACGAGCGGTGGGTTGAGTACAACCGCACCCTACATTGCCAAACCCCACCCTGGCCCTCCCCTTCGCAACAACGTTTCGCATCAAGCGACGTTAGTCCGTGTCTGTGCAAGGGATAGGTTGA
>CAZSBF010000108.1:0-14163 GCA_964605185.1 uncultured Planctomycetaceae bacterium
GACGGCGAACTCTATCGTCTACAACGACTTAACCACCAGGGCGCGCTTTGTTGTTCGCAAGGGGAGGGGATCAAGCGCGCGAGTCGTCGATGATCTGCGTGCCGTAGAGGTTTTGGTAGAGCTTGCAACGGGCGAGCAGTTCGTCGTGTTTGCCGGAATCCACGATGCGGCCCTTGTCCATGACCACGATGCGGTCGGCCTGCAAAATGGTCGAGAATCGGTGCGCGATGATCAGGGCGGTGCGGCCCTGCAGGTGGCGCTCAACGGCGTCGTGGATCTTGTGCTCGCTCTCGGAGTCGATCTGGCTCGTCGCTTCGTCGAAGATGAAGATCGGGGCGTTTCGCAAAATCGCGCGGGCGATGGAGAGACGCTGCTTCTGGCCGCCGGAGAGTGTCGTGCCGTGTTCGCCGACGACGGTGTTGTAGCCGTCGGGCTTCTCGCGGATGAACTCGTCGGCATAGGCGGCCGTGGCGGCGGCGATGATGCGGTCTTCGTCGCCGTTGAGTTGGTACTGTCGTTCGGGGTGCCGCTGCTTGAGGACGCGCTTGCGCAGGAGTTGGTCGTCGCCATAGGCGATGTTGTTGGCGATGCTGTCGGCGAAGATAACGGTGTCCTGCGTGATCAGGCTCATCTGCTTGCGCAGGGATGAGACGGAGAACTTGGTGATGTCGTGGCCGTCGATGCGGACGGTGCCCGATTGCGGGTCGAAGAAGCGCATGAGCAGGGAGAGCAGCGTGGTCTTGCCGGAGCCGTTCGGCCCGACGAAGGCGACGCGCTCGCCGCGGCGGATGGTGAGGTTGATGCGATCGAGTGCAGGAGTTTCAGCAGCCGGGTATTGATAGGTGACGTCGCGGAATTCGATGGTGTCGGCGAGCTGCGGCAGGGCGACGGTGCTGTGCGTGCCCTCGGTCTCGACCTTGGAATCGATCACTTCGAAGACGCGGTCGAGCGCGGCGTTGGCCGTCTGGATGCGGTTGTAGAAGGAGGACATCTTGCGGATGGGGTCGAAGATGGCGGCCATGGCGGCGGCGAGGGCGGCGAACTTCGCGAACTCCATGCGGCCTTCGAACATCTGCTGGGCGAAGTAGAGAATGGCGAGCGAGGCGACGAGTTGGCCGACCGTTTCGAAGATGGGGCTGCTGGCGGCGTCCACCAGTTCGATCTTGAGCTGGTGGCGGAGCATCTCCTTGTCGACGCTGTGGAGCCGGGCGCGCTCGTAGGTCTCCATGGTGTAGCCCTTCACGACGCGAATGCCGAGGAGGGAACTCTCCAGCACACCGATCATGCGGGCGTAGTTCTGCAAGAGACGCTTACTGGCCTTGCGGATCATCTTGCCGGCGCGGCGGATCACGACGGCGGCAAGGGGCGCGGCGATGACCGTGACCAAGGTGATGCGCCAGTCGATGTACATGGCGACGGCGAAGGCGAAAAGGGCCTTGAGCGGTTCGCGAAGGCTCTTGGCGAAGACGAAGTTCAGCCCGCGGTAGACATCCTGGCTGTCCTGCACGAAGCGGCTGACGGTGTCGGCGACGCCGCGCGTGGCGAAGTGGGAGATCGGCAGCTTCAGGACCTGCTGGTACATCTTGCGGCGCATGGCGACGACCGTGCGCGCGGCGGTGAGGGCGATGAGGTATTCACCGAAGAACCGGCAGATGCCGCCGATGAAAGAGATGCTGATGACGACGAGTAGCAGGAGCTTGAGCGTGGCAAGGCGGTCTTCCTTGGTCGAGCCTTGCGGCAAGTACACCGCGCCTTGGCGGATCAGCTTGGTTTGGAGGCTGGCCTCTTTGAGCGTTGCGGTGGTGGTGTAGGCCTCGTCGTTGGCGAGGCGGCGGAGGCGAAGGGTGGCGGGTTGGCCGTCGGGTCGACAAGCGAGCGAATGAAAGAGTTCGTTGGGCGGGAGGTCGCGGTCGTCGACGCCGGTGAGCACGTCGTGCCGACGGACGGTGTTGCCGGTGAAGAACTCGGGGTGGTGGACCTCGATGATGTGGACGCGGTTGTCGGATTCATCGAGGGTCAGGGTGACGCCAAGTCGCTTTTCGACGATGCCCTGATGGGCCCAGGACGCAACGCCCTGGTTCTTGGCCATGAGCTGAATCACCGGCAGCAGGGCCACGATGTTGATGGAGTACGTCACGGCCACGACGATGATGCAGAGCATGCCGGGGACGAGGTAGCGGTAGAAGGGGCGCGCGAAGCGGAGGATCTGCATGAAGTGCAGAATGGAGCCGCCCGCCTTGGGGGTTTCCGCTCGTGTGGTGGAAGGGCCGCCGACGGCCATCAGTGAGTCGCTCCGGTGGTGTGCATTGCGGAGGGATTGTACGGCGTAAGTCACAGCGGCGCAAGGCGGCCTTGCAATGGGCGGTCGCATCGCTTTTACTTCGCATGCAATGTTTGCAGGCCCGAAAAAGAGTCGCGTGATGATCGGGAAGGGTCCATTGATGCGCACAATCGTCGTGGTTGCGGTGGTGGTGCTGGGGATGTCGGGCGTCGCGCGCGCGGAGCCGCCGGCCGTGGATGAAACCTATCGCGAACGGTTGGAGTTCAACCCGGCGACGGGCGAGTGGGTGGCGCTGCCTCCGCCGATCCCGGGGACGGAGGATGGCGATCTGGCGATCGCGCGATCGTACCTTGCGAAGGCGGATTTCAAGAAGGCGCGGAAGGCGTTCGCCGAGTGGTTCAAGTTGTATCCCGAGTCGATTCATCGGCCCGAGGCGTTGTTCTATGCGGCCGAGACGGAAGTGTCGGCGGATGATGCCAAGACGCGCGGCGGGGATTTGATCAAGGCGTATGAGTGGTTGCAGGAGTTGTTGCAGGGCTGGCCGGGGACGGAGTTAGCGGAACGGGCGCTTCGGAAGGAACTGATCATTGCCGAGATGATCCTGTTCAAGGGACGGAAGCAGAAGGTGTGGAAGGGGACGATCTGGCTGTCGGCGACGGATGAGGCGTTGATGATGCTGGATCGGATCATTGACGATTTGGCGCGAGAGACGCCGATGGCTGAGCAGGCGCTGCGACTGAAGGCGGATTATCACTATCAAGTCGGCGAGTTTGAAGAAGCGGAGATTGCGTATTCTCGGTTGCAGCGGGATTTCCCACGCGGGCGGTATCACAAGATTGCGCTGCTGCGAAGCGGGGAGTCGGCGCTGGGGCGGTTCCCGGGTGTGCAGTTCGATGAGGCCGATCTGCTGGAGGCCGAGGTTTATTTTCAGGATTTCGCTCAGCGATTCCCGGAAGACTCGGAGCCGTCGGCCGTGCCTCAGAAGCTGGCGCGCATCAAAGAGAGCCGTGCCGAGAAGGATTACACCATCGCGACGTATTACCAGCGCGTGAAACAATACAACTCGGCGATCTTCTATTACCGGCAGGTGGATACGAATTATCCGGCGACGACGTGGGCGACGTTGGCGCGGGAGCGGCTGATCGAGCTAGGCGCGATGGAACCGCCGGGAACGCCGACGACGATGGACGCGGACAGCGCGGCGATTGAAGCCGACGAATAGTGGTCGGGCTATGGGGCTGCCGTGGGTGCGTTCATTGCCATGTACGGCCGCATGGCGCGGGTGACGTGTTCGTGATCGAGGCCGGCGAATCGAATGGCCGTTTGAATCGCGTCTTCATTTGTTGACCGGCATATCAGCTTCGGAACAAAGGCATCATCGGGAAGTTGCGCGAGCAACTCCGGGTCGAGGTCGGCGTCGATTTCGAGTCGCAGGTCGGACCAGGGGTGTTGGCGCCGGCCGAAGGGGCCGAGGTCGATGATGAGGCCGGCGGGGGAGAGGGTGATGTGCGAGGGCGTGGGGCGAAGTGCGAGGATCAACCAGCGTAGGGAGGAGAAGGCGAACGCGAGTGCGGCTATGAGGGGAATGAGCATCACGAGTCCGAGGCCGAGGAAAGAGGCCTTGTCGGTCAGCCAGAGCAGATTCCAGTCGAGGCGGACGATGAAAAGCACCGCGCCGAAGATGACCATGGCAAGGAGCCGCCATGCAGCGCGGGAGAGGGCGTGACCGCGCTCGACGCGCCAGACGATCGTGGGGAGTTCGGCGAAGTTGGTCATAATCGTTTGCGTGTTCACTCCCGGCGTGCGCGATACTACCATACTGTGTAATGACGGACCATTTCGCAAAGCGGCGCTACCTCATCAACTTCGACAGCCGACGGCTTGGACAGGTGTTCACCGACGTGCTGGTGATCGGCTCGGGCGTGGCAGGGCTTCGCGCGGCGATTGAGGCATCGTCGCGGGCAAACGTCATTTTGCTGACAAAGGACAAGCTCCCGGACTGCAATACGGCCTGGGCGCAGGGCGGCGTGGCGGCGGTGACGGATTCGGCGGACAGCGTCGAAGCGCATGTGGCGGACACGGTGCAGGTCGGGTGCGGGCTTGGGAATGAAGAGGTCATTCGACTGGTGGCGGAAGAGTCGCCGGTGTGTGTGCGCGAGTTGATCGAGTGGGGGGCGAAATTCGATCTGGAGAATGGGGCGGTGGCGCTGGGGATCGAGGGCGGGCACTCGGCACGGCGGATCGTTCACGCGGCCGGCGATGCGACTGGGAAGGAGCTTTCGCGCGTTCTTTCGGAGCGGGCGGCGTCGGCGGAGCGCGTGCGGGTGTTTGAGAATTGCTTTGTGATTGATCTGGTCGTCGCGGATGGGCGGTGTGTCGCAGCGCTGACGCACCACCAGAAGTATGGCTATCAGATTATCTGGGCGCGAGCGACGATTCTTGCGTCGGGCGGGGCGGGGTGTGTGTTTCGTGAGACGACCAACACACCTTCGGCCACGGCGGACGGGCACGCGATTGCCTTTCGCGCCGGGGCGATTTTGCATGACATGGAGTTTGTGCAGTTTCACCCGACGGCGCTCTATCTCGCGGGTGCATCGCGGGCGCTGATCAGCGAGGCCGTGCGCGGCGAAGGGGCGTATCTCGTGGATCGCGAGGGCAAGCGGTTCATGCCCGCCTATCACGCTGATGCGGAGCTTGCGCCGCGCGACGTGGTGAGTCGGGCGATTGTCGAACACCTTGAGAAGACCTATGCGACCTGCGTGTATCTGGACGTTCGGCATTTTGAGAAGGGGCGGTTCGCGGCGCGGTTCCCCTCCATCGCGGCGCTGTGCCGGAGCTTTGACATTGACGTGGAGCGGGACCTGATCCCCGTGCGGCCGGCCGCGCATTACATGATCGGCGGCGTGGCGGTGGATTTGGATGGCCGGTCATCCGTGGCGGGGCTTTTTGCCTGCGGCGAGGCGGCGTCGAATGGGCTTCATGGGGCGAACCGGCTGGCGAGCAATTCGCTGGCCGAGGGGCTGGTGTTCGGTCGGCGGGTCGGGCGCGTGGCGGCGGAGTCGTTGGCGGGCGGCAGTGAATCGGCGCCGCGCGATCTGCGGTTTGCGATGGAGCCAAGCTCACGGACGGAGCTGGATCTGCCCGACGTGCGGAACAGTCTCCGGGCGCTGTGCTGGCGCAATCTGGGGATCGACCGGCATGGGGATCGCCTGTCGGAGACGCTGGAGATTATCGATTTCTGGGGCCGGTATGTGATGGACAAGGTACTGGACGACCGCGCGGCGTGGGAGACGCAGAACATGCTGACGGTGGCGCGGTGCATCGCCTTGTCGGCGGCGGCGCGGACCGAGTCACGCGGGGTTCACTTCCGCAGTGACTATCCGAACACGGACGACCGGACGATGCGGTGTCATCTGGCGTTGTGCAGGAATGAGTCGGCGGTTCGGTTGATGCAGGTGCCGTTGTAGGGGGATGTCGAAACTCACAAGGCAATAGAAGAGCAATTAATCCGGAGGGCAGCGAAGTAAAGGGCCGAATCACGTCCGTTTTTCGGCCACACCTTCGGCTCAGCTGCTCAGCTCTTCACGCCGCTGACGGCGCTTTGTTCTGACGCGGCCGGGACACCCACCAGTCGAATTCCCACGCACTTGTCCGCGCCATCAAATTCCAGCACACAAAAACGCGCGCCCAGCAAGTTCGTGAGTCCACGAACATCGTAGACCCGCACGAGGTTGTTCGTTGACAGGTTGCGAAGGACAAGTACCAGCTTCGCGAAGTGATCATGTTCGGCGATCTCCGCCGGGGACTTGCCAATGACCTTGGACTCCAGCAGGGCTTTTTTGACAATGCTCTTGCCGCCATCGGGGTTGTTCTTCGCCTTGGCCACTGCGACGATCTTGCCGTTTTCGGCCTCGATCACCCAACGGAATTGTGAGAGCACATCTCCTTCGACAGGATACGTCACCAACTCGCGCTTGCCGTTTGTTTCGGCAAATGCCGCCAGGCGAGGCCCGAATTCGGTTTCCGCGGCTTGAAGCGGTTGCCCCACTAATTTTTCCGATTTTACGTCGACGTCGACCTCATGAACCGTATCGCCGACCACCTTGACGCCTATCTTGACCGCCGTGGTGCAACCCAAGCCAATCGCCAAGAGGGAAACGATCGCAACTTGCAATCCGAAAGCGCGATACTGATTCATTTTTAACTCCTTTGACAAAAACGGCCAGCGACTGGAAGCCGCCCGCACGGGATACTTCGTCCGCCCCTGATCCACTACGATTTAAGCGATTGGGCCGTTCAGAGTCTATCGATCGCGATCACAAGATGCCAGTCCAATTCGCGGGAATGGATAGATCTTCACGATCGCTTCCAATGTTATTCTGTGGACGTCGGATTAGGCGGCATCGGCCAATGCGCTTATTCGAAGTGTAAATGTGGACACAGGAACTTATATAAAGGCAGTTCGCGAAGCAAAAACACGACTCCCGTCCCCCTTTGCGACGACCGAAATAATTTCTCGGTGAATCCGAATACGGCATGCGAGGCAGCCCCTTTTGGGGAAATAACCACATTTCGAGGCAACTCATGATTCAGCGTGTTTCCTTGGCGGCGTTCTTATTCATTGGAGTTGTTGCGCTGACACTCAACTCGTCGGTGCGTGCCCAAGAACCGGCGTCGTCGCTCAAACAGCGGCTCGATCGACTCGTTCTTGATTGTTATCCGTCGGCGAGCAAGCCCGGTGCGGCCGTGCTGGTGATGGTCAACGGAAAACCCGTGCTGCGCAAGGGCTATGGCATGGCGGATTTGGAAAAGGGCGTGAAGATCACGCCGGACATGATCTTCCGGATCGCCTCGGTCACCAAGCAGTTCACGGCCGTCGCGATCTTGCAGTTGGTGCACGCGGGGAAGGTCTCGCTGAGCGACCCGATCACCAAGTATGTGCCTGAATTCGATACGCACGGAAAGACGATCACCATCGAGAATCTGCTCACGCACACATCCGGCCTGTTCAATGTGACGGCGCTCGATGGATTTCTTTCGCAGATTACCCGGGATCTCAAGCCCATCGAAGTGGCGAATCAGGTCGCCGACAAGCCGCTGGAGTTCGAGCCCGGTTCGCGGTTCAAGTACAGCAACACCAATTACATTCTGCTGGGCATGGTGATTGAGAAGGTGTCGGGGCAGACCTATGCAAAGCATTTCCAATCATCGATTGCCAAGCCGCTGGGATTGAAGGACACACGGTACAGTCGTGACAAGGCCATCACGCCGCGGCATGCGCGGGGATACGAACTGGATGGATCCGACCGGTGGGTGCCGATGAAGCCGATGAGCATGACCCAGCCGTTTGCCGCTGGTGCCCTTGAATCAATCGTCGATGATCTGGCGAAATGGATGCAGGCGCTGGACGACGGAAAGGCCGTGGATGCGAAACTGCTCAAGCGGGCCTGGACACCGTTTAAGCCCTCCGAAAGCCCGTCGGACTATGGCTATGGGTGGGTCATTCGCACCGAATCCGGCGAACGATGGATCGGGCACAACGGCGGCATCAATGGGTTTCAGTCGTCCGCGGTCTGGATCCCGGAGAAAAAAGTCTTCGTCGCGGTCCTGCGCAACGGAATGGGCGGCGCCGCGCCCGACCTGCTTCTGCGGCGACTTGCGCTTGAGGCCCTCGGTCGGTCGGAACCGAAGCGCGTGGCGATCACGTTGGACGCCAGGACGCTCGATCGCTACGTCGGTGTGTATGCACTCTCACCGCAGGCGAAGTTTACGATCTCACGTCAGGGCAAGAAATTAATTGCTGAGGCGCCGAACAAGTCAAAGGTGGAACTATTGGCTGAGGCGGAGGATAAGTTTTTCAGCCCGGACAACGACGTGCAATTCGCATTCACCGTGGAGAACGGAAAGGCAACGCAGATGACGCTACGCCGGGCCGGGCGAGACTCACACGCCAAGCGGGTGGATTGAGTGCAGGAGCGGTTGGAAGCGTGATCGTTTCGTTGTTCGTCATGGGAGCGGTCATATGGGAAATGTCGGTGTATAGGCGGTTCAACGAACGCGGGATGTGCCAGCGGTAGATTTGTTACCTGTTCATGATTATTATGCACTCCATATCCAGTATGGGAGGAAGCAATGGGCACATTTCTTGATCGCGTTTCGGGCTCGTCAGCAATTAATGGAAAGCGGCCGTGGCGGATCGCTGTTGGGATCGTCCTGATCTCGACCTGCTCAACGGCCATCGCCGCCAATTTCGCCGATCTCAAGAGCGACTGGAGCAACTCCAGCAACCCCAATCCGGGTCTTTTCGGCACATGGTCATATACCGAGAATGGAAATCCGCTTCCGCAGATTGCGCAATGGGCGGGGGATCCCAATGTCTCCGGCTGGGGCCCGCCTGGGAACGTCTCCGGCGATTTTCTACCCTTTTTCTTTAAGGCGCCAACAAATTACTTCGATGCCGAGCCGGGCGACATCATTGTTCACTCGACCGACGGGTTCAACGGTGCCGCCCACGGTCCGGCGATTTTCATCTGGTCGAGCAGCATGAACGGCACCGTGACGGTCAGCGGAAGCGTCTGGCCCACGCGACTGATCGGCCGCCTCAATGAATTTCAATTGACGCACTTTCACACCGGCGGCCCAACGGTGCTTGCGTCGGGGTCGATCCCGGAAAATGGGAGCATCTCGCGCTGCAATCCCATCCGCTTCAGAATCCCGGGAGTGGTAATCTCCACCGGCGATGTCCTCACACTGCGGATCGAAAAGCTCTCAGCGGCCGGCGATTTTGCGGGCGTGAACCTCGCCCTCTCGACCGGATATTGCCCGACCACCGCCGGCGACCTGAACAACGACGGCAAGCGCGATGGCAGGGACATCACCCACTTCGTCCATTGCATGCTCGGCAACGCCAGTCCCTGCGTCGAATGTTATTGTGGTGACATGAATAACAACGGAACAGTGGAACTTGCGGACGTGCCGGATTTTGTCGCCGCACTGTTGTAAGCACGCGGAAATGCCATCATTTTACTCATAGCCCGGTGGGTCTCGCGATCATTGAATTCTCCGCCATTCGGCGGGCTTTGGGGCGTCATTTCGGCGTGGAAATCCATTGACCCGGCGCGTAAGCCCGGATAAACTATAGACGTACGTGCAAACCTCATGCGGTCGCTGTGGCGGCCGCGCTGCCTGCCGGGGCCCCAGTGGCCGCCCGCCTTTTGTTGGGAAGTAACCATCGGTTAGCGTTTGCGGCATTGCCCGGCGGCGGGTTTGATATGGACCCAATGTCGGTCCGGAAGGGTCGGCTGCATTGGGTTGGCAAGGTTTGTGGTCCACTGAGGTTGGCGGGCAGGGACGCCTGCCCCACTAGAACCCGGCGGGCACAGAGGCCTGCCCCACTGAGCATGACAGGTGAGGACACCTGTCCTACAAATGGCAGGCGCGGACGCCTGTCCCACTTTGTGCGCGGAGTGAATGGTCATGGCAGCCAAGACACCGATATGGGGCATCGACGTCGGTCAGTGTGCACTCAAGGCACTGAAGATTCAGGTGGCGGGCGATCAGGTCGAGACGCTGGCGTTCGACCTCGTCGAGCATGATACGATGCTCTCGCAGGCCGATGCCGACGCGACCGCACTCATCACCAAGGCGATTCAGACTTTTGCACAGCGGAACGACCTCAAAGGGGCTCGGGTGGCGGTGGCCGTGCCGGGGCAGCAGACGCTGACACGCTTTACAAAGATGCCGCCGGTCGAGGCAAAGAAGATCCCCGACATGGTGCAGTATGAAGCGAGCCAGCAGATTCCCTTCGACATGGATGAGGTCGTCTGGGACTACCAGATTTTTCAGGAAAAGGACTCGCCAGACGTTGAGGTCGGCATCTTTGCGATTCGCAAAGAGCTGATTCGCAATTACGTCGCGTATTTCACGGAGGCCGGCATCGAGCCGATGCTGGTGCAGACCGGTCCGATGGCGGCGTACAACGCGGCGAAGTACGAGGGCGTGCAGGCCGAGGGACAGTCGGTGGTGCTGCTGGACATGGGGGCACTGGCGACGGATTTGATCATTATGGAAGGCTCGCGCATCTGGGCGCGGCAGATTCCAATCGGCGGCAACCGGTTTACCGAGGCGCTTTCGACGGCGTTCAAGATTCCGTTTGGCAAGGCGGAGAAGCTCAAGCGGACCGCGGCCACATCGAAATACAGCAAGCAGATCTTCGCGGCGATTCGGCCGATCCTGGCGGACCTTGTGTCCGACGTGCAACGGTCGATCGGGTTCTACACGTCGACGCACCGCGAGGCCCACATCAACAAAGTCGTTGGCATGGGCAACGCCTTCAAGATGTACGGGCTGCAGAAGTTTCTCGAACAAAACCTGCAGATGGAGATCGCGAAGCTGAGCAGCTTCAAACGACTGACGGCGGTCGTAGCGGAGAACTCGACGACGTTCACGGAGAATGCGGCGAGCTTCGGTGCTGCCTATGGGTTGGCGCTGCAGGGGTTGGACCTTGGTTCGGTGACATCGAGCCTGTTGCCGCTTGAGGTGCGCAAATCGCTGCTATGGAAGAAGAAACGCAACTGGTTCGGTGCGGCGGCGGCGTGTCTCGCGGTTGGGTCGGCGTCGATCTGGATCGGAAACAGCACGGCGAAAGGGCAGGTTGAATCGATCCTTGGCGGGCCTGATGTTCCGCCTCCGGTGTCCGTGAAGTCGCCCGAAGAGGCCGAACGGTTATTGAGCAGCCCGACCGGCGATACGGTCGGCAAGAAGGCGGCGGCGGTGATCGGGGCTGCCAGCAGGCTCAAGGCTGCGCTGGATGAAGTGGACAAGGGTAAGAAGGGTGATCAGGCTCTGTTCACGAAGATGGCAAAGCTGACGGAGAACAACGTCTTCATTCCGCGCATCGTGGATTTGATTCATCGGTGTTTCGCGGATGTGCTGCCGCCGGAGTTGAAGGAGATCAAGACGACGGCGGATTATCTGCAATATACGAAGAGCGCGCCGAGGACCGACCGAGGCGAGGTGTTCATCGACCGGATGGACATGGCGTTCGATGCGAAGGATCCGGCGCGGAATATCAAGGGGGCGGTTCCCGAGAAGGGGCCGGCACTTACGAAGCCGGGTTGGTATGTGCGCGTGATCGGCACGTCGGCGAATCCAAAGCTGGCGACATGGTTGGAAGAGACGCTTCAACCGGCGATGCAGAAGCTGGGGCGCGAGCCGGGGCGTGGGATCTACATCGACCAGGTTGTGATTGAGAAGGTAGATAAGAAGGGCACGAAGCAGGCGTCTGCCGGTGAATTGCCCTCAGGCGGAGCGGCGGACCCGGGCAGTGGTGAATCGCCACGAACTAGCGGGCGCGGCGGTCGCGTGGTTACGCCGGAGCCAGGATCGCCAGAGGAAGTTCCGGGCGGCGGACGCGGTGGTCGGGGAGGAGCGCCACCGCCGGAGGATGTGAGTGGACCTGCGACAGGGGACGACGTGGCGGCGTTCCGTCAACGATTCTTGAAGAGCGATCCGCTGACCGGCGAGAGTACGGTGGATGACAAGCGGTTTACGATTTATATCGTGGTGCGGAAGGGTGACACGCCTGCGAACATGATCCCCGAAGAGTACAAGCCGAAGAAGGCCGAACCGGAAAAAGGCAAGCCGGGACAGCCCGCGCCGCAGCCCGCCGGAACGAAGCCGTAAGGCCGCATCACGAGGTATTTGACGATGGGATTCCTGAAATCGAAATGGCGGCTTCTGGTGTTCGTCCTGGTGTGCCTTGGCTCACTGGGCATGGGCGGCTGGGCGTATATGTCCAGCGGCGAAGTGGCAGAGGCTGTGGGGAAGCTGGTGAAGCTCAAAGGGGATGTAGAGAACGCTGCACGGGGCAGTGCCAATGCCCGCATCATTGAGGCTCGCAAGAGACAGGTCGAGCAGGCCAATGCGGATTTCGAGCGGGCGATGAACAGCGCGCTGGCGCTTCAGAAGCTGAACGCGTTTTATGACGAGGTTGGACCGGATGGAAAGATCGTGCACAAGGCGCGCGATCTCCTGATCGACAAAGTTTTGCCGAAGCCGACCAAGGCACAGGCGATCAATTTCAAAGAGGCCTATGCCAAGGCGTTCGACGAGTTGAAGGTGCGGCTTAAGGGTCGCGACAAGCCGTCGAATGAAGAAGTGAAACGCGAGCAGGACATTCTCAAGTCCAGCCGCGGCGGGCCATCGAATATCGATCTTGGCCCCTGGGGACCGTCGGAAACGACTGCAACAAAATCAAAGAAGGACCGCACGCTCGCGGAAGTGCTCAAGGAATCGGGCAAGGCGATGGCGGCGGACAAAGTGGCTCGCTCGGTTCGGATGTATGTGAATCCAAATGCGCTGGCGCGGCAGGCCAAGGTGCTGACGGTGGATGTTCCGTCGGACATCGAGATCTGGCAGGCGCAGATGTCGCTGTGGATCCAGCAGGATTTTGTGTCGATTCTCGCGAAGATGAATGAGGAGCGTGCCGCGGAGTTGGAGAAGGCCGGCAAGACGGATCAGCTTTGGGTGGCATATATGCCGGTGAAACATCTGGTTCGTTTCGGAATTGATGCGAAGCTTGGCAAAGGTGGCGGCTCGAACCCGCCCAAGGCGTGGGCCCCTTCGTTCACGAATATCAACAACGATGACAAGCTGTTCAAAGTGCCGCTGCAACTTGAAGTGGTGATTGAGGAGGCGGCGCTGATCGACCTGCTCGATCGGATCACCAAGGCCGGTTTTTACACGCCGATCAACCTGAATTACGACGCGGTAAGGCCGAACCCGTTGATTGAGGATTACATCTACGGCGAACAGCCCGTTGTGAAGGTGCTCATCGACATCGAGGGGTTCTACTTCCGGCAGGTGTTTGAGCAGTGGATTCCGGAAAAGCTAAAGAAGATACTCAAGACTGCGAACGCGGCGGACGACGGCAAGCCCTGATACACCGACGAAACGAATAGACCACAGGAATCGCATCCATGGCCAAGAAGAACGTCAGCTTCTTCGACAAGCACATCGAAAAGGTGTTCCTCGGACTATGCGCCGCGGGGGCCGTTGCGGCCGCTGTGACGTCGTTCGGCAGTTCTCGCTTTGGTGAAGACGGGAAGGGCCCGTCGGACCTTTCAAATCAGATTGCAGAGGCGACGGAAAAGGCCAAGCGCGTGTTGTCGCTTTCTCCGACCGAGGATAAACCGTCCAAGCCCGGCGAATCGGCCAACGATCCGATGGTTGTGCTTCGAGACTGGTATGGCGAAACGCCGAAGGGGCTGCCCGAGATTGCAAAGGTCAGTCCGACGCCGGCGCGTATGCAGGCGCTTCCGCCGCCGCTGCCATTCAGTGCCGACTCGCTTCAGGCGGACAAGCGCAACTTGGCGCGACTGGTGACGCCGTCGATACCTGTGGTCGTGTCGGGACGCTCGACGCTGAATTTTCCGGAGAACAAGCCGCTCCTGGGCAGCAGCGAGGAAGTCAGCGTTGACCTGATCAATCCGAATGCGTCGACCGTGTCGTGGGTGTCGGTCGGGGCACAGTTGGACCTCGTCCAGCAGGAGGCGAACTTCATTGCCGAGCGTTATGCAACGCCGGCGTATCTGACGATTGTCAAAGTCCACCTGCAGCGCAAGGATGAAGGCGACACGGCGCGCGGCTGGCAGGATGTGAATACGTATCTGCCGTACACGACGATTCCGAGGCCGGTGTCGAGTGATGGGCGGCCGGACCTGCCAGCTTTGCAGAAAGCTCGGCGCGTGTTTGATAGCGAAAACGCGCAGATTTGCCGCCCGGAATTACCGGCGCGAATCGGCGGCGACAAGATGGCACTGGTTCCGCTCCCGTTTATCGACGAGTCGCCCAAGCTGTCGACTGAAGATGTGCTAAAGCCT
>CAZSBF010000109.1:0-14162 GCA_964605185.1 uncultured Planctomycetaceae bacterium
ACCACCAAGCCCGTCTCGCAAAAAATAATCGCAAGAAGAATGGCATACGTCCACGTGCCATAGTTCCGGCACACATCATCAAGATGCTTGTCCAGATGCAAAAAGATATCAAAGGCCTGATGCAGGAGGTCCATGCTGCGGGGTTCCTTTTCTTGTGCAGGGGCGACATGGTAGAGGAGGCGTTAAGGGTGGTCGAGCCTCGTACCCCGAAATTCTGCTTTGTCACCCAATTAGTCGATCATCCGGTACCGGCCCAGGGGCGTAAGTCGTTACCGCCCCAAGAAGCAGGGCATCGACAAACTTAAACGGCTCCGACACTCCCCGTAATTGAATCTTCTTGCTACGCACATTCGACAGTATCTCGACGGCGGTCTTGTCGAATCGCACGCGAATGTTTGCTTCCTTCAGATCCCATCGATCGAGTATACGCACACTATTGGTAAACGGCGAGAAGCGCATAATGTCCAGCCGCCCGGGAACGACTCGATAGTACGTGGGAAAAAGTCGCGAAACTCCCCATAAGACAGGGATTCCGAAGAATGGCGCAATGTTGCCAAGAAGCGGAAACACATCCATCGCGCTAATCCAACGCGAAAAGACCTCATGAACGCCACAACCGACGAAGCACCCGAGCAACCCAACAAGAATCACCGATGATCCAACGTAGTCCCGTGAAAAAACTGCGGGTTCAAAAGAAACGTTTCTCAGAGGAGCAAGCTTGTGAATGTCAATGGGATGCCCCGTGACCCAAATCCGTGCTTTATCATTGGGCAGAAGGTTTCGAACGGATTCGTAAACTTCTTCTTCATCCTCCTCGTGCTTTTCCGAATAAAGTAAGTAAAGGCCGAGAGACAATGCGGCCACAGCAAGTATGCCCGAAGTGCCAGCGTAATGGTGGGCACAAGCCGCAGCACCCAATACTGCAGCAAGTATCGCATACGAAACAAGCTCGCCCATGGCCCGATCAGGAAGCTTGCTCTCCATCGGTGCCAGCTGATAAGAGATTGGCTCAATCTCAACCGATGATTCTTCGGCGGAAGTCGAAACAGAATTATCGTGACCTTGTGCCATTCCTCTACACCCGGTTTCTTGAACGACGCACAAGTCCTACCGCACCCTCTCCACCTCAAACACCGCCATAAACGCCTCATCCTGCGCACGCGGGCCCATCTCCACCGTCGCCTCCGGATCGGGGTTCGACAACTGCCCCTTCGAATTATCCCACGCGCAGCCCATGCTGATGTGCATCCCCGGCGAGATCGGCAATGGATCGCCCCACTGATAGCGAACCGGCCAACGGAAGTCGTACCGCTCGGCAAGGAAGATCAACTCCTCGCGCCCGTCCGGCCAGCCCATTGCAATCTCCACCGACTTGCCGCGCGACCGCATGTACGGCATTACCGAGCGAATGAGCATCTGCTCGTTCACCGTAAACGTGATGCGCTGCTCAAAATGCGATTCCCCCGGCGTGATCTTCACGTCGCGCTCGGTGACAACCAGCGACGACACCGACCACACCGGCGGCTCCGACGCAAAGCGCAGCGCCACGCGCAGCCGCGACCCCTTCGCCCGCCCCATCGGCCGCGCATATAGGTCAACCAACAACACCGACCCGGCCGGCAGTTTGCGCGCCGTTCCCGGCGCATAACGGATTACTCCTTGTGCCGGACTGAATGCACCGAGCAATTCCAAATCGGTCGGCATCGCGTCGAGGGCCGGATACGTCGCCCCCGGCGGCAGGATCCACACCAGCGCATGATGCACCGTGTCCCGCTCCACCGGCCGCAGCTCCACCGCGCTGATCCACTTCTCAACGTCAATGCCCGTCGGCACGATGAATCTTCCATACTGCAACGGCCCATTCACCGGCAGCACGAGCGGCGGCGTTGCCACGATCAAATCCGGATCACCGATCAGCCACGTCCCCGACAGCGGCGGAATCACCGGGCCATCCGCGCGATTCCCCGCCGGCCGATCCGATTGCAACCACGCCAGCATCGCGGCGCGATCCTCCTCCGAAAGCGCTGGATCATTCACCCACGGACTCAACTTGCCCGCCTCGTATTTCAACACATGTCCAGGCGGCATCAATCGATCGCGCACCACCGCCTCGATCATCTGCACGCGCCCCTTCACCGACTCCATCGTCTCCAATGAAAACGGCGCCACCCCGCCCTGCCGATGACACGACACGCACTTCGCCGCCATGATGTGTGCCACGCGCCCGTAATACGTCAGCTCGTTGGCTGGTTTCGTCGTCGCCCGCTCGCGATCCAACACACAGCCCGGCGCATAGGTCGCCTGCACCGCCGGCTTTTTCCCGGCAATCACCGCATCGAGCGCCTCGCGAAGATACTGCCGCTTCGGCGCATCCTGCGCCAATCCCACGCCATACTGATCGTCGACCGCCCCGCGATAGACCAGCGTCCGCGTGGCATCGAGCACAAACACCTCCGTCGTGGTCCGCGCATCCAGCGCCCGGCGCACCGCGTGCTGCCGATCCGCCACATACGGCCCGTCGAATCCCACCAACCGGATCATCGCCTGCATCGCCGCCGCCTTTTCAGCATCGACGCAGTTCACAAACACAAACGCAATGCCGCGCTTGGCATAATCATCCTCAATCCCCGCGATGTGCGGGCCATACCGCACCGCCAGCGGGCACTCCGCGCTGGTCATGCAGATCGCCACCCCCTTCCGCCCGTCCAGCAACTGCACCAGGCTCGTCGCCGCGCTCCCCCTCGGTTCCAGCGCCATGTCCGGCACGACCCGCCCCACGCCTAGCGCCTTAGCGTCCTCCTCCGACGTCGTCCGCCGAAGCGGCGTGTCATCCAACTCCGCAGCGAGCGCAGAGACACCCACCGCGCACGCAAACACCCAACAACCGATCATCGTCTTCGTCATAGTTCCCTGCTTACCAGACACACCGCCACCCCCTGCACCGAAAACTCCCGCGATCCATCAATCATCGATGGCGGCGTACTCGGGTTATCCCCGCGAAGAATCACAATCCGCTCATCGCCATGTCGCTCCACACTCACGCGCTTCAGCGTCGGCCGCCCATCCACAAGACACGCGCAAATCCGCCCCTGTACAAACTCCGGCTCCACGCTCGGCCGATAGTCCACCAAGATAATGTCGCCCGGTTTCAGCGTCGGCTCCATCGAATCGAACTCGCACCGCAGACAATACCGATCCGCCCGCCACAAATGCCGCAGCACCGGGAACATCTCCAACTGTTCCTGCGAATCGCTCGGCGGCCCATTCGGAATCGATCCGAACAGCGGCAGCTCACGCGTCTCCAGCGCCTGCGGCGCATCATGCCCCTCCCCTTCACCGAGCAGCACCGCCTCCGGCACACCCAGCGCAACCGCCAGCGCCCGGATCGTGCCCTTGCTCGCCGAGCGATCCCCGCGCTCGATGGACGACAAAAACCCCTGATTGACGTTCGCCTTCGTCGCCAACTCAGACTGCGTCACGTCCTGATCCCGGCGAAGCTTGCGAATGCGTGCCCCGACGTGAAGCGATGGGCCGGTCTCATGCTCCGGCTGCCTGCTTCGAGTCGCCGACTTCTTTTTCGGTTGACGTTCCGCTCTCCGAGCCATGAAATCCATGATACCCCATGAACCCCGCCGCCCTAACCCCACTCCAACTCGGCCTCACACTTCTCGCCTGCCTCGCGGCTCTCGTGCGCGACGCTAACGCGCAATCGCTGATTCCCATGTGGGTCACGACACTCATTCAGGCGCCCGCCCTCGCCTTCTGGTTGCACGCGCGCTGGGGCTGGTTCGGGCTGCGCGTCCACGCCGAACGCACCCATCATGGCCTACTGACCGCCCTCGTGTTTGTCGCCGCCGTCGCCATCGCCCTGGTTCGCAGCTCACTCGATCCATGGAACGTGGTCGTCGCCATCTACCTCGGCGGCCTGGCCTTTCTGGAATGGGCCAAGCGCCGTTACGAATCGCTCGAAGCCGCGATGGACAAACCCATCGACGCGCTGCAGCTCATCATTCGTCCGTGGATCATCGGCCTCATCCTCCTGACCATCGGTCTCGCCCTGCCGCTCGCCACGAAATCGAGCGTCCCCGACTACCGCCACAACTTCCTGCTCCACATCCTCAACAGCGCCCTCACCGCGACGAGTTCCATCTGCTTGATCGGCACCAGTCCGTACAGCATCGCCGATGACTTCTCCCTCTTCGGCCACGCCTTGCTCATGCTCACCACCCTGCTCAGCGGCATGGCCCTCTCCGCGATCGGCCTCGCCATCGCCCGCCCATTTCTCTCGCGACCGCTTTCCCTCGCCTCCATTTGGAAATGGATGATCGGCCTGCAGGCAGTCGCAACGCTCGCACTCGTGGCCGCGTGGAACACCGCCGACGCACCGACCACCCTCTCGCGCGTCGGATGGAGCGCCGTCCACGTCGCCGACGCCACATGGAACACCGGCTACACCCTTCGCCCCAACGGGCTTGCCGACTACCTCCCCAATCCGTTCATCTTCTCGATCATCACCACGCTCGCCATCATCGGCTCCATCGGCATGCCCATCGTCCTCGACCTTGTGTTGCCGCGCCGCAAAGAAACAGATGCCGCGCCATGGAAACCCTGGAAGCGCCTTCCCAACTGGGAAGCCGGCGCCGCCTTTCTCCTATTGCTCGGTATCGCCGGGTTGCTTTTCCTTTTCGAAACGCGCGGTTTCCTTCCGGAAGACCTCGCCTCCAGCCGCCCGTTCGATCTCGGCTCGCCGCAAGTCCCGCTTCGCGAAGAAGCGCAGCACGCACCCCGCTGGCGCATGGCCGTCTTCGTCTCCGCCACGCTCCGCTCCGCCGGTCTACAGAGCATCCCACTCGTCGAAGGCACGATCACCTGGCCCAGCTACGCCGTCCTCCTCGTCGGCATGATCGTCGGCGGTTCAGCCATGGGCGTTGCCGGCGGCCTGCGCTCCACCGCATTCGTGCTCGGCCTCATTTGCCTTGTCCATCCGCGCCGAATGTGGAGCGACAACGAGAACGCCGTCCGATGGCGAACGCTTCGACGCCTCGCAACGCTGATCCTGGCATACACACTGATCGCGGGCACCGGTGTATTTGTCATGTATACATGCACCGCCGGCACCGCCCACGAACTCATCTTCGACACCATTGCCTCATTCACCGGCGTCGGACTCTCCACCAGCCTCTCCCTTCATTTGACGTGGATCGGAAGCCTGACGATGATCGGCCTGATGATCGCGGGCTGGTGGTATCCACTCGTGATCTGGTCGCGGATCGCCGGCGATTTTGCATCGCTGACGCCGCAAAGGAAGTCATGACGCGCCTCCGTCCATCTGCGTACCCTTTCGCCTTCGTCTTACTCGCGCTGGCATTGTTCACCGGCTGCTCCGCCAAGCCCGCCGACGAACCGACAATTCGCGAGCGATCGCGCGTCTCCATCGTCCGCGACCGACCCGGCGACGTGCGCTGCGACGGCATCGGCCCACTTCGCGGCTTCGCCAAAGGCCGCGACTGCACCTTCATGCACTGCCTCGAACTTGTCCTCGAAGCCTCCGGCCGCAAGATCAACTACGACGAACTCATGGGCCTGTCCGGCATGGCCTTTCGCACCCAGTTCCGCACCGACCGCTGGGATGTCGGAAACCCCGACCCGCTCGCAGGCGAACCCGTCCTCGACATCCTTTTTCCGGCGATCGGCTGGGATTACGAACTCCGCATCGTGAAGCAGGAAGACTACGCCGAGAAAGACGCGCTTTATCGCGCCGTCGCCAAGAGCATCGACGCCGGCCTGCCCGTTCTCGCCGCCAACATCATTCCGCCCGAAGACTGGGGCCTCATCGTCGGTTATCGCGGCCCGCGAACCTGGCTATGTCGCTCCTACAACGGCGATGCCGAAACCTCCGACAAGCCCGCGACCGGCTGGCCCACCGCCACACTCTTTTTGACGAATAAGAAGTCACGCCCCGATCCCCGCAAAATGCATTTCGAATCCATCCGCCGCGCCATCGAGATGTTCGATCGCAAGGCCGGCGGTGCGAACCTGATCGGAAAGAAAGCCCTCGAAGCCTGGGTCGAAGCCCTGCGCTCTCCGAAGGATCGCACTTACATCCACGCAAACTTCTGGACCTACGTCAGTCTCATCGACGCCCGCGGCGCCGCCGTGCGCTACCTCCGCATGATCGCCAAGGATTACGGCTCGCGCGACCTCCACATCGGCATGGCCGCCGACTATTACGACAGCGAAGTCCGACTCCTCCTCGACGGCATGAACAACGTCCCCGCCGAACACACCTTCCCCGTCGGCCTCCCCCCCGCCGAATATCGCAACAAGCAAATCGACACCCTCCGCCAAGCCATCGCCCTCGAAGAAAAAGCGGTCGAGTCGCTCAAGAAAGCACAGTAACTTGCTGATACGTACTCGGCCCGCCCATTCGATAATGAAGTAAGGAAACAGCCGCCGATCGGACTCGAACCGATGACCTGCGGTTTACAAAACCGCTGCTCTACCAACTGAGCTACGGCGGCAAAGATCACGCATCGCCAACAATCGCCGGGATTTGTTATCGGCGGAGTCGCGAAGTGTAACTAGCCACAACGCCAAAGCTTACACGCATTTTGTCAAAGGTCAAGAAATGGCAGCGCCCCAATGCGGCGGACGCGGCGACCCGAAATTGTGAAATATCGGAGACAGGCTCCGGATTTTCCGATATCATGCTTCGACATGGTCCTCCGCGAACGAAACACCGCCGCCGTTCAACAACTCCTTCACCGGTTCCCCGTCGTCGCAATTCTCGGCGCAAGGCAGGTCGGAAAGACGACATTGGCCCGGGGATTGCTACGACAATACAAAGGCCCCGGCGAGCGGTTTGACCTGGAAGACCCGGCCGATCTCGCCCGCCTCTCTGACATCAAGCTGGCACTCGGCCCTCTCAAGGGACTCGTCGTCATCGATGAAATCCAAAGACGACCTGACATCTTTCCAGTCCTTCGCGTACTGGCGGATCGTCGCCCGCGGTCGGCACGCTTTCTGGTGCTCGGAAGCGCGTCACCCGAATTGCTGCGGCAATCGTCCGAATCACTTGCAGGGCGAATTGCATTTCATACGCTCGGCGGCTTCGACCTCGACGAAGTAGGAATCACAAAGATCGAACCTCTCTGGCTTCGCGGTGGATTCCCGTTGTCATTTCTGGCGCGAACAAACGACGCCAGTTTCGAGTGGCGACAAAACTTCATCCGCACATTTCTCGAGCGCGATGTGCCCCAGCTGGGCATTCGAGTGCCCGCCACAACCCTGTCACGGTTCTGGTCGATGCTCGCGCACTATCACGGCCAAGTATGGAACAGCGCCGAATTCGCCCGCTCGTTTGGCGTAAGTGACAAAACCGTTCGGCATTACCTGGACACACTGCACGCAGCACAAGTCCTTACAATTCTTCAGCCGTGGTTTGAGAATATTCGCAAGCGACAGGTCAAATCACCCAAGGTGTACGTGCAGGACTCCGGCGTTCTACACGGCCTACTCGACATCCGCAATAATCGCGACCTTGAAAGGCATCCAAAAGTCGGTGCTTCGTGGGAGGGCTTTCTCGTGCGACAGGTCATGGAGTTGCTTGGGACATCCACCCTGGAGTGTCATTTTTGGGCCACACATTCAGGCGCCGAACTTGACTTGCTATGGATTCGAGGCCGCACGCGATGGGGATTCGAATTCAAACGAACAACTTCTCCCAAACTCACCCCGTCGCTCATGACAGCTATCGAAACGCTTAAGCTCCAACGCGCGTTCATAATCCACGCTGGCGAAAAGTCTTTCCAGTTGCACAAGCAGGTCACCGCCGTCGCCGCCACGCGCCTCCTGAGCGACATTGCCTAATACCGCTCATCCCCACGAACCACCCGCGTCGGCAGCACCGTCCCCGGCGGCAAACACGTCCCCGACACATCCGTCGCCTTGCCCAGCCCCAACTGCTCGCGAAGCGCCGCCAGCTTCGCAATCTCCTCCGGCGGCAGGTCGCGTGCCGTCCCAAGCTGATGCGCCATCAGCATCACATGCGCCCCGTGCTCCAGCTTCTCCAGCTTGAAAAACGCATCCTTCAGCGTTTTGCCCACCGTGATCGATCCATGCCGATCCAGCACCAGCGCATCGAACTTCTTGATCAGATCGCGAATCACCACGGCCCCCTCTTCCGTCGCCGGCGTCGCGTAACTCGTAATCGGCACCTGCCCAAACGCCAGAATCACCTCCGGCAATGAGCACTGCGAAAACGTCAGCCCCGCCACGGTGAACGCAATCACTGTCGGCGGGTGCGCGTGAATCGCCGCCTGAATGTCCGGCCGCTCCGCATACGCCGCGATGTGCATCCACCGCTCGCTCGACGGCCGCCCCTGTCCGCCGACCGCCCGTCCCGCCATGTCGATCCGCACAAACTCGTTCGGTTCCAACATTCCAAGACAAGAGCCGCTCGGCGAAATCAAAAACGTGTCACCCTGCAAGCGCGCCGAGATATTCCCATCCGTGCCCGCCACCAGCCCCCGTTCATAGACCCGGTGCGCGATGTCGGCCAGCTCTCGACGAAGTTGATACTCGCTACTCATGAGTGTGGAAATGTCCTCGGGCGATCCGCCACTATCTTAAGGCCGCGCGGTGGTCCCGCCAAAATCACCGACCCGCCGTCGCCGGGCTCGGCTGCATATACCACGCCATTCGATTCGGACAATCCCCCGGCGGCGGCGTGAAACCCGCATCGCGAAGTCGATCCGCGGCCCACGTCGCACAATTCTTGCCATATTGCCAATTGCCTAATTGGTACAGATCCTTCTCGTGCGCCTTAATCGCCGCCTCCAACAACGCCACCGACTTCGGCGTCGCCCGAAACCGTAGCACCCGCGAATACGGCCGCGTCGAATCATCAAGGACGATCCCCTCCACCGGCGCAGCCATCGGATTCAAATAGTCCAGCCGCTCAACCTCTGAGCACTTCGCTCGGAATCCCACCACCATGTTCGGCGTCTTGATGAAAATGTGCCCGCCCTGCGCATCCGGGCCGGTCTGCGCCCGAAGCTCGAAGAACGTCATCTCCTTCGGCCGGCACAACCGACACGCATCATCCCGCACATACCCCCTCGGCGGCCCGCACATCCCCAAACTGCGCATCGGACAATCCGCAAACGGAAGTGCCGGCTCATCATCCCGTGGCGGGCCATACAACTCATCAAACCCCACGATGACCAGCGAAAACGCCGGCGGAAATAGCGCGACACTGATCATCACGCTGCGAAGAGTATGAAAGAGTATGGCCATGCCGACACGCCCCGATGCCTAACTACATCGGCCGACGCGAGCGGGTGATTCGGCCCCACAGTCCCCCTGCCGCGAGTGGAACGGATTCTCGGACGCGAAGCGAACTACTTTAGCAATTTCTCGACCTCGGCCATCGTCTCCGCCGGATCGACGCGCAACTGCACATGCGTCGAAATGTACCGCCAAACCACGATGCCATTCTTGTCGAACAGGAAGTTCGCCGGCAGCGCGATATCCCCACGCCCCATCGGCTCATGAAACAAGAGCCCGTACTGCTTGATCACCTTCGCCCCCTCGTCCGACACGATGTCGAACGGAATCTTGTACCGCTCCACCACCTTCTTCGAATCCTTCGGCGCATCCGCGCTCACCGCAATGACCGCACCACCGGCATCCTTCAACTTCTTGGCTACGTCTCCGAGACCCCGGAGCTCTGAGATGCACAGCGGTCACCAATGCCCGCGATAAAAGACAAGCAACACCGGCCCCTTCCCTTTGTACGACGACAGCGTCACCGGCACGCCATCCTGATTCGGTAGCGTGAAATCCGGCAGCGTGTCCGACGTCCGCGCAACCGCCTCCGCTTCCGGCAGTTTCATCAGCACCGTCAGCGACAGAATCAACCCCAGCCCAACAAACGCAGACACTCCCGCCGAAATAATCGTCCCTTTCGACCGCCGCTTCACCACGCCCCACGCCGCCATCGCCATGCCGACAACCACCAACGCAATGTTTGGCGCCGCCGTGTTGCGAATAAGCGGAATATCCATCAACAGGAAATATGACACGCCGCCCACAATCGTGATGAGCATGCCAAACAAACTCAACTTGATGGACGGCTTCTTATTTAGTTGTTCCATCGTTGCGCCTCCCGCCGCGCCAGAGCCTAGCACAAGCTTTGTCGTTCACCTGCCCCATATGATATCGAGGGGCCGGGCTTCAGCCGGCCAGTATTTGCCATCAGCTTTAGCTGGTGGAAGTCGCCACCCCTTCACTTCTTCAGCCGGACTCTAGCCGGCTTTGAAGCGTGACCAATCGCATCATAGCGCCCCGTCCGGCCTTGTCGAACAAGCCCCCGCGCTCTACGCTCCCTGCATCATGAGCGACCAACCCCCTGCCGTTTCCACGACGATCACCTTCGACGACTTCGCCAAGATCGACCTCCGCGTTGCCCGCGTCCTCGAAGCCAAACCGCACCCCAATGCCGACCGCCTGCTCGTGTTGAAAGTCGACCTCGGCACCGAACAACGCCAGATCGTCGCCGGCATCCGCGGCTACTACGAACCCGAAGCCCTCGTCGGAAAATCCGTCATCGTCGTCGCCAACCTCGCCCCGCGCACCATGCGCGGCGAAGAAAGCCAGGGCATGCTCCTCGCCGCCTCCAACGAAGACCGCTCCCGGGTCATCGTCCTCACCCCAATGGCCGACATCGCACCCGGCGCAAAAGTGTCGTAACCGTTCTCATTTAGCCAGCGGGTTTGCCCGCCGCATCGTGACATGTCCCGTGGATAGCGGCGTCTTGTCCCCTCCCCTTGATAAGGGGAGGGCCAGGGTGGGGTCTGCGAATAAGAAACAACGCTTTGAAGCGTGAGAGATTTTGAAGTGAAGTGTCTTTCCCTACGCCAACAAATCCAACATCTCCTCATTCATCCGATCCACCGCCTTGATCACCTCGGCATTCGCCGAATAGCTGACCTCGCTCAGCTTCAACGCCACCATCTGCCGCACAAGGTCCTCGCCTCCCGGCAGCGCCGCCAACTCACCTGTCACATCATCCACCGCAACCGCCGCACTCACCTGCTGCGCCGCCGCACCGGCCGCCGCCTGTGCACGACTCATGCCGCCCGCCGCACTGTTGATTGCTGAAATCATTGCGAGTTACCCCCAGTCCACCCATCGGCTCGACCGACACCCAAGCCTACGATTCACCGGCAACCCCCACCGCTTCGCCTGATAATCCCCCCGCCAGCGCCCCGAGTATGATCCGATATATGCCCGCCGCCGATCCGCCCGCTTCCCGAAAGCTCTGCCCCAAACTCATCCTCGAAGGCACCCGCCTCACCCTCAAAACCGATCTCGCCTTCGCTCTCAACGAACACCCCCGCATCGTCGGACTGCGAAAATACCGCTACCACTCCCCCATCATCTCCGCCGAATGGTGCGCCTTCACCAACATCCCCTGGGGCCGCGGCCTCATCAATTTCAATGCTGACGAAGAGGCCCTCGCCATGGAAACCTATCGCACTTGGGCCCGCCTCTTCGAATTGCAGCGCTACTACTCGTGGATCATCGATCGCTTCCACATCTCCACGCGCGTCCACCAGCGCCGCACAACCGGCCGCGACCACGACTTCCGCTGGCTGGAAGATCGACTGGCCCCGCTCGGTTTCCGCATCATCTTCTGCACGCGCTCACCAGACTCCTTCGCCGCCGCCCGAGCCGAGCGATTGAAAATCTCCGGCAACCCCCGCCAATACGACGACCTCGCTCCCTTCATCGCCGAACAGGAAGCCATGCGCAACGCCATCGCCGAATCAACACTGCCATCAATCGAAGTGGATATGTCGAGCAGCAATGTCCCCGCTGCCGCCGACCAAATCGCCAACTGGCTGGAATCTACGAATGGCCTGTATGCGTAATTAGCCCCGACAGGGGCACCGGATCGTAGCCACGGGCGCGAGCCCGTGGTAAGAACACGCGCGAAAAACGAAGCCCCGGAGAGGCGACGGAGCATTGCCTTCGGAAGGGAATGCAAACCCAAGCCAGCCGCCTCTAACCGCGCGGCCCCGCCGCCTTAACCTCAGGCGGAACCTCCGAGAACTTCTCAAAGTTCTTCGTGAACAGCGTCGCCAGCTCCTTTGCCTTCGCGTCATAGTTCGCCGGGTTGTTCCACGACTTCTTCGGAATGAGCAACTCATCCGCCACACCGGGCACGTGCGTCGGAATGTGCAACCCGAAAACCGGGTCCTGCGTCGTCGGCATCTCTGCCAGCTTGCCCGACAGCGCCGCCGTCACCATCGCCCGCGTCGCCGCAAGGTCCATCCGATGCCCGACGCCATACGGCCCCGCGCTCCACCCCGTATTTACGAAATAACAAGTCGACCCATGCTTGCTGATCTTCTGTGCCAGCATGTTGGCATAGACCATCGCCGGCCGCGGCAAAAACGGCGCCCCGAACCCCGTGCTGAACGTCGCCTGCGGCTCGCTCCCCACGCCAGCCTCCGTACCCGCCAGCTTCGCCGTGTAGCCGCTCAGAAAGTGATACATCGCTTGCTGCGTCGTCAGCCGCGAGATCGGCGGCAACACCCCGAACGCATCGCACGTCAGAAAGATCACCGCCTTCGGGTGCCGGTCCGTCATGCCGCGCAGCAGCGCATTGCTGATGTAATCAATCGGGTACGCCGCCCGCGTGTTCTCTGTGAACCGCGCCGAGTCAAAATCGACCTCGCGCGTCTCCATCTCCATGTCCACGTTTTCCAGCACCGACCCAAACCGCAGCGCGTTGTAAATCTGCGGCTCGCGCTCCTCCGACAGCTTGATGCATTTCGCGTAACACCCGCCCTCGAAGTTAAACACCCCGCGCGGCGACCATCCATGTTCATCGTCGCCCAGCAGCCGCCGCTTCGGATCGGCCGAGAGCGTCGTCTTGCCCGTGCCCGACAGACCGAAGAACAGCGCCACCTCACTGTTGAAGTCAATATTGGCCGAGCAGTGCATCGGAAACACACCGCGATCCGGCAGGATGAAGTTCATCACCGTGAAGATGGATTTCTTAATCTCGCCCGCGTAATGCGTCCCGCCGATCAGCACCATCTTCCGCGAGAAGTCCGCCGCGATGTACGCCTCGCTGTTCGTCCCGTCCTGCGCCGGGTCCGCCAGACAGTCCGGGGCCGAGATCACCACCCACTCAGGCTTCGTCGTCACCATCTCCTGCGGCGTCGGCCGCCGGAAAAGCTGCCGCGCAAACATCGCATGCCACGCCTTGGTCGTGATCACGCGGATCGGCAGCGAGAACTCCACATCGGCCCCCGCCCGCGCATCCGTCACCCACAGCTCGACCGTGTTCAGATGATTCGCCGTCTTGCGGAACAGCTTGTCGAACGCCTCCGGCGTGATCGGCTTGTTCGTCTTGCCCCAGTCGACCGTCCCCTCGGTGATGGAGTCCTTCACGATGAACTTGTCGTTCGGACTCCGCCCCGTCCGCTTGCCCGTCAGACAGGCCAGCGCCCCCATGTTCGTAAGCTGCCCCTCCCGCCGGGCACAAGCCATCTCCACCAACTGTGGAATAGAGCTGTTCCAATGCACTGTCCGCGACGGCTCAAGGCCGTGATGTTCAACGCCGTATTCGTTTTTGATCATGATCAGGGTATTGTCAGCCGAGCCACCGCCCTCGGCAAGTTACCCCGCCACATCGCAGCAAACTCCGCACAGGCAATTACTTACAAAGCCACGAGCACCAATTACGAGCGTCCGCGCCTACCAGCCCCCAACAGAGCTCGCGGGCGCAAACCCGGCACCAACGAAGCTCGTAAGCGAAAGCCCAGCACCAACGGTGCGCCCTAGCCCCAGCCCAGGGCAACGCCCTGGGTTTGTGGCATCGAGAAATGGCAAAGCCCTGAAAGGGCGACCTAACTCTTGCCATGCACGGACTTCCGCACAACTCACACTCGCGATGAAACACTGATCAAGATTGATAGGTAATGAGTGAGGTTCGGACCCGCTCGCGCGAACCGCCTTCGCCCGAGCCGCGCCTCCGTTGCGCGCTGCCCCCAGAGGAATCTGACATGTTGCAAAGCAACCCCCCTCCGATTAGTGCGCGCAACCCAAAACCGGACGGCGCGCAGGCAAAACCGGACGGGAATTCA
>CAZSBF010000110.1:0-13904 GCA_964605185.1 uncultured Planctomycetaceae bacterium
CAAAGGCCGGAGCGGTGAGATCCCCCACGTTCATATTGGAAAGGTGGACAAATCTAAACTTCGACTTGAACGCATCAACGACCTTGACACTACGGCGCGATGCAAAAACTCCTCGCTCCGTCTTTACTTCGACGTCATAAAGGCCCGGTTCGACAGTCCCCGGAATCTGCAACAGCAAACTGCAATACTGCTCGTTGTAGGACGGTGGCGTCGTGGGCTTCAAAGCGACCCGAATCTCCGGCTCCATTGCATGCCTTAGCGCAAAACTAATGTCCCCGCTGATATCTGCGGGAAGCCTCATTACAAAATAAAACGTTTCACCGGATGTAATAATGATCGGCCGGCCTTGGGATGGCTCCTGTATCACCGCCGACTGGTCGTCGACGCCGCCCGTCTTGACCGAATATTGAGGAGTCCGGGCTTCATCGCGCCCCTTTTCACTTGGGGGCTTTTCTTGTTTGGACTTGCCGGCATCTCCATCCTTGATCGCCGCCTTTTTCACCGGCGCGGAATCGGTGTTTCGAGTTGTTCCGGTGGGTTGTTGGCCCAACGCCACACCGCAGGTCGCAAGAATCAGACAAATCCCTCTCCAGATAAATCGTTGGTCGCCCGCGCGCATGGATGATTCCTTTCAATTTTCCCGCGTATTTCGTTGAAGACGCGAGACTGACGGGTATGATAATCGATGAACACACAACGGGCCATCGCGCCCCCTTGGAACGCGCCCATTGCGCGTGCGTGTCGACTCGAAGGAGATCAGACATGGCGGGGACTAGGCCGTATCGCATTATTGTGGCGGAACCCTACGATTCCGCAGCCCTCGCACGGCTGCAAGAAATCGGCGAGGTCACCGTTCTGGCTGATTCCGCCCCCGAAAGCCTTTTAGCTGCCATCCCCAATGCGGACGCGCTTTGCGTTCGGGCCAAGGCTCATGTCACGGCACGAATTATCGAGGCTGGCACGAACCTGAAGGTCATCGCCCGAGCCAGCCCCACGGTCGATCACATCGATCTTCGCGCCGCACGTAAACGCAGCATTCCGGTCGTCTACGCACCTCACATTGCCGTCGCGTCGACGGCCGAGTTCACGCTTGCCCTAATCCTGAGTTCTCACCGTCGAATCACTTTCTTTGACCGGCAGATGCGAGAAGGGAAATTCGATGCCCTTCGATCCCCCTCCGGACACGAGCTTTCCAATTACAAGCTCGGATTCCTCGGTGTGGACCCCGTCGCGGAATCGCTTGGCCGAATCTGCTCCACCGCGCTCGGCATGCCCATTCTCTATCACGACCCTTCCGGCCGGACTCCGACCGACTTTAGCGGCACGTCCCGCACCCTCGACGAACTTCTCAATGAGGCGGACATCCTCTCTCTCCACCTCCCCGCCACCCCGGCGACGAAGGGCATCCTCAATGCCGCGCGCATCGCGCTGCTTAAGCAGTCGGCGATCGTCGTCAATACCTGTCGCGGCAGCCTGATTGACACGACCGCCCTAGCCCAAGCACTCAAACGCCGCGCCGTTGGCGGAGCCGCGCTGGACGTCTTCGAGACCGAGCCGCTTCCGAATGAGCATCCCATCCGACACGCCCCCAACTGCACGCTTACGCCTCACGTGGCCGGCGCCACCCTCGACGCCAGCGCCGAACGGTTCAATGTCGCCGAAGACGTCATCCGCGTGCTCATGGGTGAGTCCCCGCTGCACCCGTTCGATCCACCTGAGTGAGTGCATTACGGCTGAATCACGCTACACCGACCGTTCGCTTCATTCGGCAGGAAGTGAACCTGCGTCGGCGGTTCCATCCCTCGATTTCGGCATCGCGAGTTCTAGGCTACGATTCGCCCTGAGCAATGTACCCGCCGATTGACCTCACCCGTGAACGAATCCTGATCACCGGCGCCGCCGGATTCCTTGGCCGTCATGTCTTGGCAGAGCTACGCGCCGCGGGCGTGCACGAGAACCACATCCTCGCGCCCCGACAGGCGGAATTTGAACTGACGGACGCTGCACAGGTGACTCGGTTGTATGACGAATTGACACCGACGATCGTGCTGCACATGGCGGCGCAGGTCGGCGGCATCGGCGCGAATCGCGAGAACCCCGGTCGATTCTTCTATGCCAACATGGCGATGGGCATGAATCTCATCGAGAACGCCCGCCGTGTGGGGCTCAAGAAGTTCGTGCAGATCGGCACGGTCTGCTCCTATCCGAAGTTCTCGCCGGTCCCTTTTCGGGAAGCGGACTTGTGGAACGGCTTTCCGGAGGAGACGAACGCCCCGTACGGCATTGCCAAGAAAGCCCTCTTGGTCATGCTGCAGGGGTACCGGGCCCAGTACGGCCTGAACGGCATCTTTCTCATGCCCGTGAACCTGTATGGGCCACACGACAATTTTGACCTGCATGCCAGCCACGTGATCCCCGCACTGATTCGCAAATTTGTGGAGGCCCGTCAGGCGGGGGCACCCGAAGTAACGGTCTGGGGCACGGGGAAAGTCAGCCGGGAGTTCCTGTACGTGGAAGATTGCGCCCGTGCCATCGTGCTCGCGACGCAGCGCTACGACGGCGCAGACCCGGTCAACATCGGCGCGGGCTTCGAGATCACCATTGCTGACTTGGCAGAGAAGATCCGCACGCTGACGGGATATCAGGGCAAGGTTGTCTGGGATTCGTCGAAGCCCGACGGTCAACCGCGGAGGATGCTCGATATCACGCGCGCCGTGGATCGATTCGGCTTCAAGGCGCAGATCAGTTTCGACGACGGACTCAAGCGTACCATCGCGTGGTTTGAATCAACGATCAAGAAATAAAAAAAAACCTGAACCTAGCGTGACGCGACTTTCGCCACCGGTGCGCTCGGCGTGCCCACCGCTCGTTTCGGCGCGGGCCGGCGAACGATCTTGTGGGCGTGCTGCGTCTCGGAGTAGTCCACCGTCTCGACGTGGTTGAGGCCGGCTTCACGCACCGCCGCGATGACATTTGCCTTGGTGACCGTACGAATGCTCTTGGGCAGGACGACCCAGATCGCGCCGTTGGGGTTCAGGCTTTCACTGAGGTCTTCAATCTTCTGCAATTCGCTGGGGCGCTCGACGCCGAGCATCACCATGTCACACGTGGCCATCGGATTGGTCACCATGCGCGTTCGCTTGGATTCAAGTGAGTGAATCAACTCGCTGTCGTCGAGGTTCATCACGCGAACGTGCTGCCCTTCTTTGACGCCCAGCTTGTCCGCCAGGGTGCGCGGCAGGGAAATGTAGTCCATCCACGACTCAGCCTTGCGAACTTCGCCGAGGCCGATCGAAACGGGATTGCCGTGAAACGAAAACAGAATGGTGTCAGCCTCGCGCCGGGCGTTGGTCGCCTCGGTCAGGCGGAAGCGGTACTTGGTCGACCCTGAAAAGTCGATGTAATCCGCCTCCATGCGGACCTTGCCGGCATAGGTCTCCTTGCCGACTTTGAGTTTGCAGGCTGATTCCATAGCCATGGTTGTTTCCTTCTTGGTTCGCTCTGCCGCTTCATGCAACCGCCCAAAAGGGCGACGCTACGAAACGTTCGCGAGGCCTAATGCCTCCGGGCCTTACGAGTCCACGCCGGTGCGGTTCATGCCAAGGGCCGGAAATAATCCGCCTCAGGCCTTATGAAACCTCACCCCCGAACGCGAAGGCGGATTATATACTCAAAACGAGAATGCGGAAAGTGGTAATAAGAACTTCACGACAGGTGAAATAAATTGCCCCCACTCTTGGTAGCGACTGCGATCGCGTACGCCCGCGGGCGAATGGGGTGAACACAACCCACTATTCTTCGTCGGTGGGCTGTGAAATGGTGGAGAAATCCTCCAACGTGGTGGTGTCTCCCTCGACACGACCCTTCGTCGCAAGTTCGCGCAACAATCGGCGCATGATCTTGCCGCTGCGGGTCTTAGGAAGCGCGTCGGCGAAGCGAATCTCCTTCGGCCGGGCGATGGAACCGATCTGGCTGACGACGTGGCGCTTCAATTCTTCCCTCATCATATCATCAACCTTCACGCCGCCCTTAAGCGTCACGAATGCGGCGATGGCTTCACCGGTCATGTCATCCGGGTACCCCACGACCGCGGCTTCCGCGACTTTCGGGTGGGAGACAAGCGCCGATTCGATTTCGGCCGTGCCGAGCCGGTGGCCGGAGACTTTGATGACGTCGTCCACACGGCCCATGATCCAGAAGTATCCGTCTTCATCGCAACGGGCACCGTCGCCGGTGAAATATCGTCCTTCGATCTGCGACCAATACTGCTGCTTGAATCGAGCATCATCGCCATAAATCCCACGCAGCATTCCCGGCCACGGCTTACGGATGATGAGCAGCCCACCGACGTTGCGGGGCTGGTCTTCCCCATCCTTGTCCACGACGGCCGGCTCAATGCCGAAAAATGGTCGCGTTGCAGAGCCGGGTTTCGTCGGCGTCACGCCCGGTAGTGGCGCGATCAGGATTCCGCCGGTCTCGGTCTGCCACCATGTGTCCACGATCGGGCACTTTTTCTTGCCGATGTTCTCGTGATACCAAACCCACGCAGCCGGGTTGATTGGCTCGCCAACGGTTCCCATCAATCGCAGCGAGGAGAGGTCATGTTTCTCCGGCCAGCTCGTGCCTTGCTTCATGAACGCGCGGATGGCCGTCGGCGCGGTATAGAATTTTGTGACCTTGTAGCGTTCGATGATCGCCCAGAAACGATCCCACTCGGGAAAGTTCGGCGCGCCTTCATACATGACGACGGTGACGCCGTTCTGCAAGGGGCCATACACGATGTAGCTATGACCGGTGATCCAGCCGATGTCCGCGGTACACCAGTAAACATCGTCAGGCTTAAGGTCGAACACGTACTTCGCAGTCTGCGCGGAATACACCATATAGCCGGCCGTGGTGTGCAGAATGCCTTTAGGCTTGCCGGTGCTGCCGCTGGTGTAGAGCAGGAAGAGCATATGCTCGCTGTCGAGTTGCTCGGCCGCACATTGATCGCTGCAATCTGCGAACGCCTCATTCCACCACACGTCGCGACCCGCCGTCATGGCGACGTCATTGCCACAGCGTTTTAGGACGACGACCTTCTTGACGAGGTCGGTCATCTGACAAGCCTCGTCCACATTCGCCTTGAGCGGAACGATGATTCCCCTCCGCCAGCCTCCATCTGCCGTGATGACAAAATGCGATTTGGCATCCTGCAATCGATCCACGATCGCCTGCGCCGGGAAGCCACCAAAAATGACGGAGTGCGGGGCACCGATGCGCGCACATGCAAGCATGGCGATGACCAATTCCGGCACCATCGGCATGTAGAGCGTGACGCGGTCACCCTTTTGCACGCCCAGCTTTCGCAGGCCGTTTGCACAGCGACAGACTTCGGCAAGCAACTGGCGATAGGTCAGTCGAACGACATCCTTGGGTGAGCCATCGGCCTTGGTCGGTTCGCCCTCCCAGAGTATTGCCGTGTGATCCCCCCAGCCGCGGGCGATTTGATGATCGAGGCAGTTGTAACTGACGTTGGTCTGACCGCCGACAAACCACTTTGCAAACGGTGCATTCCACTCCAAGACACGGTCCCATTTCTTGAAGAAATGCGACTCCTCCGCCCTTCCGGCCCAGAAGGCCTCCGGATCGGCGATGGATTCGGCATACAGTCGTTCATATTCCGCCATCGACTTGATGTGAGCGGACGATGCAAACTGCGCAGGCGGCTCGAACTTCAGGGATGAAGTGGCCACCGATTCAATACCGGATTCACTCATGGCTGGCTCCACTGGAGGGCGCGCGATCGTTCACACGCCGCGCGTCGGCGGATTATAAGGATCATTGAGTCTGATGCCAGACACGAGTGGTGAGTCGGCGGCGATCACCGTACCATAGCCGCATGAATCCGCCGCAAACCCCCGCCGACTATTTCAAGTTCTGCCCCGGCGAGGAGCACATTAAGATCTCCAATGCGATCTGCCGCGGACGGCGGAAGACCAGTTTCCCCAAATGCACCTCATGCCAATTCAACGACGACCTGCAACCGGCCGGCGCCACCGCCTCCATGCCGTCGCTCCGCAACACGGCGCATGTTGAAGCAGTTTTTCAGGCGGAGCAGATTTGCGCGACGACGCCGACGCCGCTTTCGACCGACGTCGCATGGCGCATCGGCCACGCCGCCGGGCAGTATTTGCATGGAAAATTACGCGGCTATGAACGCGCCCACCCCGGTTCGAAATCGGTCGTCGTCGGGAGAGATCTTCGCTCCAGCGGCAGCGCCCTCGTCCTGTCGCTCACCGATGGAATTCGCTCGGTCGGCATGGATGTCATCGACCTCGGAGTCATCGACACGCCGCAGCTTTACTACGCTGTGAACCACTTCAACGCCTGCGGCGGCATCATCGCGACCGGCGCCACGGCGCCTTCCGATTTCAACGGCTTCAAACTTTGTGCCGCAAAGGCTTCGCCGATTTCAGATCAAACCGGATTGGCCGGCATTCGTGACATCGCCCTCCGCGTACCACGACACCAGACCGGTGTGCAGGCACGCATTCGGGAGGACAGCGTCGCCACCGAGTACCAGGCCTTTGTTCGCAGTGCGCTGGTCGGCGGTGCCGTAAAGCGGCCGCTGAAGATTGTCGTTGACGCGGCCAATGGCGTTGCCGCCCGCTGGGCCCCAGTTCTCTTTGAAGGTCTCGGGCCGATTTCGCTCGAACCGCTGAACTTCGAAATTATGGAGCCGTTCGTTCACGACCCCGACCCGACCATCCCGGCGAACACCGCCGAATTGCGAAAACGCGTGAAGGAAGTTGGTGCCGACCTCGGCGTTGCATTTTCCGGGGACGCATCGCAGTGTGCATTCATCGATGAGAAAGGCGCGATCGTTCCGACCGATGTCGTCGGAGCGCTCCTTGCTCGGGCCTATCTTGAGCGCCATCGCGGCGCACCAATCGTGCTGGATGTTCGGTCCAGCATCATCCTCCTCGACGAGATTGAACGTGCCGGAGGCATCGCCCTTCGTGAACGCGTCGGCTACCACCACATGCGAAAGCGAATGGGCGAGGCGAATGCCGTGTTCGGCGTCGATTGGAGCGGCCGGTACTACTTCCGCGAACACTTTGGCTGCGAATCGGCCTTCTATGCGACGATGCACGTTATCAATCTGCTGAGCACCGGCGGACGCTCGTTCGCAGAACTCGTGCAACCACTGGCCCGTTTCCGATCGTCCGGCGAAGTGGCGGTCCGCTGCGCGAATCCGGACATCGCCATCGAACGATTCGTCCAGACACACGGCGACGCTCAGATAGACCGCCTGGATGGAGCAACGATTCGCTACCCCGACTGGGGAGCCCACCTTCGCACACGCGACGGCGAACCGGCCCTTCGCATCGTTGTGGAAGCCAAGACGAAGAAGTTGATGGAGCAAAAACTCCGCGATTTTGACGACGCAATGCAGGCGTAATTCCAGCCGTTGCACACCCGAGTTGCTACGGCTGGTTCACACGCAGGACAAATTGACCATTGTTGCCGCCCCAGCCCGTAATCCGAATCCAATAAGTACTTCCCGCGTTCACCGTTGGCAGCACAATACGTGACACGGTCGACCCTCCGCTCACATTGCATGAATCATCGCTGCATCCTCCCAAGACCTGCACGCCACCCGCGCTTGGGCAATTGTCATAGACCACTATGATGGAGTCATAGCGGAAGAGATCACTGTTAATTGACTCGCCATTGATGTGCGCGCCGGGCACCCATGCGTCACACATCGTGAAGTCAGCGCTGATCGAGGATTGCGCGACCCACTTAAACCAGACATCGTTTGCCGTATTGCACGATGCTCCGCAATTCGGTTCACACGAAATCGCCGGTCCGTCCTTTGTCGCGAAAAAGGTCGAGCCGCTGTAGATCGGACCACTGGTGATTAGAAGAGCATTGGCACAGAAATCGTTTTCGGGCAAGATCGGACAGTTCACAGCACAAGTAAGACTTGGCGTCCACACCCCGCCCATGACCAACTCACATACCGGCTGCATCTGCATCGAGCAAACTGCTGCACCATTCCCCATCGGATACACGCAGCAACGCCCCAGCGGCATACCGCAATCCTGACTGTCGATGCGCAGGCCGGGCAGGCAAAACGCGAAGTCGTCGGCAGCCAGATCGAACGAGTACCAGTTCATTGCACCAGCGATGCTCCCTGCCTTCCGGGCACAGACACCGTTTCCGGACAAGGCCGAGGATTCCCAAAGCCACTGGCACGCCCCGCTGGTACGGTTTACGATCTCAATCCAATAGCAAGTCCCCGGCGAGACTGCGACGGCCGACGGCAGCGTCGCCTCATACTTGAAGCGACGAACCGAATACTGGAGATAGGTCAGATCCACGCTGGTATCGGTCTTGCTGACGGAAGGTAGCGAGGTCGGTCCGGACAATACGCTGCCCGGAAGCCCCGCCATGTCGGAGTAGATCGTCACCGTAAAGTCATCCGCCGAATCCCCTGCCGGCAATCCGCAACGCCGAACGTTGGTGAAATCAAAGTAAAAGCCGTACCAGCACAGGCTCGTCAGGCTTTCCCCGGATGAAACTCGGAAATCTTCGGCGCAACGGAATCCCGAGTAGAACTGTGACGTTGACAGGTCGCTCACGACGCCCAAATCACCCTCCGAAACAACGTGGCATGCCGCCGGGTCGCCGCATTCGGTCGTATTGCACACCTCGCCATCGAGAAGCATCGTCACAAACCCGGCCAGATCGGCGAGTGACACGTCAAAGTCGCCATCGACGTCGCCACGGCAGGTAAGCTGATCGAAGCAGCCAAACGTCCGGTCGGCCTCTGTCGCCGGAAGCCCCCCTGCTGCGACCGGCAGCGCCTGATCAATCCAGGGTTGAATATCCCGGCCATTGACTGCGCCGTCGTTATTCATGTCGCCCTTGCAGCAACTCACGGAATCCGGCGCGCACGATAAGGTGGCGTAGTAGAGGCTGCCGCATGGCACGCCAAATGAATTCGTCGGAACGGCGACCAGATACACCCAGCCCGGGCAGACATCGGCAGAGACAACTACCGGCTCGCAACCGCTGATGCTGTAGGCACTGGCGATCGTCTGTCGATCGAGACAATTATCGGTTGGGGAGTGGATGATCTGCGCGGCAGTCGGGAAGGCGGCATTGACGGTCCATGTTAGATGACCGGCTTGCGTTATTTGAATGCGATACCAGTCGTTGTCTTGCTTGTTGTCATCGGGGCCCTGACAAACAAAGGAAATGCACGTATCGCCGATTGGACAATCAATAACCGGCCCGCATGGAATGTTCGTCCGGTAGGTTCCTGATGACCCGCAATACGTCTGTCCGCAAATGATGGGAGTGAACAACTGCTCAGCTAGGCTTGTCGCCGAACAACCCGCGTTGGTGACGTCGACATAGCCTGAGCATGGCGGCGCGGGCAGAATCTCGGGATTGGGCGATGCGCCGCCGGGGCACGAAAGACTGCACAAGAAGCACGCGGCGACATTCTGAACCTGAAGCGAATACTCGACAGCACCGCCACACGCAGTTCTTACGGGATCGAAGAACGGTCGAGCGCTGTCCCCATTGCTAAGGCTCTTTTGTGCCCCGACCCCGATGAAAATGGTGTCTCCCTGGCGAACCTCTCCTGCAATCGGAGTATCCAGCGACGATATGACCTTCAGGCAGAGGCATGCACTGGATTCGCCAAACTCATAGCACGAAGCAAACGACTTTGCGCCCCAGGCGCGGGCGTCCTGCGGGCCGCAACCCTCCACGCGGGCGATCTCTGTGTTGTTGTAGGCCGTGATGCAGGGCGCAACGCCACCCGATATCGACCCGTCACACTCGCCTGTGATGGAGCTGAACTGGCCGCGATAAACGGCAAAGGCCGTGTCCATCGCCGTGGGCATGGCGGATTCCGGATCAAGCCGCGAACCACAGGTGCTAATCACCAAGCCGCTGTCGACCAATGCTGACGGTGGAACGACGTACTTGAAGTAAATGCGATTGGTTGATTGCCGTGTGATCGTGCCTTCACCGCCGCCGAGCAGGGCATTCAGATTCCATGCATTAAAACAGGCCTCACCTTGCGCCGGGCAAGGCAGTACGGCGCAGCCAACAGCATCTACTTCACCGGCCGCGACTGTCTGCGGAGGCGTTCGCCCCTCGTAGAAGTCCGTCCTATTACGAATAAATCCCCCCGCGACGCCGCAGCAGGTGTAGAGTGACCCCAGACCCGAATTCGGAAGAATCTGGCACGACCCATCCGGGAAGCAGCAGCGACCTGCGTTGGCGTCCCAGCCTGTCTGACCTGAATCGGAAGTCGCCGCGCAGACGAAATCGACTCGCAGTGTGCCCGCGCCGTAATCGCTTGACGTCAGTCCACCGACCCGAAGTTTCACGCAGCCATTGACGGAGCCAGGGACGATGGTCTGGCTACTGCGTCCGTACACGAACGGACCGACGTTTAGGATCGGAGGACCGGCTTCAAGTTGAATTGGAACAAGGCTGATACCGCCGGTAAGGCTCAGGCCCGTGCATTGTGATGTCGCGGTCGCATTGCAGTTTGATACGCGGAGCATCTGGATCTTGCTGTTGAAGCAGGTCCCGATGTTGCTGACGACGACGCGACCGTTTGCACAGGCGCCCGGCTGCGGAACGGAGTAGCGATACCAAACATCCTTGTAGACCTGTCCATTGGTACCGAACGACTGTCCTTCCGAGCTCGCGAGCGACGTGTTGTACGGAACAACACAACTCGCGCAGGTGAGAACCGTTTCATTGGGGCAGGTGTCATTGGCTGGCGCGCCAGTGCATGCACTATTGGGGCAGGTTGATCCCTCTCCCTGAAAATAAGTCTGGTCGTCGCCAGTGAGGATCAGACAAGCCAGCCGCGAAGTATAGATACAGGCCGACGTCGTGCAGCACGCCCCAAGCTCGGCCGCAGTAGGCGCACGGTCGCACGGTTCGCAGTTGAGCGTGTATTCATACGGAAGCCCGCACACGGCGCTGGCCCCGAATGAAGTTACCGACGGCCTTGCCCGGAGGAAATAGCGAAACGGGCCCTCCGCCGTGTTGCGGCCCGGCAGGCAGGCCGTTGCCACCGATTCCTGACACGACGCCGCGGTGCTCAAGGCCACATCCCCTGGTTCTGCCGGAAGATAGGTCGGGCAATTCACACCGGTCGAAAGACCGTTTGTTTGGCGTAATGTAAATGAGACAATGGCTTGACTGGGGAAGCGACCCTTCACAGTCCAGGTAACCCGCGCATCCTGTGTCAGTTCAAGCAGGTAGTGGTCATCGTCGCGGCGCTGTTCGATACCTTGTTGACTAACTCCACCAAAGATAAATCCGTTCAAGAAAGTGTATGTCCCACTGCGTCCGCATCCACTCGTCGCCGTTGTGCAATTCAGCGGCGTCCAAAAGCGGCCGATTGCCCCTTGCGTCAGATTGTTGCAGCCGCGATTAGTTGCATCCAAGTAGTTGGTAAAGCAATCGGCCTCCTGTTCGCGGTTCGGCGGGTTGGGCCCAGGAAACCCGCAAGCCACGGAGCAGGCCATGCACGGCGGTGCGTCGACGCAGCTCTTCTCACTCCATGCCTGATTTAGTGGATCGTTGCAGTCATTCCGAAGCACTCCGTCAGTGCATACACCCGTGCTCAAATCGCAGCATGAGCCGAGCGGCCCTCCGCCGCCCAGCAGCGTGCACGTGAAACCCGCAACTGGATTCCCGCCAAAGAAAAATGCCTCGCATTCGGCTGTCGTGTTAGGGCTGACGTAGAACTCGTCCGCGGTATAGCCCACGTCGTTGGGGCCGGTTGTTCCACGAGCGATCGACCACCCCGCATCCGGATTGTCGGACTGAACGAGAATGTAAAAGGTGTCGTCGTTATCAAAGTGCGGCGGATCAAGGGTGATCGTTTGCACTCGGTGCACCCTGTCATTCGGAATTGCCATGAACGTGCCTTGAGACAACAACGTCGCGCCGTCATTACCCGGGCACTCGGACCAGACCTGCACCTGGAGGTTGTACGTCGCGGGCCCGCCCTGCTGAAACCCCAATGTCGTCACCTGCGCAGCGCACACATATCGATTCGCTGAACCCGCCGGCAGTCGGCAATCATCGATTGCATTGTCGGCTCCCGGCGGGCCGCCAAACAAGAACACCGAGGTCTGACTCGTGGGAAGATTGCGATACGCAATGTTCTGACACGGTAGTGCCGCCCTTTCTGCCACCTCCACAGACGGGTCCTCGTACTCAGGAATCTCGATCACCTTGACGCGCGACGGATCGGCCAGTCTTAGAAGCGACATCCGCGAAGCAGGGGCAACATCATTCAGTTGAATCGCCGTTCGCGGGGCGTTTGCGGTCGTAAGCACTTCGCCGCGCACAAACGCTGAAAACAAAAATAAGAGAGGTGCGAGTACACACGGGCGCAACAAAGACATGGGTCGGCCTCCCATCGGCGCGCGGCAATCTGGTGCAGAATCTACTCCGCCCGCCTGCTTCGGCTCACATTATCTTGAAAAGGCCCAAAAAGTCAATTAGAAACACGAGAAAAACGGCAACACTTGAAGAGGTGTTACGCCGTCTTGGCGATCTTGTCGAACGTCACCTCGAGCCGGTCCTTCACGATCTGCATCGACTCGGGTCGGTTCATGCGATCCGGCTGGCAGCAGTCCTCAATCAACTTGAGAAGTGTCGGATCAATCTGGCGCGGTTGGTCGTTGGTTGGGTTGCGCCAGCGATCGAGGTTGATGTGGCCGGCCGAGCCGGCGGCGGAGTTCAACTCCGTCTCCACTGAGACGCCAAGGAAGATCTTGTGCATGGTGGCACCGAGGCCGAAGACGTCGGTCCGCGCGTCGAGAATCTGGCGTTCCACCTGTTCCTTGGCGATGAAATCCTTCGTGCCCTGGATGCGCTCTTTCTTGGTGAACATGGCGCAGGCCTGGCCAAAGTCGATGATGGTCGGGCGACCGCTCTTGGCGCAGAGGATGTTGTGCGGCTTAAGGTCGGCATGGACAAAGCCGCGCTTGTGCAGGTCGAGCAGACCGTCAGAGCAGTGCCAGAAGACTTTAATGAGCAGTGGGATGTCACCTGCCTCAGCGAACTTGTCGAGCTGGATGCCGTCGACATAGCCGAGAACGTTGTAGGCCTCCACGGCGCGAAGCTTTCGCTTGATGATGCCGTATTCCCAGGATTTGCGGAGGACGGGGTGGTTATTGTGGACGCCGACGTCGAACTCGTTTTTGAGCTGGCGAACCTGCGACTCCCAGTTGGGTGCCGAGGCGGCGACGTACTTTTTGCAGTACATCTTGCCGTCTTTGGCGTCGCGCATGAGCGAGACCTTGGTGCCTGCACCAACGCCCAGCTCCCGCACGAACATCAGGTTTTCGAGTTTCTTGGACATTCCGCAGTCCGTGGCCACTAAAACGTGAGACGCTTCGCCGAATTTGCCGGAGCCATCCGTCCTGCCAAGAGACTTCAGACTTCAAGACGACCCGAAATAAGAAAAACCACTTAGATTCGACTCGGCCCATGAAAGGGTCAGCGGCCGATTCGGGCATGGGTCGTCGTCATATCGGCAAGATCGTTTCCCTGTTGTAGGCCCCGTTCCTTCGGGGTTGCGCGTCACAAAAAAACCAAGTACCGCATTATCTCAGGAGTGGGCGGTCTGAAGCGGGCCAATCTGCGAGGGAATGGATCGAAAATGACGGTTTTATGCGGACGGCCCCTCGCTGCGGACCATTCCCACGTACACCGTACTATAAAGGTCTGCCAGATGTCTTTCCAGTGCTCTTGATACTAAATGTCCACAGAACTCCTCCTCCGTTTCCCCCGCCCATGGTCGCGAGGCACATCGCCCCCGAAGAATGTGGGTACTCACACCCCAACTTAGAACTGAAACG
>CAZSBF010000111.1:0-13734 GCA_964605185.1 uncultured Planctomycetaceae bacterium
AATTGGCGATGATCCAACGATGTCTTCGAATCGCGTTTTCAGACAGAGCCTAATCACACCCTCCGGTTTCGAAGGCGCCATGAAGCCACGAACCTGTTCAGCTTGCTGTGCATCCTGATTGCCGGCGGCCAGCATCTTCGGCGCCATTGCGTCAACCACCACGCGCACGCCTTCCGTCTTCACTTTCTCAGCCGTTGCACGTCGCCCGGCAGCCGCGTCGGCAGTGTCCGCGCCGGCTTTAGTCCCGACCAGCACCAGACCACTCAGCATCTCCGGGAACTGTCGCGCGTAAGCGAGCGCCACATAGCCGCCCATCGAATGGCCGACCAATACGACCGGCCCCGTGTTGAGTTTCTTGAACAGGGCGCTCAGGTCGGCAGCGTAATGCTCCATCGTCGTAGGCCCCGGCAGCGTTTCACTCTCGCCGAGACCGCGCAAATCCGGTGCGATCACGCGATAGGACGATTGAAACGCATCGATTTGTTTCTTCCACACGCCGCGGCTCAGCGGGAAACCATGCACGAATACGATCGGCAGGCCCTCTCCCACGTCGGTGCAGCGAAGATTGATGGTGGCTAATGTCGCTGACATGAAAACTCCTTTGCTGTTCAAATCCTATGATCCACTCAAGCCATCCCCCCTCACCGCTTTTCTGCGGGATGGCCTGAGCTTCGTTCCCTAGTTGTCGAGCACGCTGAAACGTCTACCGTGCCTAGCAGCCGGAATCGCAGAACTCCTTGACGACCTTCTCGATCGCTTCACGATGTTCGCCGGTGCGCTTCTGAATCCGGCCGAGAAGCTCATCATCCTTGCCATCGATGTAGGCAAGGTCGTCATCAGTGAGCTTGGCCCACTTCTGTTTCAGCTTGCCCTTGATGATGTTCCAGTCGCCTTTGATTTGGAGCTTGTTCATAGAAGTTTCTTTCGATTCCGGTGTACTTACCCAATAAAAAAGCCGATGCGGAAAGATACTTTTCAGTGTCCTCCACATCGGCTTACTCGTTAACGAGCCTCTCGCCGCAGCGAGTTGCCCTTCTGTTAGTCATCCGACGAAATGCATATTCTGTCACAGTCCAAAGCGGGTGAGGTCACTCACACCACCTCCGACGGCATGTACAATTATAGCAACCCATGGCAATCCGATTCAGAAAAATCGCCGTTTCTACGTAATCGGCAAGATAAACAATACGATTCTTCAAATAAACAGTGCTGATGCTGAAGTCGAAAGGAGGTTATCCCCGGCCGAGAAGTGTGCTAATTCAGTATCATCACACCAATCGTCTCGTTGGTAAGGCGCAGCCACACTCGACCCGTCAACCGTTTATCCACAGAATCATTACAAAATCGAAACGTTTTTCTGCACTGATCGGCTTACCGTATCCCTAAGAACGCCTTCAACGCCAGCACGCAGTTCGCGTCAAGCTGCCCCGGCGTCATGCCGTCAATGACCCCCAGCGCCTCATGCATCGGCATTCCGATCCGGTAGTGCCGCGTCTGCGTCAGGGCGTCGTAAATATCCGCAACCGCCAGAATCCGCGCCTTCAGTGGGATCGCATCCCCCGCCAAGCCGTCCGGGTAGCCCGAGCCGTCCAGCTTCTCATGGTGCGCCGCCGCAATGCGGGCCATGTCCTTCAAGGCGTCGGTGAACTCGATCTGCGAAAGGATGTTCCGCGAGTACTCGGCATGTTGCTTCATCTCGGCGAATTCCTGCGGCGTCAGCCGCCCCGCCTTGGTCAGCACCGCCTCGGGCACGCCGATCTTGCCCACGTCGTGCAGCAGCCCCGCGATGCGCAGCCACTCCACGTCCGCCGGCGGCAGGCAAAGCAACTCACCAATGCCCATGGCGTAGTTCGCCACATTCGCCGAGTGCAGCGCGGTGAGCGGGTCTCGCGCATCAAGCGCCGTGCTCAGCGACTTCACGAAGCTGTTGAACTGCCGCTTCTGCGCCTCATGCAACCGAACGTTTTCCAGCGCGATGCCGACCTGCACCGCCACTGCCTCCATCAGCGGCACGTCATCCTCGCGGAAGTAGCCGACGCGCCGGTCGAGCAACTGAATCACGCCGATGCACTGGCTGCCCGTCCGCATCACCGGCACGATCAGCATCGAACGCGGCACGTAGCCGGTCTGCTCCGCCAGTCGCCGCGAGAAGCACGGCGACTCAAACGTATCCGCGATGCAGAGCGGCTCCTGTGTCTGAAACACGCGACCCGACAGGCCGGCATCATCGGGAATGCGCAGCTCGCTCGGCCAGTGCTCCAGCCCCTGCGCCACGCGCGTCCACAGTTCCCCGCGAACAGGGTCATGCAGATACAGCGTCGACCGCTCGGCCGAGAACGCCGTCGTGAGATGCCGCATGATGGCCAGCATCAATTCGCGTTCGTCATGGATGCTCCCGATTGCACGGCTGATCTGAATCAGACGCTCCAACCGATGCTCGGGGCGCACCGGGCGCGCGGCATGATTGCGGGTCGTAGGATTGGTGTGCGAGGTTGTCACAGGGATAACAGTACAATTGAATCGGCAAGTCTTGCGCGACAATTCGCCGTTGTCGGCCCGAGAATGCGCCTCCGCGAATCACTTACCGGCCGCTCGACAGCAACTCGGACCTGCCGCTACCTTCCCGGCCATATGAATCGCCCCGGCCCACAACACCTCGACCTCGAAACGGAACGCGCGGCGTTCCTGGAGGGCATTCGCCTGTTCAATGAAGGGCTGTTCTTCGAGGCCCACGACACGTGGGAGGAGATTTGGCACCAGACGCCCGACCGCCGCCGCGAGCAGTTCTATCGGGCGATCATTCAAGGCGCGGTGACGCTCGAACTCCTGCGCCGCGGCCGGGCCGTCGGCGTGCGACAAGTGTTCGTGTCATGCATGGAATTGTTCAAAGGACTGCCGGATGTCTTCATGGGCGTGGATATTCCGGGCTTCATCGCAAACTTGCGCCACGCCGTACAGCCGGCACTGGACGACCTCGAAACGCGCCAAATTCAGATCGACCCGACACGATTGTTCAGCATCACCCTGCTGTATGACCCGTTCATCGAATCGCGTAACGGTGAGGGCGCCATTTAGTGGGGCGGGCGTCCCTGCCCGCCGTTGCCCAAGGAAAGCAGGCACGGAAGCCTGCTCGACTTATGTCACGGCTTCGGCGCGAACGGATTCAAATCCGGCTTGCCGAGCAGGCCTTCGATCATGTGGCGCGGGCCCTTGGGTTGCAAAAGGACTTCAACCGCCGGCATGGCCATCCAGCAAAGCGGCATCGGTCGTTGCGAGAACATCTGCAACTGGCTGTCGAAGCCGATGACCGGCGCCGCCTGCTGCGACTTGAGTATCATCGACTCGGCCATCGACACGCCGCCGAGACCTTCAAACAGCAGCTCGCCGATGCTACTCGGTCGCGGATAGTGGACGAGCTTGATCTCCGAACTTGGCGGGATGTTGGCCATCTCCCGCGCCGCGCTCACGGCATCCTGCAGCGTGCCGAGCCGATCCACAAGGCCGATCTTGATCGCCTGACGGCCGGTGTAGATTCGGCCCTCGGCGATCTTGCGGACTTCGTCCTTCGGCATCTTGCGTGTCGCGGCGACGCGATCGAGGAAGATTTCATAAAAGTCGAGCAGATACTTCTGGAGGAACTCCTTGTCATTCGGAGGGATGTCGCGATGTGGCGAACCAAAGAGCGACCGCTCGCCACGCTTCAGTTCCATCAGGTTCACGTCCATGCGATTGAGTGCCGACGCCATGTTCGGCAGCACCGCCAACACGCCGATGGAACCGGTGATCGTCGTCGGTTCGGCATAGATCATCCGCGCCGGGCAGGCAATGTAATACCCGCCCGAGCCGGCCACCGTGCCCATGCTCACGACAAGCGGCTTCTCTTCATCCAGCTCGCGGAGCTTCTTCCAGATTGCATCCGACGCATAACCCGAGCCGCCGGGACTGTCGATCCGCAGCACCACGGCCTGAATCGTCTTGTTCTTGCGAATCTCCTCGATGCTCTTGATGAAGTCGTCGCGCATGATGAGCGACGACGTGAACCCCGCGCCGAGGCTCATGTCGATGATCGGCCCGCGAGCGTGCAAGACGGCGATCTTCGGCCCCACGGCGGTGTAGCTCTCCTTGGCCCGCTTCACCTCGGCGTTCCACGCGTTCAGCACATCATTCAGCGACGTGATCTGCGAGAAGTCGGACTGACCGTCGGCGATCTTGCGCATCTTGGTTCGCTTTACGACGCGGTCACTGTACTCATCGTAATAGGCAATGACATCGACAAGCCCGCGGTTCTTCGCTTCCTTCGCGTCGAACAGGCAGATGTCGATCATCTCTTTCACATCGTCAGTGGACAGCTTGCGGCCGTCGGCGATGAACTTGACGTAGTCGCCGTACCAACTGTCGAAGATCTCGTTCATTTCCTGCTGGAAATACTTGTTCGGCTCGCGAGCGTTCATAAAGCCGGGATATTTAAAGCGTCCGGCCGTGATGACTTCGTACTCGATGCCCTGCATCTGATTCATGCCGCGCATGAAGGGAAACGTCCGCCCAAGGCCCGGCAGCGCCACGGACCCGGTCGGCGCAATGGCCACCTCGTCAGCGAGACAACCGAGCAGGTAGCCCATGTCGTCGCCGGAGTTGACGAAGGCATTGATCTTCTTGCCGGCGGCCTTCAGGCGCACCAATTCGGCGCGGATTTCCTCGACATCGGGCAGGCCGAGATTCAACCCATCAAGATCGAGCAGCACAGCGCCGACCTCGTCGTCCTTGGCCCACTTGTCGAATCGCTCCACCAGATCGCGAACGGTCTTGGTGCGGCCGGGCAGAGGCAGGTTGAAGGCCCGCGCTGGAATCACATATTGATCGAGCTTGACCTCCATCAGCCGCTTAATCGACGGGGCTTTCTTGGCGGTTTCCTTGGCCTTCTCCGCGTCCTTGGCCTTCGCCTTCATATCAACGGCAGGCTTCGACGTCGGCTTTTCCGACTTGGCCGGCTTTTCTTCTTCGGCCTCGTCATCATCCTCATCGTCGTCGGCGGCGTCGGCATCATCCTCGTCGTCGTCGGCGGCGTCGGCATCATCCTCGTCGTCGGCATCCTCTTTCTTGGACGCCGAATCATCCTTGTCCTTCTTTTTCTTGGGCTCGTCGTCGAGGCGCATCGTGGAATGCGCGATCGCAGCCAGAGGAGTCGCGAGGAGGAACAACAGAACAATGACCCATAGGAATAGCCGCTTCATGATTCAGTCTCCTTCGAATCGGACGACCGAGAGACGCGATGAATCTCGCCCTCGGCATCAATGTAGATCGTTTCGTAATGTTTGAATTGGTCTCTCTTAAATGCCAGTCGCCAGTCGCCGTCCATGCCTTCGATCACAAACAACGTGTCGTCGATCACGGCCTCGCCCTGCTCTCGGCGGACCTTCGGCTTGCTGGACGTGGCGAACATACCGACGAGATTCGCCGCGAAGCCATCTTCGCGCGGCTGCAATTGCAACAAGTACGGATGCGATGCAAAGTCCACGAAACCGTCCAGCTCCGCGACCGTTGCAGGCCATCGGCCGTAGTCTTTCTTGAATAGCTTCGCGTGGTGATAAAGCGTTCGAAGATTTCGACACGCCACGCGCTCGCGGTCGGCCTCCGAGCCATAGTCGGCGGTGGCCGAGAGCGACATCGCCGTGATGGCCGGGACATAGGCCGCGCCAAATGGAATCGGTCCCTTGTGGCGGATGTCGAGTCCGGCGTATTCGATTTTCAAGTGCACGCGCGACTCCACCAGGTCCGCGGCAAGTTTTTTCGCGTCGGGAAGCGGCGATGCATCGTCTGCCATGTTGCCAATAACAGAGAGCAGCGGCTCGACCAAACCATATACCGACGCCCAATGAATGACTGCCTCCCACGATGAACCGTCGGCAGATGGCATTTCCTCCCATGCGCTGCTCTTACCGCGCCGGCCAAGCCAGCGACCGACCGCGTCGTCGGGCATAGTCGCGACTTCCGCAACCACCAAGCTCGACTTTTCATCCGGATCGGCCTTCTCGCCCGGCTCCTCGATGAAGACAACGGTGCGCGTGGTAATCAACGACATTCCGCCGTTGCGATCGGCCGCGGGGTCTTTCCAAAAGACGGTCGTGTTGTTGATTTTCTCTTCGCGCCAAGACGGCGGCTTGTCGTCAGCACGGCGCAACTTGGCATCCTCTCGCATCATCTTGCGAATCGACTTGAGAATCCCATCCGGATTGCGCACTCGGAATTGAAAGAACACATCGGGCACCGGCAGAAACCCGCCGCCGGGAACCACCGATACGGCAACGTCTGAGCCGCACCGCGCCCCAATCGTGCCCGCTCGGAAGCCGGCCAGTGAATCCGCCATTCCCTCGGCCATGACCATGCTGAACACGGCCGCAGCCAACGCATCTCGAGGAGATTCGAATTTCGTTCCGGGTTTCTTGAGCGACTGTTTGATGGCCAGACCCAGCATGGCATTCCAGCGCAGGTTGAATCGTTCCTGCCACAGGCCGGCATCATCCACCATGCCCGAGTAGCGAATATCGCTGAGCATCGACAACTGCCCGAGCATCCCCGCGCCGCGCGAATCCTCGTCGCCGGCTTCCATGTTCAGGCGGCAATAGACGAGCGCCTTCTCTTTCGAATCACCGCCGTCCTTACGTCCAAAGATCTTCTCCGGCGGCTTCACGTCGGCGGCCGACAGAACCAGTGATCCGCCTTTTGTCTTCTTCAACACCGCCAGCACAACGTCGGGCAATTCAAGTCGCCACTCGCCCGAGTCTGATTGCTGCAACGATAGATCCTTGATCAACTTGCCTGTCGCTTCGAGCTGAATCAAAGCTTGCACTTGGACCACCAGTGCGTCCAGCGGCCAGTCGACGCGAACGGCCCATCGTGGACGCCCCTCGCGATCCTGCGTATAGGTGGTGATCTCCAATGACGTGTCAGGCCAGCGGCTGATTTCCGTCAGGAGCGTCAACACGTGCGATATGTCAAAACCTTCGCCCGTTTCGTCTCTGGGTACGGAAATCAAACTTGAAAACACACGATAGATCACGGCCGTCTTGGAACGCTTGGCGGCATCCACCAGAGACGTTACCGACGGAATATACACCTCGACTTGTGCGGCATTCGCGTTGCCCTTGGCGGATTTGCGCGTCGGCGATATGTCTTTGGGCTTTCGTGATACGCGAGGTGCATCGACTGCCGGAGCCGATTCATCGTCCGGCGGCTCGGCGCGCAAGCTGATCGCACCGACACAAAAGCCGATCACGATCGCTATGCATGGCCCATGCGCCCAGAATCGTCTTGAGATTTGCACCGCTTCCTCCTCCGTCGCATCCCCCGTGACACGTGCGACGACTGCACCGGATTATCGCCCATTCCGGGCCTTCGCTAAAGACGCGAACCCGGGCTGGAAACACCGATTTCCGGACAATATGAATGCCACTATGGACGGATGCGCTCGCACTGGCGACCCACTCCCGGTCAAACGGCCCCCACACCGCCGCCTTTCTCGGGCCGTTCCCGACTCAGGCTGACGAATCCGACCCGCTCCACCGCGACAGGAAGCCCACGCTGGACTGAAACACCCGCTCGGACAAATCGCCGCCAGCCAACTGCTCGCTCTCGGCCGACAAATCCTCGGCATTAGCCTTGCACATCAGACATTTCACTTCATCAAGGTGAAACGCAGTGTAGGAACTCCACGGCTCTTCCAGCACGCCGAGGAGGTGCGACCCGATGGTGCTGCGCTTGAGGCAACTAAGCCGACGTTGTCGCCAGACTTTGGCAATGGTCGCGTCTGACGAAATGGACTCGTCGAGCAGACCGCGATCCTCGGCCTCCAACTCTTCAAGGAACTCACGCAGTCGGCCCAACGCCCGAAACTTCACGCCGGCAATGCTCTTCTCATCGCGCCCGAGCCTGTCCGCGGCCTCCTTGTTGCGCAGGCCCACATAGAAAAGCAGTTCGACAACTTGAAGATCCTCCAGCTTCCCGCGATCCCGCAACTCTTCGATCAGCTTGCGCAGAATGGTCGCGATCACATCGGCCTGGCGCCGGGTCCCTTCGCGGGCGGCCATTAACTGGCTCGGCGTCTCTTCCACCGTCGCCTCGGCGCTCGGCGGTCCATCCTCGTCCACATCAAAGCCGACGGCTTGATCGGAATGACGCTGCTTCTTCGTCAACGCTTCCTGAATTTTGTAACGAAGTATCGCGAAGAGGTAGGTTTCCAGCGAACGTGATTCGTCGAAATGCTTGAGGCTGCTTACAAACCCAAGAAAGGTTTCCTGCAGGGCGTCTTCAGCCTCGCCCGGGGCGCGAAGCCTGGCGCGGGCAAACGCCAGGAGCCGGCCCTGGTATCGCTCAATGAGCTGATGCCACGCCCGCTGATCGCCGGAGCGAATCGCGGCGATGAGAAATTTGTCAGCATCTTCCGTGTGTGCGGCCACGGACGAAGTGTAATCGGAAAAATCCGTCACTCAAACCGCCGACGGCGCATCCCGCCCCATCAGGACCTGTTGAAGTTCCGCCAGTTCGCCGTCGAGTTGTTCGAGCTGTGCCCGGCTCGCATCGGCATAGGCATGTTCGATGTCGAGGTAGCACGTGATTCGATACCGGCCGACGCCTGATTCAAATGCCGCCACACTGAGCCGGAGCGGCCATTGTCGAATGTCTTTCTGCCAGAATTGGGCGTGCCATGTGCCGCGCGTGTATTGCCATATAAGTTCGCGCTTCTCCTTCAGGCGATAACCCAGTAAGGCGAGATGCCGTTCACACGTTCGCTCAAAGGAGTCGAGCGAGTCAATCTCAAAAACGCGCTTGAGCGGTAGCGTGAGCTTTACTGATCTGCCATCGGCGCTCTTACGCAGATTCACAACCCCCAAAGCAATCAACATTAAACTGATTGCCACGGTCGGGACACCATAGGCAAGCATGATCGTGTCTTGCAGGTGCCCCGGGACCGTGCTCAGGATTATGGGGATACTCGCTAGAAGGTAGAGCATCAGTCCCGCGCCGATTCCAAGTATCCACTTGCCGCGGGTTCGTGTACGAGACTTCTCATCCTCGGGCGTCATAATCGGTTGGAACGCCGGAACCGGTATGGCCCAGACCAACACCGACAGCGCTGCACCGCATACTGTCCCGACCAGCCAAACGAACTTTTCCTGGTCATCAATGCTGATTAGCCCCGCACCAATTCCTCCACAAGCGGCCAACACGATTCCCACCGAGAAAATCAATGGACGCCAAACGCCACGCCAAAGGCCGCACTGCATCGCGCCGAAGCTCCGTGACAACGCGAAGAGCCCGTAGATGCCTGCCGCCACGCCGCCCATGCAGAACTTGCCTGTCGCCACGTCCTCCTTGGCAATGAGTCCACTCGCAATAAACGAACTGATTGACCCGATGATGAACGGAATCGACGCGATGAACCACGCAGCCCGGGCGCCGGCTCTTCGCGGCAACGACGGCACCGCGCTTGCACCTGCGCGTGATCGCTGTGAACCGGAATGCTGAGGCGTATTGGGTTCGGGCGTCTCGCCATCACGGCTGATCGCCACGTCAAGTTCTTCACCAAATCCCATCGCCGGTGGTGGCGGCTGAACGAGTCCGGCACCCTCCGTCTGTTTATACGGCCAAGCCCCCGCGATCATCTGCACGAGCAGCGATGCCACCAACACCGAAAAGCCCATCAATGGCACATTGCAGCTAAAGAACCCGGCGACGATGAATGCGAATAACCCGACCTTTATCGCTTTGCCGCCCGAGACAATACCGCGTCGTCCGTCGAGGAATCGGCCAAGCCAGTCTGACATCAGCATGACGATCGCGACGGCAATAAACCAGTGACCGATCTTGCCTTCCAGCCCGATACGGCCGGCCGTGAGCGCAAGGGACGACCAGAACGTGGCCAACGCGGCCATGATGCATCGCGCGGTGTATTCATTCGTCGATTTGAGTTTCTCCAGCGAGAGAAACGCCCCCAGAATCACACCGGCCACAATCGCCGCCATGAATGCGAAGGCCCCGACGGCCGCCTGAAGTCCATTGCTCGGGTCGGAGACAAATCCAATGGCCAGCGAACAGAATGCCGCGATCGTAACAGCGCGGGCAATGATCTCGGCTCGTTTCGAGCCCTTGGACACTGTGACTTCCGCGAAAAGCCCGGTACTGCCGTGGGGTCCGAACGTCATGCGCCGGGCGATCGCCGATTGATCAATGCGATCGGCGATCCGATCCAGGCCATTCTGCACCCGGTTGTTAATACGATCGACGCCGGCGATTCCAAATGCGGGGTTAACGACTGGCGGGGCTATTCCCTGTCCAACGTTGCTACTGCCCGTACCAAGGACCGCAACACCGGCAGGCGACGCGACATTCAACGCGGCCGCGGCCTTTGCGGCAGCCACGCTCAAGCTCGCCGGTTCGAAAGTTGCCACCGACTGTTCAATGTCGGGAACTTCGAAGAGGTCTGCGACCATCTCGGGCACGGTCTGATACCGATCCTTGGGATCCTTGGCGAGGGCCTTGCGGATGACGTTCGGGAACGGCGCGGGAAGTTCATCCACCGCCGGCTGCGCCGTCAGGTGCTTCATCAGCACTTCGCCCATGCTCGACCCGCTGAAGGGAACACGGCCCAGCAGCATCTCGTACAACATCACGCCGAGGGCATAGATATCGATCGTCCGGTCGTAGTTTCCACTGCCCACCTCGGGGGCCATGTAGTGAACGGTTCCTACGGATACAGTCTGTCCCGAGTGCTGGCTCGCCGCCATGATCTTGGCTAGACCATAGTCCCCGATCTTGACGTACCCATCCTCATAGAAGATGTTCCCTGGCTTCAGGTCGCGATGAACGATCCCTCGGTCATGCAGGTAGCTCAGGCCCTTGCCGACCTCTCGCAGGAAGTAGGCTGCTTTCTGAACTCCCAGGCCCCCGGCCTCGTTGTTCATTAAATCTCTTAAGGACGGGCCGTTCACATATTCCATGATGACGAAGAACTCGCCATCGGGGCTTTGCTTCACGTCGTGAATGCCCACCAGGTACGGGCTCTTCAGATTCAAACAGTGCGTCACCCCGCGAAGCTCGACCTGCGGGTTCTCGCGCAGATACTTCAGCGCGACTTCCTTCCCGCCGTCGCTCGTCGCGTAATAGACCTCTCCGAAGCCGCCGCGACCCACCCCACGCTGGATCGTGTAGCCCGACAAAGGCCGATCACCCTGATTGAATCGAAACGACATCGTTGCACACGACCTGGGTGCCTCAGGCATTCTGCCGGGGCACCCGGCCTCCAAAGTGGATTAGAACAACTTATCGAACGCGACCTTTTGCGCCCGCCTGGCCAGGCCCACGCGATAACGTGCCTCCGAGAAGCAGCCGACCGCAAGCAGAGTCAACAACGCGGCACCCATCGGCGTCGGGTTATAGACGGGCTTCGGAACTTGATAGGATTTCACCTTGCTTCGCATGAACTCTGATTCCGAATCCCAACGCTCGTGATGGACACGCACCGTGCGGAATAAATCATCCGAGGGACCGACCTCGTAACCCTCGTGGCTCCAATGCTTGAAGGATCCGACCGAGCCGACCGACGCGCAGGCACCGGCGAGCGCAAACACCGTAGCAAAAGCCTTGTTCCAATATCCGTCGCCGGGCGTCAACGTGAACGAAGGCCCGCGCAGGATCCAGAAGAACAACAGGCCCACGGCACCGGCGGTCGCCGCGGAAAGGCCGAGCAATTGCAATTTCCCCGGGAAGAAGAAAGCGGACGACGTCAGACCCGAACCGATCAGCGCCGTGCTTGCAGCCATCAGTGCGGGCCGGCCGGTCGATCGCCAAAAGCCGAGTCCACTCCTATGCGATGCTTTCCACACGCCGAGACCGGAAAGCGGCAACAGCCCAGAGGCCACGAGGTATGCAATTCGCATCATATCAACGTGGTAGGTCTCCCACCCATCGATTTGGACGGACTCCATCTCCGGCGGCGCAAACGTACCGATGCCGACGAGGATTACGCCGGCAACGCCGGTCGCCATGGCCAGCAGCCCCCACAGAACGCGCCCAACCACGCTTCGTCGGTCCGACGCGCCGTGCCATTGATTGTGGATGTTCATCGTCATCGCGAGACTCCTTACTCTGCTGACTCTTTTAATTCTTCCATGGCTCGGCGGGCCTGCCGCCGGCGATAGCTCGACTCGTTCGCCGATCCGAAGGCCATCAATCCGGCAAATACCGTCGCCAGCGGCCACTGGGAGTATTGCCTGCCTGCGACGCGATATTCGTGCAGCACGATCTGGGGGTCAGAAGAGGTGCGCCCTTGGGCGATGACTCGGACACGCTCTGGCAATTGGACGGTCCCATCCACGGCATCATCGGCGACCGCACCGATACTCACGTCGGCGTCTGAAGCCATCCCTTCGTCCGGCAGGTCGGGGATATCGCTTCGCGTGCTGCGACGATCGCGCTGGGTGTTTCTGGGCCATTCGCGGCTCTCCAGTGCAAAGGTCCGGAACTCCGATTCGTTCGTCTCCAGCTTGAAATTCGACTTCGCCCATTTTGAGAACACCGACGTCGCAACAATCGCACTTGCGATGAACACGTACATAAACGTCTTGGCCCACATGCGATTCCAGTAGGCGTCGCCGGGCAGGAGCGTCACCGGTGGTCCGCGCAGCACCCAGAGCTGGGCAAAGACCAGGCACATGAACGCCGCAAAGCCAAGGAACACGAGCTGCAGCTGACCCGCCGCGAGATTGAGGTATGCATTAAACGATGCCAGGCCAAACGCCAATGCGCCGCACATCAGTGCCGGGCGAATCGTGGCCCGCCATGCCGCCAAGCCGCCTCGATGCGAGGCCTTCCAAAGGGCGAAGCTCGCAAATGAAATCAGGCCCGCAGAAAAGAAATACAAGCCGTGCATACTATTCCAATAGTACGTCTGTCCATCCAGTGAAAAGCCACAGCGAGCCATATCCACATCGGAGAATGTTCCTCCGCAGAAGGTGGCAATCGCCCCGACCGAAAGCGCAAAGGCAAAGAAACCCCAGATCGTGCGCGCCGCGGGCGAACGACCACCCGGCCGCGTTTTCCATTCGCTTTCGAGGAGCGGTCGGCCCGCGGCGTCGACGTAGTTACCGTTGAAGAGAACCAGGATGCCGTCGATCCAGCCCCATAGGGCTCCGATGCCGGTGAAGATACTAACCAGCAACTGGTAAACGCCGATGGACGTGTAACCCGTGTACAAGCGGTGAATGCCGAGCCATCCAAGAAAGAGACCCAGCAGACCGGTGGTCAGTCGGTACCGCTGCGGAAATGGCGGTGTTCCAGTTTTCCATTTCGTATTTGGCTTCCACGCGTCGTCCCACATCTGACGGCCCATGTCCTTGAGGACACCGGATCGTTCGATCACAGGCGGCGGAGGAGGCGGTGGAGTCCGCGCAAACGCGCTGACATTGCTGCTTCCGGTCGCGACACCGCCACCGACCGCAGCAACTGGTGCCGACTTTACTTTTTGCGACACAGCCGCCGCCATGCGCGTCAACGAGAGCGAGTCAATCGACTCAACCCATTGGCTCACGTCCTGAACGGCGAAGACATCGGTCATCATTTCGCCGACCGTCTGATACCGATCCTTGGGATCCTTGGCGAGGGCCTTGCGGATGACATTCGGGAATGGCGCGGGAAGTTCATCCACCGCCGGCTGCGCCGTCAGGTGCTTCATCAGCACTT
>CAZSBF010000112.1:0-13677 GCA_964605185.1 uncultured Planctomycetaceae bacterium
CGTCGCATCCCCGCGATGGGGTGAATCACGCAGGATCATCCCGAACGCCGCCACGGCCGCAGACCATCGAAAATCGTTCGACGCCGACGACACCTGCCGCACGCTGTCCATCACCGGCCGCTCGATCAATTTGCTCACGTCACCCTGGGGCTGCTTGTATCGCAGTTTCACCGTCATGGTCTCGCCGTTTGATGCCGCTGGTGTCAACGCTGGCTTGGCTTCTGTAGTCGCAGCGGAAACCGCCCCTTCGACGCGCTGATATTTCAGCGGATCGACCGATGGAACATCAATCGGCTGCCCCACCGGCACGATCTCATAAAGCGCCGTCACGCTATGCCCCGCGCCGATCTCGCCCGCGTCCTTGCGATCATCGTTGAAATCCTGCGCCGCGAGGATGCGATTCTCATAGCCGATGAGCCGATACGCCGCGACAACCGCGGGGTTGAACTCGATCTGAATCTTCACATCCTTCGCGATGGTCACCAGCGTGCCCGCGACCTGCTCGACAAACACCTTCCGCGCCTCGTTGAGCGTGTCGATGTAGCCGTATTGGCCGTTGCCCTTGTCGGCCAGCTTTTCCAACGTGGAGTCCTTGAGATTCCCCATGCCGAACCCGAACACGCTCAGGAACACTTTGCTCTTCGCCTTCTCCTGGATGAGTTCCACGAGTGCGTTCTGACTGGTCACGCCAACGTTGAAGTCCCCATCGGTCGCGAGGATGACGCGATTGACGCCCTCAGCGTTGAAATGCTCGGCCGCCACCTTGTACGCAAGCTGAATCCCCTCGCCGCCGTTGGTCGAACCGCCGGCGCTCAGGTTGTTGATGGCTTGGCGAATGGTCTCCCGGTTGTTGCACGTCGTGGAGGGCAGCACCAAGCCGGACGACCCCGCATAGACCACGATCGCCACTCGATCGCGCTCGTCCAACTGTTCGACCAGCATCCCCAGCGCCCGCTGCACCAGCGGCAGCTTGTTCTCCGGCTGCATCGACCCCGACACATCCACGAGGAACACCAAATTGCACGCCGGCCGCTGCTGCGCCGGGAACGTCTTCCCCTTCAGCGCCACCCGAGCCAGCCGATGATTGGCACGCCAGGGGCACAGCGCCATCTCCACGTTCACCGAAAACGGATCATCCCCCGTCGGCGGCGCATCGCTGTAGGAGAAGTAATTGATCATCTCCTCAATCCGCACCGCATCCTTCGGCGGCATCTGCCCGCTGGTCAGGAATCGACGGATGTTGGAATACGAGGCCGTATCCACGTCGATGGAGAAAGTGGAGAGCGGTTGTTCGCGGACGAGGTAGAACGGGTTGTCACGGATTTGGTCGTAGGATTCGGCCGTGCTCTGTCGCGCCGGGTAGTTAAGTTCTTCGTTGGAATCTCTACGAAGTGCAGGGTTGTCCTTTACTGCCCCCGAAACATGGTCTCGCACATCGTAGAAAAGCGATCCATGGCCAGTTTCGTTCTGGTTATTCAAGTACAGCCACTGATTCCCATTTGCGGTGTTTGTTCCCGGTGCAATTGAAGCTGAGATAATTTCCTCCGCAAGGCCGTTTACATCTCTATTGTTATTGAATTGTGAAATCTGAGCTGGTGTATTTGCCGGCGTACCACCGCCAAAAACGAATCTGCTGGGCACAGATGACGGCTGATTTAGATACCGAACTTGATTAGATCCGGCGGCTGAATCAACTTGTTGCGACACACTCGCTTGATGACCCATGCCTGGTTGCGAAGGCGCTGCGTCGTTTCTGCCGCTTTGCGTCGGGGTGACATAACCGAGTGCTTTAAGCGCCTCAGTAGCGGCGTTTGATCCTCCAGCAGGAGGTGGATTCGAATTCCCGCTCGCCGCCTTCTGCTTTACATAATTCGCCTTCAATTGACTGGTATCCACTCTTGCCCCATTCATCGAGGTCGACACAATGACCCCCGCCGGAATCCCAACAACCAGAAAAATGATCGCAGCCTTCGCAAACCCCATCGAACGACGAGATTGATTCCCATCCATCGCCGCCCGCCGCACCCGCTCGCGCTGCAAAACCTGCAATTCCGGTCCCTTCTCACCACCCAATCCCGCCGATAGCACCTCCGCCGTCGCCCGAATCTCTTCGACGACCGCCCGCGCCTCCGCCGACGCCGCGACGAACTTCTCAACATCCGCCCGCTCGGCACCCTCCAATTCGCCCAACGCAAACGCCGTCAGCCTCGGATCATCAATGTCAATCGCCATGGTCAATCTCCTGTAGAGAGCCTCACCGTTTCTTCCAATTCCTTGCTCGCGCTTATCTCAGCACATCTCCAAACTCGGCCCCGGCAGTGGCCTCGGACCGTAGCCACGGGCGCAAGCCCGTGGTAACGAACCGAAATCAACCAAGCCCCGAAGGGGCGATGGAGCCGACATCGCTGATCGCGGCGTTCACCAAATCAACTCGTCACTCGACCGCCTAATCATTCCGTTCCCCCGCCCGCCTTCACCTTTTGCCGCAACGCCTTAATCGCCGTATGCAACAGAAACCCCACATTCGTCACACTCAACCCCGTCACCTCACTGATCTCGCGATAGCTCAGCCCGCCGCTGAACTTCAGCCGCACGACTTCCTGCTGATTCGCCGGCAACTTCGCCAGATGATCCATCATCGCGCCGGCGCTCTCCCGTTCATCGCACGCCTCACTCGGCGCATTCGTCGGCGCAGCGCGCCGACTCACAACTTCATCCGCGGCCGTTTGCATACGCGATTCCTTTCGACAAGCATCCATCGCCCGCTGCCGACAAACTCGATACAACCACGCAGCAACGTGATTCCCCTCCATGTCCCGCCGCTCGCGACACAGGCGCAGAAAGGTCTCCTGCACGACATCGCGCGCCCGGTCGTCATCGCCCGTCAGCCGTGCGGCATACCGAATCAGCGGCCCCTCGTGTTTTTCGAGGGCCGCCGAAATCCACGCCGCCCGGCCATCTCCATTGGATCCCGACATGCCTTAAAGGCCTTTCGTGATGCAGCCACCCATGTATACGCCCATCGCCACGGTTTCTTAGACGCAAAGTCGTCCACCCGGTTCCACAAATAGGGTGGGCCCTGGTGCGAGAATTAGTGCCCTGCTGGTGCGAGAATCCTTTCTCGCACCCGCCTCAATGGGAATCCCTTCCCATTTCCATCCTCTCCGCTGCCCCTCACTGCACCTCCTAACCCTTTCCCCTAGAATGTCCAAATACGGAATTGGCCCCTAAACGGAGTTGCCCACTCAATGCCCCAGCGTGATTCCTCCCGGAGCGTCCTCGACCCCTCCGACCTCTTTATCCACCGGCATATCGGCCCGACGCCCAACGACATTGCCGAGATGCTCACCCTCGTCGGCTGCAAAACGCTCGACGACCTGACCGACGACACCATCCCGGCCGCCATTCGCATGAAGAAGCCGCTCGCCATCGGCCCCGCCCGCGGCGAAAACGAACTTCTCAACGAACTTCAGGCCACCGCCTCCCGGAACCAGGTCTTCCGCTCGTTCATTGGCATGGGCTATCACGACTGCATTACGCCGCCGGTGATCCTGCGAAACATCCTGGAGAACCCCGGCTGGTACACCCAATACACGCCGTACCAGGCCGAAATCTCGCAGGGACGCCTTGAAGCCTTGCTCAATTTCCAGACCATGATCGCGGACCTTACCGCGCTGCCCGTGGCTAATGCCTCGCTCCTCGACGAGGCCACAGCCGCCGCCGAAGCCATGAGCATGTGCCGCGCCGCCCGGAAGGATGAATCGCGCAATGCGTTCTACGTCGCCGACGATTGCCACCCGCAAACCATCGCCGTTGTAAAGACCCGCGCCGCCGGCCTCGGCATCACGATCGTCGTCGGGCCGACTGCACAGTTCGACCCGGCAAAGAGCGCCGCATTCGGCATCCTCGTCCAATACCCGACCACCGACGGCCGAATTGAGTGCTATCAGGAATTGACCGATCGCGCCCATGCGGCCGGCGTACTGGTCGTCGCTGCGACCGATCCGCTCGCACTCACGCTGATCAAGCCGCCCGGCGAGTGGGGGGCCGACATTGCCATCGGCAGCGCTCAGCGATTTGGCGTCCCCATGGGCTTCGGCGGACCGCACGCTGCGTTCATGGCCTGCCGCGATGAGTACAAACGCCAAATTCCGGGCCGCATCGTCGGCGTCTCAAAAGATGTCCATGGCCGCCCCGCCTTCCGACTTTCCATCCAAACGCGCGAACAACACATCCGCCGCGAAAAAGCCACGAGCAACATCTGCACCGCCCAAGTGCTCCTTGCCATCATGGCGAGTATGTACGCCGTCTACCACGGCCCCGGCGGACTGCGGCGAATCGCTGAACGGATTCACAGGATGACGTGTGCGCTAGAAACAGTGTTAGACATGCTTGGGCACGAGATGGCCCACTCGTACTCATTTTTTGATACTTTGCGAATCAAGCCGCTGAAAAGGCTTGGCTCAGCGGCTTCGATTATTAATCAGTTAACAAAGAAGAAAATCAATGCTCGACTCTACTCAGACGAGACCATTGGTTTCAGTTTGGACGAAACCACGGACATCGCAACACTCGATGATATTACTGAGGTATTCAACTGGGGCGGCAGATCCCAGATCGATTGGAATGCAGTTGCCAAAACGCACATTTCGATTCCAGTCCGACGCGAGTCCGGCTACCTCACCCACGCCGTCTTCAACACGCATCACTCCGAAACGCAGATGCTGCGATACATCTTCACCCTCGCCTCGCGCGATCTCTCGCTCGCTCATAGCATGATCCCCCTCGGCTCATGCACGATGAAGCTCAACGGAACCAGCGAGATGATCCCCGTCACATGGTCCGAGTTCGGCAGGATTCACCCCTTTGCCCCGGCCGACCAATGGCAGGGTTATGCCGCCATGTTCGCGCAGCTTGAAAAATGGCTGGCCGACATCACCGGATTCGCCGCCGTCTCGCTCCAGCCCAACGCCGGCTCGCAGGGCGAATACGCCGGCCTCATGGTCATCCACGCCTATCACGAAAGCCGCGGCGACAAGCAGCGAAACATCTGCCTCATCCCCGACTCCGCTCACGGCACCAACCCCGCCAGTGCCGTAGTCGCCGGAATGAGAGTCATCCCCGTCGCCTGCGACGACCACGGCAACATCAGCATGGAAGACCTCAAGGCCAAGGCCGCAGAACATTCCAAAGACCTCGCCGCCATCATGGTCACCTACCCCTCAACCCACGGCGTCTTTGAAGAGGGCATCCGTGAACTCTGCGACGTCGTCCACAAGCACGGCGGACAGGTCTACATGGATGGCGCGAACATGAACGCTCAGGTCGGCCTCTGCCGCCCCGGCGATATTGGCGCCGATGTCTGCCATCTGAATCTGCACAAGACCTTTTGCATTCCTCACGGCGGCGGTGGACCCGGCATGGGCCCGATCGGCGTTGCCGCGCACCTCGCCCCATTCCTCCCCGGCCACCCAGTCATCAAGCCCGACAGCGCGGGTGAGAAGGCCATCGGCCCCGTCTCCGCCGCGCCCTACGGCAGCCCCAGCATCCTCACCATCAGTTATGTCTACATCGCACTGATGGGCAGCGACGGCCTGAAGCAGGCCACCCAGGTCGCCATCCTCAACGCGAACTACATGGCGGGTCGGTTGGAGAAGCACTACCCGGTTCTGTACGCCGGCAAGTCCGGCCGCGTGGCTCACGAGTTCATCCTCGATTGCCGTCATTTTGAAAAATCTGCCGGCATCAAGGTGGAGGACATCGCCAAGCGACTGATGGACTACGGCTTTCACGCCCCGACCATGTCTTTCCCCGTCCCCGGCACGCTCATGATCGAGCCAACCGAGAGCGAATCCCGCGACGAACTGGACCGTTTCTGCGATTCCCTCATCGCCATCCGCGACGAAATCACCGCCATCGAGCAGGGCCGCGCCGATCGCGCCGACAACCCATTGAAAAACGCCCCGCACACCGCCGATGCCGTCGCGGCCGACGAGTGGAAGCACGCATACTCCCGCGAACAGGCCGCATTCCCGCTCCCCTGGGTCCGCCGCCACAAGTTCTGGCCGGCGGTGGGACGAATCGACAACGCCTACGGCGACCGCAACCTCGTCTGCACCTGCCCGCCGATGGAAGCGTATTCGAGTTAATCAGTGCCTTATTCAAGAATTCTCAAACGCGGGTAACTCGGAATCTGCCACGATCATGGACGATGGTTTTCGTGCATACGAACTTGGTCGTTCGCCGCCAGTTTTTCCGCAAAATCGGTCCTTTTTTCTGTTACAATAGTCTAGGCCCCCACGAACACGGATAAAAAGGGGGGCTCATTCTTTGTCCGCCACACTGGCCCATGAACGTGACGAGGCAATGCACATGGCTCTTTTCGCGAGCTTTCACCGCCGCGCGACGCGGGACACCGTTTCATTTGCGGCTTCCGTGATATTCACTATGTGCGTGCCCAATTCATCCGTACGCGCACAATGCGAGCAAGCCAAACTAATCGCGTCCGACGCGGCGTTGAGTGACAATTTCGGAAACTCCGTTGCGGTGGACGGCGACACGGCCGTGGTTGGCGTGGCCCTGGATGACCATGCCGGTGGGACCGACGCCGGTTCGGCCTATGTCTTCGTCCGCATCGGCGGTCTTTGGTCGCAACAGACTAAGCTTATCGCGTCGGATGCGGCGGCCAGCGACAACTTCGGCGTCTCGGTCGGAGTGTCTGGCGATACGGTTGTGGTCGGAGCGTATTTCGATGACCACGTGGCCGGAACGAACGCGGGCTCTGCATACGTCTTCACCCGCAGCGGCACGACGTGGACTGAGCAGACCAAGCTCATGGCCTCCGACGCGGCGGCCAACGACAACTTTGGCCGATCGGTCGCGGTCTCGGGTGATACGTTGGTGGTCGGGTCTTATAACGACGACCACGCGGGTGGGGTCGATGCCGGCTCGGCTTACATTCTCGTTCGCACGGGTGTTATCTGGTCCGAACAGGCCAAACTGACGGGGGCGTCGGCCAATGACAAGTTTGGGGTCTCGGTCGCGGTCTCAGGCGACACTGCATTAGTCGGAGCCTACCTGGCAGGCCCCATTGACGCTGGCGAGGCAACGATCTACTTGCGAACAGGTAACATCTGGGCATTCCAAGGCTTCGTTGCTCCCGGCGGCGCACTTGCGCCCAATGATTTCTACGGTTACTCGGTGGCGCTTTCGGGTAATACGGCGGTGGTCGGGGCATTCGGCGACGACAACTCACTCGGGCCGATCATCGATTGCGGCGCAGCCTATGTTGCGACGCGCTCCGGCACGTCATGGACGAGTGATGCGCCGATTCTCAACCCTTATCCCAACCCCAATGATAGGTTCGGTATCTCAGTCGCCGCATACGGGGACACGGTCGTGATTGGATCTCACACCGATGACAACACAGGGGGAATAGACTCTGGCTCTGCCTTTGTGTTCTTTGACCCTGCACCCGGTGCCCAAGGCACCATCTGGACTCAACAGGCCATTCTCACCGCCAGCGACGCGTTCCCGAATGACCACTTCGGACATTCCGTTGCTATGTCGGGAGACACGATGATTGTCGGAGCAGACTTGGATACCCACGTTGGCGGGCCTGCGGGGGCCGGATCGGCCTACGTATTCGCGGACGACTGCGATGCCGACGACGACGGCGTGCCTAATCTCATCGACGTCTGCTCCAACACGCTGCCGGGCCTGCCCGTTTGCGCCAATGGTCGGCCTCAACGCGACTGTAATAACGACTGCCTTGTGGACGGGCTGGACGTTGAGTGCTTCGTCGCCGAACTGCTCGGGCTATGACGACAGGCTCGGTTATGCCGACCTATCAAGTGAAACGCGATTCGCGATTTGTTTTCTTGTGAACCAATTTCGATCATGTGCGTAATACGTTTATGTCGCCACGGATGGCGGCCCGACCCATCGCCCGTAACGGAGTACCCATGATCCCATTCGCACCTTATCTTGTCGCCATCGTCGTGTCGCTTTCCGGAGGGGAACCGGCCTTTCGACCCGTCGATTTCAAGTCGCGCTTCGGCAAGTACGACGGCTGCTTCGTTCTAAAGGAGGTCGGCAAAGATCGCCTCCTCCGATTCAACGAAGCAGCCTGTGCCAAGCGCCAGTCTCCCTGCTCCACCTTCAAGATCCCAAATTCGCTCATCGGCCTTGAGACGGGCGCAGTGCAGGGGCCAGATACGCTCTTCAAGTGGGACGGCACGAAATACTGGAACAAAATGTGGGAGAAGGATTACACGCTGGCCGCAGCGGTCAAGGATTCCTGCGTCTGGTATTTTCAGGAACTCGCCCGGCGTATCGGCAAGGAGCGGATGGATCAGTTCATCGAAAAGATCGACTACGGGAACCGTGATACCTCGGGCGGCAACGACCGCTTCTGGCTCGATTCCACCCTGACCATCTCCGCCGACGAGCAGCTCGCGTTCATGGAGAAGCTCTACACCAACAAGCTCCCATTCTCCAATCGCACGCTGGAAACCGTCCGCAGTCTCATCGTGTATCGCGAAGGCAAAGACTGGACCTTCAGCGGGAAGACCGGCACCTCCGCCAAGGATGGCAAGCCCACCCTCGGCTGGTTCGTCGGCCACGTGAAAAGTGGTGACACGGAATACGTCTTCGCGATGAATATGACGGCTGCCGACAAAGCGTGGGGCCCAAAGGCCCGCGACATCGCCTTTGAGATCCTCACGGACCTCGGCCTCGTCTCCGCGAAATAAGCATGTGTGGTACAGGCTAATAGCCTGTGCACGCCGCCCCTGATGGCGCGACCCGCCTTTCACAGCCTCCGTTCCATTCGCCCCTCGAAGCCGGCGGGTTTGTGCCCCGTCGGCTTCGGGCTTTTTACTCCGTTCATGCACTTCCGACATCTCACAGCCTGTTTCCAGCCCCAAACTCCTTCGCTACAATGCCCGACCTGCGGGAAGTACCCAATACCCACAGTTCCAAGTGAGGATCGCCTGTGCCGCGTGGAAAGATCGAACTGAAGAATTACGTCGAGTCCCTCTCCATTCTGGACGCCGACGGCAACGTGGATGCCTCGCTCGAGCCAAAGCTCGACGCGCAGGAACTCCGTCTAGCCTTCGCCGCCATGCTCCGTGCCCGTCGTTACGACGAACGCATGCTGAAGCTCCAACGCCAAGGCCGCATCGGCACCTATGGGCCAGCGCTTGGGCAGGAAGCCGCGTCCCTCGGACCGGCGTTTGCCATCGGCAAGAATGACTGGCTCGTCCCTTCTTTCCGTGAACCTGCCGCCATGCTTCATCGTGGTTGGCCCATGCATAAACTTATGCTCTGGTGGGGCGGCAACGAGTTCGGCTCCGTCGTTCCGGACGGCGTCAATGATCTGCCGATTTGCGTGCCCGTGTCGTCGCAGTGCCTTTACGGCGCTGGCGTCGCGTGGGGCTGCAAAATACGTAACGACGGCACGGTCGCAGTCGCCTTCACCGGCGACGGCGGCACCAGCGAAGGCGACTTCCACGAAGCCATGAATGTGGCGGGTGCGTTCAAGCTGCCCCTGATCATGATCATTCAGAACAACCACTGGGCCATCTCTCTCCCGCGAGAGAAACAATCCGCCTCTGACACGATTGCCCAGAAAGCCCTTGCCTACGGCTTCAACGGCATCCAGGCCGACGGCAACGACATTCTCTCAATGATCGCGGCCACCCGCGAAGCCGCCGATCGCGCTCGCAAAGGTGGCGGCCCCACGCTTATTGAAGCCGTCACCTATCGCCTCGGCGTCCATACCACGGCCGACGACCCGAAGAAATATCGCACGGAAGAAGAGGTCGAGTGTTGGAAGGCCAAAGACCCGCTCATCCGCTTCTGGACTTATTTGCTGGCCAAGAAGGTCATGGACGAGAAGGCCCGCGAGCTACTCGAAGAAGAGATCAACAATGAAATCACGGCCGCGGTGGAGCGAACAGAAGCCTATGAGCCCGACATCCTCGAGCCATTCCGCCACAGCTTCGCCACCATGCCACCGCACCTTGAAGAGCAGATGATGCAGTTCCAGGCATATTTGCAATCAATCGGCGCCCACCCCGGCCGCGCCTCCACCGACACGGTTGAAAAAGCCCGCGGGCTTCATTGAAGGAAACGACATGGCTGAAATGACAATGGCCAAGGCACTCAATCTCGCGATGCGCGAGGCCATGGCCGAAGATAAAACGGTGATGGTCCTCGGTCAGGACGTCGGCAAGGACGAAGGCGTCTTCCGAATCACCGAGGGGCTGCTGAAGGAATTCGGCCCCGACCGAGTCATCGACTTCCCCGTCGCCGAGTCCGCCATCGCCGGCGTCTCCGTCGGCCTCTGCTTCACCGGCTTCAAGCCCATCGCCGAGATGCAGTTCTCCGGCTTCGGCTACCACGCGTTTCACCAGGTGGAGAACCACATCGCCCGCTTCCGCAATCGCACGCGCGGCCGCTACACCTGTCCGATGGTCGTCCGCATGCCCTATGGTGCCGGCATCCGTGCCATCGAGCACCACAGCGAAAGTCGCGAGGCCATCTGGGCGCATCTGCCCGGTTTGAAGGTTGTGATTCCGTCCGGCCCGCGAAATGCGCGGGCGCTGCTGCGTGCGTCGATCTTCGACCCCGATCCCGTGATGTTCTACGAACCCAAGGCCTGCTATCGCGCCTTCAAGGAAGAAGTCCCCGACGAGCCAGAGGTCATGGAGATCGGCAAGGCCAACATCGTTCGCCCCGGCGACGACGTGACCATCATCTCCTACGGCGCATCCATGCGACCGGTGTTGGAGGCCGCGGACGAGTTGGAGATCGAGCATCACATCGATGCCGAAGTGATCGACCTGCTCAGCCTCGTCCCGATGGACACCGAAACGATCGTTGCCTCCGTCAAGAAGACCGGCCGCGTCGTCGTCGTCCACGAGGCCCCGAAGAATTGCGGCCCGGCCGCCGAGATCATCGCTCGCATTGTGGAGAACGCGTTGATGTTCCTTGAGGCTCCGATCGAGCGCGTCACCGGCTACGACCTGGTGATGCCGTTCTTCAACCTCGAAAAGTATTACATCCCCGACGCCCACCGCGTAGTAACTGCCGCGCGCGAGGTCGTCAGCTACTAAATCAGTGCCCTGTTAAGGGCAACAGTTAATAGCCGGGGGCGTAAGCCCCCGGATGCAAACACCAAATAGTTTGAAGCCCCGGAGGGGCGACAGAACGAACGCGAAACTAACCGGGAAACGAACAACGATGGGTAAAGACTTCAAACTTCCGGACCTCGGCGAAGGCATTCACGAGGCTCAAATCGTCAACGTCATGATCAAGCAGGGCGACACGGTCAAGGCCGACCAGATGGTCATGGAGGTCGAAACCGACAAGGCCTCCGTCGAGCTGCCCGTTCCATACGCCGGCACGATCGAAAAACTGAACGTCAAAGTCGGCGACACCGTCAAGGTCGGCATGGTCCTCCTCTCCGTCGGCGATGGCTCCGGCGCATCCGCCACGCAAGCTGCGCCCGCCGCGAAGGCCGTCGAGTCCAAGGCCGCACCGGTTGCCAACGTTGCATCCTCGCGCGCCCCCGAGCCTCCTATGGTCGCTCCGCGCGCCGCTGCAATCGCCGAGGCTCCATCGTCCGGCGACGGCCCCATCCCCGCCGCGCCCGCCGTCCGACGCATCGCCCGCGAAGCCGGCGTCGATCTGCGAAGCGTCCACGGCACCGGCCCCGGCGGCCGAATCGTCCGCGAAGACGTCGAACGTTTCATCCTCTCCGGCAACGGCGGCTCCGCGCCCGTCGCGCCGTCTTCACCGCGATCCGCTCCGTCGGCCGCACCCGCCCGGCCCGCCGCGACGGCCATGTCCGTCCCCGCCGAGGCCATGCCCGACTTCGCCCAGTGGGGCCCGGTCCGCCGTGAGGCGTTGCCGCAAATCCGCAAGACCATCGCCCGCCAGATGGTCCGCTCGGTGACCACGATCCCGCACGTCACCCATTGCGACGAGGTGGACGTGACCGACCTCGAACAATTCCGCAAGGAGCAGGGCGCGATCTTCGAGAGCAAAGGCGCGAAGCTCACCCTCACCGCCTTTGTGGTGAAGGCCGTCGCCGGTGCCCTGCGAACCTTCCCCAACTTCAACGCGTCGTACGACGAAGCCGCCGGCGAAATGGTCTTCAAGGACTACGTCCACATCGGTATCGCCGTCGACTCGCCCAAGGGCCTGATGGTCCCCATCATTCGCGATGCCGACCGCAAGGGGCTGATGACCATCTCCAAAGAGATGAAGGAGCTGGCCGAGAAAGCCCGCGAGTTCAAGCTGGATGTCGCCCAGATGCGCGGCGGCAGCTTCACGGTGACCAACGTCGGTGCCCTCGGCGGCACCATGGCCACCCCGATCATCAACTACCCCGAAGTCGCCATCCTCGGCATGGGCAAGCTCGACTGGAAGCCCGTCGTCCGTGACGGCCAGATCGTGGCCCGCAAGGTCCTGCCGCTCTTCCTGTGCTTCGACCACCGCGTGATCGACGGCGCCGACGGCGCAAGGTTCATCCGCGCCGTCATGGAATTCCTCGAAAGCCCCCTGAACCTCTTGCTGGTTTCATAGCGCGTCATTTTCTTTCGACGGTGCGAAGCTTCATTCCCTCCCCTTGATAAGGGGAGGACCAAGGTGGGATTGCGATGGGAGCATCGCGATATGATGGAGTCTATGAATCTACAGATGCGAATGGTCACCTGTGTTATTGCTTTGTTTTTCTTTGCAGGCACCTGTGGTTGCGACAAGAATCACGACAAGAAATCTGGCGAGCCGGATACCAAGAAGTCTCTTGCCAAGTTACTCGACGAAGCCGAATCCAAGAAGCCGTTTGTGTTTATACACATGACCCCGGGCAAGCCTGGACCCCGACAAAAACTCAAGAGTGGCCTGATCGCAGCCGTTTGGAATGACGGGCAAATCATCCGCACTCGTTCGGATGCGGACATCGGAGAGAAATACATCAAAGGAAAACTATCCACAGCGGATGTAGCCCGAATCAAACAACTCATTATGCAATGCTCACCCGAGAACCCGAAGGTTAATGGGCTCGTTGTGGACGCGGCGGCTGATCACCTCGCCATCCGCTTCATGTCGGGAGTTTGGAGCAAGGGTCATTCTTCGCGGCATACGAACGACCCGGAAATCACGCGAATACGAAACGAGCTCATGAATGTGGCGATTGAGAATCCATCCGAAATCGATGGGGCGCCATACAAAGCTTGGCCCGGCGATTGGTACAAGTAATCCTCGCCATGCTGGCAAGTGAGTCTCCTCACGACTTGCGGTATAATGTCTGTCGCTTCATATGCACATTGAGAATACTTCCACGGTACTCCGGCGCTTTGGGCTCCTCGTCGCGTTTAGCTCGGTATTGACCGCCTGCAACAAACAACCCGATTCAAACTCTCAGGTCGCGAATCCCCAAGCGACGACCAGTTCCCCGACCACACAATCGACAGCCTCAACCATTATCGATTATGCCCACTGGACGGCGACGACCAGCGCCCCCGTAGCAGTCACACCTGTTCTTTCTGTACTTTGTATGCCATCGACGAATGCACCAACCATAGGCCTCCCGCATTCCACGCCCGCCATTCTGGGATTCCCCATGTTAAGTGGACACATGGTTAAGAGATTCTACGCCGCGGTTTC
>CAZSBF010000113.1:0-13558 GCA_964605185.1 uncultured Planctomycetaceae bacterium
TCTTCTTGATGGCACTCGCGCGGTCGTTGAATACGCTTTTGACGAGGATGATGTTGTGGTGGGTATCGGCGTGAGCCTGGGCACCGCGGTGCTCGGTCGCCTTGCCCCGGACTATCCGTTCACTGCGTGCATCTTCGAGAGCACGATGAACCTCTATGAGATTGCGTCGAGTTTCCTTGATTACTACAAGGTGCTCCCTGAACTGGGCGGTGCATTGGATGTCGGCGCTGCGGCGCTGACGTCGCCCGACTGGGACATGCGCAAGTGGGTGGCAGAGGCAAAGATGCCAAAACTTTTCATACATTCGCCCACCGATAGTGTAACGCCGTTCTCGATGGGCTTCCGCGTGTTTGAAGCGGCCGCACAACCCAAGCACATGTTCGTCACGCAGTCCGACCACGCATTCCAGCTCTTCATCGATCCGAATCTCTATCGCTCCACCGTGAATGGCTGGCTCGACGGCGTCCTTCGCGTTGACCCCATCACGGTTCCCGGTTTTGAGGAGTTCCTCTACAACGATTTGCTCGACAATATCGCGGCCTATGGGTTGACGATTGAGCAAGTGAATCTGTAAGGCCAGGCGTTGCGATTCTGGGCGCGACGTCGCGAATCAAATCATCACCGCGTAATTGGCATTCCGATTGGCCCGCGAGCTTGCGCTGCGCGGCTCGGATTACGAAATTGACTATGGCGCGACGACCACATTCCCGCTGGCGGCGATGAATGCGTTGAGATTGTTGATCCCCAGTCCCGCGAGGCCATTCAAACGAATTGTGCCCCCGCCGGTGAACGTGATGAGGACGTCGGCACCGTTGTCTGCGAATGACGCGATCAACGAGAGGTCCGCGGTATTCACGACCGTGTCCATATTCATGTCGGGTACGCCGATGAATCGAAGCGTGTCGTTACCCACGAGAACAAAATCGGTGATTGTGTCGGCGCCCGGGGCAGTCTGCGTGCCGGCAAGGTCGAACACGAAGTTGTCGTCGTTCGCGTCGCCCGTGAGAGTGTCATCGTTTGCACCACCGATGAGCACGTCATTTCCGTTTCCGGCGGTCAGGGTATCGCCGCCCCCAAAGCCGAGCAGGATGTCATCGCCGGTTGTTCCGGTCAGAGCATCGGCGTTGTTGGTGCCCAGTCTCAGCGTCAAGGAGCCGGAATTAAAGAACAGCAACGATTCGATGTTTTGGTTTAGATCGCTCCCATCGCGCGACAAAAGCGTGTCCGTCACGCGAAGAACGCCGGCCGATTCGAGCGCGAAGCGATACTCAAACCAGCTACCCTGATAGGCCGCGGCATCCGTTCCCGGGCCGCCGTCCGACGTGTCGCTGCCGGCGAATCCGATCATCGTATCATTGTCCGCGCCGCCATTGAGGGTGTCGTCGCCGACGTCGCCGAACAGGGTGTCGTTGTTGGCGTCGCCATTGAGCGTATCGCCCGACTCGCGGCCGAAGATCGTGTCATCGCCGCCGCCCCCGCTCAGTGTGTTTGGCGAGGCATCTCCGCTCAGTGTGTCGTTAAAGGGGGACCCGACTGCATTCGATATGTTGCGTAGCTGGTCCTGACCAAACGTGCCGAAGAACTTGCTCGTCACATTTAGATTCAGATCCACGTTGACGGCCGCCGAGACTGTTGAATAGTCCACGGTATTGGTTCCGGCACCGCCAAGGATGTAATCGCTTCCGTCGCTGCCGAAGAGGGAGTCGTTCCCGTCGAAGCCGAGCAGCAAATCGTTGGTCGCAGTACCCGTGACGCCGTCATCGCCATTGGTTCCGGCGCGAAGGTTGTGGATACCGGTGCCGAGGAAGTTGATTCTCTCGATGCTGACGTAGAAATCCGTTCCGTCACGATTCGCGGTCGTGTCCGTCGTCTTTACGGCGTTGTGCTCGTAGGCGTAGTTGTATTGGAGAATTGATCCCTGTAGCTCGGCAGTGTCGGTGTCTGCGCCTGCGCCGCCGTCGAGAATGTCGTCGCCTTGGCCGCCGATCAGCGTGTCGGTCCCGCCAAAGCCGAGGAGCAAGTCCTTGCCAGTTGTTCCGTCGACCGAATCGCTGCCTCCGCTACCGCCAATTAACGTATAGTCGTCCGTTGGCGAAAACCGAATCTGCTCGATGTTTGCCAGCGAATCCGTATCGTCCCGGCTCTCCATCGAATCGAGCACGGCAATCGTCAAGTCCATGTTCAGGTCGAACGAATACTCATACCACGGCCCTTGGTAATCTGCCCGATCCGTATCAGGGCCGCCGTCCAGCGTGTCGTTCCCGGCGCCTCCCGCGAGCACGTCATTACTCATTTCGCCGTTAATCGTGTCGCCGCCCGCGAGGCCCATGAGGTTGTTGTCGGTGTGGTCGCCGGTGATGGTGTCGGCCTGCGGCGTTCCTGTCACATCGCGAATCTCGCGTAAGTTGTCCGTGCCGCTCGCCTTGACTGCGGTACCGGCGAGTAGATTCACCGTGACCGCATCCGTTAGCAACGAATAGTCAATTCGATTTGCGTCCGGCCCGCCGAACACGTAGTCCGACCCCTCACTGCCGTTAATCGTGTCCGCGCCTTCGAACGCCAGCACCAGATCATTTCCGGCCGTTCCGTTGATCGCATCGACGCCGGCCGTGCCTTTGACGATGGTGAGGACGAGCGTGCCGCTGTTGAAGCCAGCCTGTTCGATTTCAATCAGCAAGTCGCTTCCGTCGCGGGCCTGAACCTGATCCGTTACGCGAAGGTTTGCGGCCTCCAACACATAGGCGTACTCGAACGGCGTTCCCGAAAAATCTGCACGATCCGTCCCCGGCCCGCCGTCGATTGTGTCATCGTTGCCACGCCCCATGATCGCATCGTCGCCGCCGAGGCCTTCAATCACGTTCGCAACGTCCGAGCCGCGAAGCAGATCGCCGCCGGTCGGCGTGCCGCGAAGGTTTTCAAAGCCCGTGATCTGATCGCTGATTGGATCGCCCAGTTCATTGGGCCCCGATTTCACCGTTGTGATGTCCTGCAAATCCGCCGTCACCGCGCCCGCCAGCAGGGAATAGTCCAGCGTGTCGATCCCCGGCCCGCCTTCCAGGGTGTCATTCCCGGCGCTTCCGAACACCAGATCGTCGTTCTCGCCAGCGTCGATGAGGTCGTCGAGATCGCCGCCGCGAATCGTGTCGTTGCCCGTATTTCCGAGAAACGTGTTGAGCGGATTGAAACCCGCCGCCGTGGCCGCGGATGAGGTTTTTGGCAGCGTTACATTGTCGCTGCCCGCCAGTGCGTCGTATTGCGATCCATCGAGATAGTCGGTTGAACTGATGAAATTGAAATCGATGATGTCATCATCCGTCGTGAAGAGCGGCCCTGCGGTGACGGTCAACTGAAACTCATCCGTGGTGACGGCGTTGTTGGTGTCCGTCGCTGTGACCGAGATGGTCAATGTTGCACGGTCATTGAATGTGGGCATGCCGGCGAATTGGCCGTTGCCCTGCGTAAATGTGATCCACGCCGGCAATGGCGCGCCGCCGGCCAACGTCGCCTGAAGGGCAATCGAATCGCCCGTGTCGATATCGGTGAAGACGCCTGCGACGTCGAGATTGAATGTGCCGCCGACCGGAACTTGTTGATCTGGAATCGGCGTAATGACACGCGGCGCATCATTCGCCGGTGTAACGGAAATCGTGACCGATGCCGTCGCACAGTTCTGCGGGTTGCCGTCGTCGCATATTTGATAGGTCAATGTGTCGGGCCCGTTGTAATCTTGCGCTGGTGTGTAGAGGATTTCGCCCGTTGTCGTGTTGGCCACTGCGTTGCCGTGCCCCGGCGCCACGCTCACCGTGAGGCTTGCCTTTGAAAGCGTTCCGTCGGGGTCGCTGTCGTTGCCGAGCACGGCGAACACTCCCGGCGTGTCCTCAACCGTGCTGACGGTGTCTGCGACGAGCGTCGGTGGTATTGGGGAAGTCGCCCCATTGTTCCCGTCGCCATCGCCATTACCATTTCCGTCTCCGTCCCCGTTTCCATCCCCATCGCCATTTCCGTCGCCGTTTCCGCCCATGCCCGAACCATTGATTGCGTTGATGATGGCGACGATCAGCGCGATCAGGAGCGTGATGATCAAGACGTTGGTAGCAAATGCAAAGATGCCTGCGATGAAGAAGAGGCCGATCGGAAATGAGCCGCTTGGCTTGCCGGCATCGGTCGGTGTCGTGGGCGTACCCGGGCCGGTTGGCGTGGAAGGGGGCCCATTGGGTTCACCAGGGACCGCCGCGCCGGTTTCCAGAGCGATCAACTCCGCGTTTGCTGCCCTGAACGTTTCAAGATCATTCGTCGGCCTCGGTGTCGTGCTCGCATGGACCGGCCGCCAGTTGAATCCGTTGGACGCCGACAGATTCGAAACCTGCTTGGTCACCGGATTGATCTGCATCGTGGCGGATTGCCCGTCGCGCGCGAACGTGAATTCTGAGACCGTCGTCGAACCGGGCGCGCCGCTGAGATGCCCGGACATTTCTCGATTCGCATCATTGAAAACAAGTTTGAACAGCCCGCGGCTTGGGAATACGACGATGGCCGATGCGTCGGCGAATTGACTTCCCGCCAGCGCCTTTGAAACGGCGTGATCGGGCGTCAGAGGAATCACAATGCCCTCGTCCGGGTTTGACGAAAGCGACATCCCGCAACCCGCCCAATAGTGCGTGCTGCCGATCAGCAGCATGCAAAGAACGGCCTTGGCCTTATGTTGGAATCGGCTCACGGTTCACTCTCCGCGCGCGGCGGGGCGTGGTTTGGGGCTTTTTTGCATGGTCTGGTCCGCGCCCAATAAACGACGGGCGGGTACCCCCGGTAAGCGAGGTTCTTAACCGGTTCATCATACACGGACGCTGTCGGATCGGTCAATGAAATCGTGCCTAAATATCAGACGCGGCAACGACTTAGCCCATAAAGTCGGATCGCTCCAGAAGCGTGCCTTTGTGCACGCGTGCCTCTGGAAACGCGACCTTCTCGGAGCTGGGCGCCCACAATTGCGTTGAAATGACAAGCAACTCTGAATATGATTGGCAACAGCTTTTCGGATGGGCCTGCACCGCCGAACTGCGGGGAGGGGACGATATGCGTTTCGTATTGCTTGGTCTCGCTGTCATCATCGTCGGCTGTAACGTCTTCCCGACGTTTATCACGCAGCCCGACGGATTGAACGTCATTCCCGGCGGGATTTCCAATACCAGTCCCTTTTTCGGCAGTTTCAAAGTCGCCGGTTCAGATAGTTCCGCTGCGTCGCCGCTTGGCGTATTCATGCTTGCGAGCTGCGGCTGTGGCGATTGGCGCGTTCTCTTGCGATCCAATGATGGCACGACGCAACGTCAGTTTCCTGTCGGCTTTTATTCGCTCGGCGAATACAAGACCACGGGCGTTGTGACGGTCTATGGAGAATCCGAGGGCGAGGTCGTCAGTGCTCAGCTCGATCAGGATGCCGGCCTTGTCATGGGGCGATCGACGAACATGTTCGGAAACACCGATGTGGCCGCCCTACGCGGAAGTGCACACGATCAGGAAGTCGATGCCTGCGGCTACTGCCACCTCGGCGACGACCCCATCTGGCCGCTCCCGCCGCAACACCCGCCGAAGTACAAGACCAATCCCCGCGTCTGCTTCGAATGCCACACCGTCAACGGTCAGTAATCCCGGTCGTCGCGGCCGGAATTCTTAAAGCCAATTTACATCACGCAGCGATCAGCCGGTGCTTTGCATCGCCGCTGCCACTCCGTTAATGCTCAGGAAGATACTCGACCGAAGGAGTTCGGCGTCCAGCTCCGCGCCGTTTCGGTGGCGGTTCAACAGCTCGGCCTGGATCAGGTTTAGCACGTCGGTAAATGGGTTGCGTGCCGCAATGGCGCGCTGAATTACGGGGTTGTTATCGAGCAACCCGTCACGCCCGGTGATGTCTCGAATGACCCGCGCCGTGCGCTCGAACTCCGCCGTGATCCGAGCATGTTGAACGGCACCCTCGTCGCCGGCGTAGCGTGCCGCGATGGATAACCGGGCCCGGGCCATTTCCTGTTGGGCGTTGTCGATCAGCGTGCGGAAAAAGTCCCATTCGACGTAAAGTCGCAGAAGGGTCTCTGCCGCCGCCGGGCGCGTCGCGACCACCTCGGCCACGCCAGACCCAATGCCGTACCAACCGGGCACGTTGTAGCGCATCTGTGTCCAGCCGAAGACCCAGGGAATCGCCCGGAGGTTTTCGAAAAGGACCTCGTCCGACGTCCGTGCCGCCGGGCGCGAGGCAATGGGCAGATCGCTGATGTGCGCGATCGGCGAGACGCGGACGAACCATGGCCAGAAATCCGGATCGTCCACGAGGGCGCGATATGCCTTCATCGAGGCGACGGCGATTGCGTTCATCAGGTCGGCGTGGGCGCTGTGAAAATCTTCGGCGGGCGGCGCGACGACGTTGCGAGGCGGGGTCGCCACCAACATCGCACTGACGATCTGCTCGAGGTGTCGGTGGGTGATGGCGGAGAGCGCGTAACGAAACGTAATCACCTCGCCTTGCTCGGTGAAGCGGATGCGTCCGTTGCGGCTTTGCGGCGGCGTGGCCAGGATCGCGCGGTTGGCCCGGCCGCCGCCGCGACCGACCGTTCCGCCGCGGCCATGAAACAGCCTCAAGTCAACGCCATGTTGCCGACAAGTGTTGGCCAAGTGCGCCTGGGCGTGCTGCAGGCCCCAGTTCGACATCCAGTATCCGCCGTCTTTGTTGCTGTCTGAATATCCCAGCATGATTTCTTGCAGCCCGGCTCGGGCGCGAAGCTGGGCGGCATAGATGGGATCGGAAAAGAGTGAGTGCATCAGGGCAGGGCTGCGTTCAAGGTCATCCACAGTCTCGAAAAGGGGAACTGCGTCGAGCTGTGTTTGGACGCGGTCGTCGGCGAACCGCCATAGCCCGGCCTCTTTCCACAGTAGCAGCACCTCCAGCACATCACTGACTTCGTGCGTCATGCTGATGACGTAACCGCCGATCGCCGCGGGAGAATTGGCGATTGTTTCGCGCACGACGGCGAGCACTTCGAGCGCGTCTTTCAACGCGGCACTGAGGCGGACGAGCGGCGGAAGTAGCGGACGCGAATTGCGCAGTTCGTTGTGGAGAACCTTGATGCGCTCGCTTTCCGGAAGTCCGTGGTAATCGTCCTGGACGCCGGCGAGCGCGAGCATTTCCGCCACGGCCGTTTCATGGACATCGCTATGCTGGCGGATGTCGAGGGCCGCGAGGTGGAATCCAAAAGTGCGAACCTGGACAATTAAGTCGGCGAGGCGGCCGGCATGGGCGACTTCGCTGTGCCCTGCGATGTCGAGTGCGGCCGCCAGTTCGGCCAAATCCGCGGCGAACGAATCCGCCGAATAGGCCGCAGCGTCCTGTCGCGCCTCCTTGAGTTTGAACTGAACTTGCAATACGCGCACGCGAAATGGCTCGAACCGCATCGTCCGTTGCTGCTCCTCAGTAAGCGCGCAGCGGCTCGTATCGCGTTTGATCGCAGCGGTCAGCCGGTCGCTTACCTTCACTTGCCGCGACGACAACGAGAGTTCGCGCCGCAGATGCTCGAGCTGTTCCTCGTACAGCTCAAACGCCGCAGCGCGCATCTCGGCGAGCGCCTGACGGGTGACCTCCGCGGTGACGCGCGGATTGCCGTCCCGATCGCCGCCGATCCATGTGCGGTAACGCAGGATCGCGGAAAGATCCACATGCCCGCCGTAATACGTTCGCAGCGCGTCGCCCAAGTCGCGGTGGAGTTGCGGAATTGCCTCCCAGATTGCGCCACGAAGAAAGTACAGGCCCTGGCGTACCTCATCGATCACCTGGGGGCGCTCAGACCGGATCTCGTCGGTGCCGTACATCAGCAGCACGTCTTGCTGCAGGCGTGCACGCAATCGCTGCGCCTCAGACGGGGTTGGGTCGCGTTCACGAAATTCGGTCAACGCCGCGGCGATGCCGGCCTGTCGACGAAGCACGCTGCGCCTCCGCGCCTCGGTGGGGTGGGCCGTCAGCGTTGGCTGAATGTCGAGCTGTTCGACGATGGCGCGGACGTCTTGCGCCGTCAGGCCGCGCCGTTTGAGTTCGGCGACGGCTTCTGCGATCGATTCGGCCCGCGGCCGATCGACAGTGGCGAGGCGTTCGCGCGCGCGATTGACCGCGGCGATTTCGACTTGCTCGGCCTTATTGGCCAGATGGAAGCGAATGGTCAGCGCCTTGAGCAGCTCGCGGAGATGCTCCAGCGGGGCAGATGCAATGCTTTTCGCCGCCAGCGTAAAGCTCGCGCCGCCGTCGGCGTCCGCACTCCGGCACAATTTCACAAGGCGGTCCAACGCGACCACGACGTCCGTGCCACTGTGCCGGGCGACAACGTCGGTGAGCGTGTTGCTGAGCAGTTCAATGTCGTTGGAGAGTTTTTCAGACACGCAGCCTCCCGACCCTCCCCAACTGTTGGCTCCGACATTCATGTTAAGCCGGAACGGAATGCGGCACACTCCGTCCCCGAGTTCGTGCTCGAAGACTTCCGATTGAAATAGAGAAAGATGGAAAGCGGGCGATGGAAGATTGGTTTGCCGGAAGGATTCCGACTCACGGTGTGTGGCGTTGGATCAGGATGTCAAAGCTGGCCCCCAAGGATTCGAACCTTGACAAGCAGATCCAGAGTCTGCGGTGCTACCATTACACTAGGGGCCAAAAAGAGGCACAGGAAGTGTATCGGCCTCGCTCCGTCTGTCAATAAAAGGCGGATGCAAAGGCACTGAATCGTGCGGTTGGACGAGCTTACCGCCGCCGCCGACGCCAGGATTGCATCGAGACCAGCGTTGCCCCGGTGAACAGGAAGAACGGCAATCCGCCCACGCCGCAAAGGCCTGATCCGCTGTTGAGCAACGACAAAAGGGCCAGCGTTGTCAGTGGGTCGAAGTCGTCCGGCGGGACTGGTGAAATCCCGGTTTCAGGATCGACATCCAATCCCTCTGCTGTGCTGGTCGCCGGCGAGCCGACAATCGTCACACGGCCAAGCAGGGCCCCATCACCGCAGCCGTATGGCGGCGTCAGGCGATAGGTGAAGTCCGTCGTACCGCTGAATTCCGGACCCGGCACAAAGGCGTAGTCCAAAGGGGTTGGTCCCACCTGTTGAAGGATGCCGCCGAGCGGATATTGGAAAATCGTGATGGTGGACGTTTCAGCATTTGTGGCGCGCAGCCGGAAGATGGCCGACTGACCACTGTCCGCGCGGATGACCTGACTGCTGACGGTCGGGCAATTGCGCGTTTGCGCATCGACACGACCGGTCAACACACAGGACGTCATCGCGGCGCAAACGACTACCGCACGGCGAATAAATCTCGTCGTCATTTCCCCCTCCTGCAACGGTGGTGATACGCTGCCGCGCGATTCGCGGCCCCCCGTTTCGCTCTTTTCAACTATATGCCGCGCCTCCGCCTAGATTCACGGTGCAGGTTTGCGAATTGAATCGGTTATGGGCCTTCGATCTACCCGATCGGCCGTGCAACTGCCGGGGCAGCGACGGCCGCACTGTCCAAGCTGCTCACGTCGGCCGCATCGAGTTCGACATAGCGAATCGGCCACGTCCCCAAAAAAACGGTGTGATACTTGATGTCCCCGCGCCCGGTCGCCCGGGCCTGTTTTCGAACCATCCAGGTTCCGCTCCACTTGTCATGTACCGCCTGACCGCGAGGGTGCGTCATGCAGGAGCGATAAGCCATGTACATGAAAAGCGCGACGCCGCCGAGCATGACCAGGCTCTTGGCGGTCGGCCCGGTTCCTTTGGTCATCGCCGCCGTAAACGCCGCCGGAATCAGCCCGATGAAAATCAGAAACCCCACGATCGCCGCCCGTTTGGCAAGCGCCCTGAGGCTTGGCGAATTTCCCGTCGCATCCACCAGCCGAATGCCAAGGAGCCGGTAACCGATGCTTCCTCCGCGAAGCTGGCGAAATGGGATGATGTAGATTGCCACCACGCCCATGCTCAGTAGTGTGATCTGTTTTGAAACCGGCGCGATGTGCTGGTCGATCAACTTCTGCCGCGCCGCTGATGGCGGCATTGAGCGGACGGTTTCCGGAACATAGCGATAGGCGAACCAAAGCTGCATTCCTGAGAAAATCAGGAGAAGTACAATGAAGTCCACTACGCTTGACGCCACGCGTCGCGGGCACGATGCATAGTCAGATTTGTCGAAAACCACCGCCGCAGCGCCGTTGTCCATAGGCCGGCAGTATATCGAGTTGCTCCAGAAAGGCGGACTGGCAGCCAAATCACCACCCCTTGACGGGGATCCACTGCGTCTGACTAGAATACGGTACGGCACACCTTGCCGGGCATCGAGGACATAGGTTGGGGAACCGTCAAAACATTTTCATAGCCGCCCTGGCTGCGGGCGTGGCGCTGACGGTCTCCGCCGACGCGTTTGCCTGGGGGCCGGCCACGCACGTCAAGTTCGCCACCGACCTACTCGGAAATCTATGGCTGCTTCCCACGGCGCTCGCGACGCTTATCGCCCGCCATCCGCGGTATTTCCTTTACGGCAATGTCGCAACCGATACGGTCCTTGCCAAAAAGATGAGCCGTGTCAAACAAGTCTGCCATCGGTGGGCGACCGGGTTGAGTCTCCTCGACAAGGCGGAGACAGAGGAAGGCCGCGCTTTTGCATACGGCTATCTTTCCCATCTCGCGGCGGACACCGTTGCGCACAACAAGTTCCTTCCACGGCAAATGGCCGTCTGTCGATCTACCGTCACCTTCGGACACGTCTATTGGGAGATCCGTGCCGACGCCTTGATCGATCGGTCGCATTGGGAGGAACTGCGAAAGTCGCTGCGCGGGCGTTACCCCGAGCCGGAGCGGCTGATGCGAATCCACCTGACGGAAACCATGCTCTCCTATCGCACGAACCGGATCATCTTCAAGCGAATGAACCTGCTCGCATCGCTTGCGGCTTGGCGGCGATCGGTGGAGTTCTGGTCCAAACTCTCACGGTTTCAATTGGATCGTGGTGTGATTGAGGTGTTTCACGACGAGTCACTCGCCCGCATGATCGACGTAATGGCGAACGGCCGCGAATCGCTGGTCCTGCACGAAGATCCGAATGGCAACAGCGCGTTTTCTTACGCCCGCGCCCAGCGCCGCCAACTCCGGCAGATGAAGCGTGCCGGCCTCGCTCATCATCACGTTGTTGAGGAAGCCGCTGCCGGCCATGCGGTGCGAAGGCACCAGGCCGCCAAGTCCTAAGGTACGAGCAAATCCGCAAATGGGGCGACGTCCAGTCCATTCGTTTTTCCGTCCCCATTCAGATCGGCGGCGCAGTTTGCCTGTGAAGGAATCGCGCTCATTAACGCTGCTACGAACGAAGGGACATCATCGATGTTGACCTGTCCATCGATGTTTGTATCACCCGTCCCGCCTGGCCACACCGTCAACACGGCCGCGTTGCTGGTCGCATTGCCAACGCTGTTGGAGATGACACAGTCGTAGCTCGCCATGTCTGACAGTTCAATCGGTCCGGCAATCTGAAGTGTGGCAGTTGTTGCGCCCGAGATCCGTCCGCCGTTCGAGAGCGGCATCGTTCCCTTGCGCCATGCAAAAGAGAGGGGGGCGGCTCCCACCGCCGACACCGAGAATTGCACGGTCGGTCCGCCCGCGCATGCCACGACGGCGATTGGGTGCATTGTGACTTGTGGCGGAGGAATGCCGATTCGCAGATCGGCCTCCTGCCATCCCGAGTTTGCAGGCGTGAACCAGCGGCTCACACGGTGCCAAGGGTCGCGTGCCGGGTCGTACACTAATCGCATCCGCCAGTGATAGAGATTTCCCTGCACGAGCCCTGTCGACAATTCACTCAGGTTTGCGCCGACCACGCCCGTGTCGACCAACGCACTCTGCTGCAGGCCTGTCCCATCCAACGCGGTGCCGAACGGCTTCACTTCCCATTGCAATCGAACGCGCGATCGGCCCAACGGTGTTCGCCCCAGCGCGGCCAATCGGAAACGATCCTCCCGATCGGAGTTGTTCAGTCGGCCGATCGGCGCGGCATTATCCGCGCGGCGCTGCTCGGGTCTTAGCGACAATCCGTTCCCGCCATTGCCATAGTAAAGAAACGCGGCGCCCTCGTTGGTGTTCCCGTTGTCATATTGATACGCCCCGATGATTACTTCGGCATATCCATCGCCGTTTACATCGCCCGCAGTCGCCACGGCCCACCCGAAGTTTGCCTGCGCCTGATTCGATTCCGCGACCCAGTCTGGTGATGTTGAAAGTCCGATCGCCGAACCGAGATACAGCCTTGCCTGCCCCTCATCCGTCTGCCCATTGTCCATGAGCCACGCACCGACAATCACATCGGAGTATCCGTCGCCGTTGACGTCGCCGGCCGTGCCTGCCGCGTTGCCGAGATTTGCACTCACCTGGTTGCTTTCCGTGGTCCACGCGGCAATGGCTCCCGGCCCCGAGGGACCGCCGAGATACACAAAAGCCCTGCCTTCCGCGGCTTCTCCATTGGAAAGGGTTCGCGCCCCGATGATGACATCGCTGTAGCCATCGCCGTTCACATCACCGGCCGTCCCGACGCGAATGCCAAACACCGCGCCCGCATTGTTCGACTCCGCGGACCAATCGGCATTGCCCGGCGTTCCGTTCGCCCCCAAACCGCTGGGCCCGCCGAACCAGATCCACACGCCGCCTTCGTCCGTTTCGCCGTTGTCCCATAGATAGCCACCGACGATGACATCCGAGTATCCATCGCCGTTGACATCACCAGCCGTTCCGACCGCTCGCCCAAAATACACGGTGGCCTGATTCGACTCGGCCGACCAATTCGGCGTCAGCGATAGGCCCATCGCTGACCCATGAAACACAAGCACCCGTCCTTCATCCACTTCGCCGTTGTCATAGAGCGAGTTCCCGACGATCACATCGGAGAATCCGTCGCCGTTCACGTCGCCCGCCGTTTCGGCCTGTCGGCCCATCCACGATTCAGCTTGATTGCTTTCGTACTGCCAATCCGGCGTCAGCGACGGTCCACCGGGTCCGCCGTAATACAGAAACACACCGCCCTCGTGGGACTCCGGGTTGCTCCACATCCACGAACACACTAGCACGTCGGCGTATCCGTCACCATTCACATCGCCGGCCGTCCCGACGTTGACGCCAAACTCCGCGCCGGCCTGATTGCTTTCCACGATCCATGCCGACGTTGTGCCTAATCCGTTCGCGCCGCCATAGAAGAGAAACGCGCGCCCCTCGTTGGCCTGCCCGTTGTCGTAGCCTGACGCGCCAACGATGACGTCGCTATACCCATCGCCGTTCACATCGCCCGCCGATGCCACGGAGATTCCCATTTCCGCGCCATTCTGGTCGCCCTCAAACATCCAACCCGGTGCGAGCGCAGGACCGCTCGCCGATCCGTAATACGCCGATGCTCGACCTTCCTGCGACTCGCCATTGCTGAAGTACCGGCTTCCGACGATCACGTCGCTCATTCCGTCGCCGTTCACGTCGCCGGCCATGAAAGACTTTGTGGCATCAACCGTTCCTCCAAAACCCATGCCACTGCC
>CAZSBF010000114.1:0-13270 GCA_964605185.1 uncultured Planctomycetaceae bacterium
ACCTCCGCGGCCGCGCGTGCACGCCGGCGACCACCGCTCCAACACCCACCACACAACCGCGATCGTAATGGTAGCATCCTGCGAGACTGGACATGGCCGACCAACCAACCCAACCCGACCGCCGCGGCCTCATCGGCTGGATCATCGCCCACCCCAAGTCCACCCTCGCGCTGTCGATCCTCCTAATGTTCGCCCTCGCCCTCCTCGGCCTCTCCCACTCCGCCGAATCCCGCCTAGCCGCCAAGATTGCCGCCATCAAAGCCAAGGGCGAGCCGACGACGATTCAAGATTTGCTTGCCCGCCAACGGATAATTCCTGACGACCAAAATCGGGTAATTTCCGTGACGAAGATCGGTGAGAGAATTCGGAAGGTAAGTCTCACCGACGAACAATCTGAACAACTTCCGTTTATTGGGCTCGCGATATTGCCTAAGACAGGAATTCGGTGGGCTGGATCGACAATTGAAGCGGCCGATGCATTCCTAAAGCAAATTGAGATTGAGACGACCGACTTGCACACCGCAATGCAACTAAGGGACTCAGTTCTTTGCATGACGTGGTCGAATCCACCGACCAGGGCAGCAACTGACCTGTCTTCTGTCAGGGCTAGCGCCAAAGTGCTTGCGCTGAATGCGATAACGGCTGCTCAGCATGGCGATGCGACCCGCGCAGCCCAATTAACAATGGCTACGCTTCAATTGATTCGTACGATGGATGGAACCCCATCGCTTGTCCGGGAGTTGTTTAGTGATGGGATTACTGCACTTGCATGCGATGCCTGCGAGCGTGTTACGAACTCATTGACACTTGATGATGCCTCGTTGGCTGAGTTTCAGAGAATCCTGGCCGGCGCCGACCGAGATTCGACCATTCGCGAGGGTTTGCTTTCCGAACGTGCGGCGTATCTGGATACAACGCGATGGTACCGAGCAAATGCCAACAGCGTCGGACAGCAACTCAGTATCCAGAATTCGAACTCCAGTATTCCACAAACTCTTTGGGGTTATCTGCCGGCGGTTCCTGCGTTGGACATTGCCGAAGGGCTCGATTTTTTTACTGAGATCGTAGACGCAACGAGGAAACCAGACGGGACCACCATCGCACAGTTGCAACAAATCGAATCCAGATATGCGGTCATGCCATGGTATTCCTTGGTGTCCAAGACATTTGTGGCTCCGTTCTCTCGCGCCGTGATTCTGTCCCTTCGCGTCGGAGGCCAGCTTCGCGCCCTGCGAGTGGCAATTGCAGCAGAGCGATACCGGCTCATCTTCAAGCAATGGCCTGCCAATGCAGCTGACCTCGTGCCCCGGTTTATTGATGTGATCCCGCCGGACCCCATCGATGGAAATCCAATCCGCTACGCGATCATCCCCGAAGGCATAAAGACGTGGACCATCAGTGATGAAAACGACAACCGCGACAACGGCGGCGACGTGCAACGCATCGAAACGGGAACCAAAAAGCACCGGCCAACAGACTTTGGATGGGTAATCCTCAACCCCGAACTTCGCGGTCGCGAATGCGAACCGGCGGCAACGACGGAAAGACTACCCACCTCCGAACCTGCGACGCAGAATTGAAATCCTTCACGGCTGCTGTTTGCGAGTCTTCTCAATGCGACTCGCACGATCGAATCCGACGACACGGTCCTGATGTTGGGCCTCGAACTTCTTTATCCATTCATAAAGCCGTTGACGGTCAAAGCCGCAGCGCTCGACGATTCGACGCCGTGCCGCTCTGACGCGCTCCACGACAGGATCATCTTGGGTCATCATCCAACTCCTTAATCAACAAGTCCGGCGTCGTAACAATCGGAACGACCAAACCCAGTTCGGCATTTACCGTGCGAAGATGCTGAACCTTATTGGCGTTCGCCAGGTGTCGGCAATTCCAGGTGAGCAGAAAGTCCGCCCCATAGAAGGAAGCCGTCGCCAGATGATAGGCATCCGCGAGGTCTTCGCGTGGCATCAGATGCCGCGAGGCGTAAACTCCCACGATTTCGTCTATCTCCGGCACAGCCTCCAATAGCGGAATTGCAGCGATAAGCTCGACTGCGTCTTGTCGTCCGGGGTAATCACCGTCCTGTAATTCGGCCAGTGTGATTGCAGAAGTAACCACTTCGTAGAACTCACGATCATCAGCCCACCACCTGCGAGTACTCTCTCGCCGGGCCACCATAGCCGGTTCGGATCGAATTTCGAAATAGAAGCTGGGAATCGTAGTTTCGATGTAAACGGTCCGTTTCATCGTCCCCATTGTACCACCGAGGCTTGCAACCATCGTCGAAGTGAACCCAGCGAAGCTCCTGCGATTCGCCGGTCCCGGCATACAACGCGGAGTCGCACAGGTCTTAACAATTGTTCGCTAATCGCCGGTGGGAATGGAGGTTACATCCGTTGGCGTCCCCCTGCCCCTCCACTATACTCACCCATCGCATCGGTCCGGCCCCCGGCGACAGTCGCCCTTTGCGCCGCTGACCCTGCCACACGAGGAACCCCGCATGGGAAGCGCTCGCGAGTATTTCCAGAACATCTTCGACACCGTCCGCACCATTGCGACGGGCATGAGCATCACGCTCAAATACAACTTCGCCAAAACCATCACCCTGCAATACCCCGACATGGCCCCCGCCTTGCAGCCGCGCTATCGCGGCTTCCACTGGTTCGAGGCCGAGAAGTGCATCGCCTGCGACCAGTGCGCCAAGGCCTGCCCGGTCGATTGCATCTACATCGAAAAAGGCGGCCCGCGAAAAATCGACAAAGCCACCGGCATCGCCGTCGGCGGCGCGCTTGAGCGTTATGCCATCGACTATGCCAAGTGCATGTTCTGTGCCCTCTGCTGCGACCCCTGCCCGACCGACTGCATCCACATGGGCGACAATCACGACCTCTCGGCCTACACCCGCGAAGACATGTGCGTGGAGTTCACCGAATTGGCTAAGGTTGGCAAGCAGACCCCCGAGCCATACTGGATGCAGAAAGAAAACATGCCGACCTGGGCCAAAGAGAAAAAGAATCGCTGGGAAGAGCGAGCCAAGCCCGTTCGCGAAGAAATGCTCAAGGCCCTGAAGCCCTCGACCGCCGCGCCGGCCAAGAAGGAAGAAGCCGCCCACTAGGGATTCACCATGGAATACTCCAACAACCTCGTCATCGGCCTCCTCATCTTCGTCGTCGCCGGCATTGCCATGTCCTTCGGCGCGCTGCTCATCGGCCACCTCATCCGCACCAAGCTGCCGCACCCGGAGAAAGCCGCTGCTTATGAGTGCGGCGAACCCGCCATCGGCCCCGGCTGGGTCCAGTTCGACCTGCGCTTCTACGTCGTTGCACTTGTCTTCCTGATCTTCGATATCGAAGTCGCGTTGTTTTATCCATGGGCCGTGGTCTATAAAGAAGCCGGCATCGCCGCCCTGTGGGACATGCTCGTGTTTTTCGGCGTGATCGTCGTGGGCTATCTGTATCTCTGGCGATTCGGCTATCTCGACTGGGTTCGCGCCACCGGCCTGCACGACAAACGAACAACCGTCCGCAAGGACGACGCCCTCGGCCGCGCTGCAAGGCAATGGATGTAGCGATTGCGTATCGATGAGCGGCCATTATTGCCGCAGAGGATAGTCGCATGAGTTGGATTGAAAACCGCTTTGAAGAAGGCCTCATCGTCACATCGCTCGATTGGGCGATCAACTGGGGCCGCACCAGCAGCATCTGGCCCATGACCTTCGGCCTCGCCTGTTGCGCCATCGAGATGATGGCCGTCGGCGCAAGCCGCTTCGACATCGACCGTTTCGGCGCTGGCGCCTTTCGCGCCACGCCGCGCCAGGCCGATCTGATGATCGTCGCCGGCACGGTCACCTTCAAAATGGCCAGCCGCGTCAAGCGTCTCTACAACCAAATGCCCGAACCGAAGTATGTCATCGCGATGGGCGCCTGCACCATCGGCGGCGGGCCGTACTTCAAGCACGGCTACCACGTTGTGAAGGGCGTTGATCTCGTCGTCCCGGTCGATGTGTATGTCCCCGGTTGCCCCCCGCGACCCGAGGCGCTCATCGAAGGCCTCATGCGGCTGCAAGACAAGATCAAACATCAGTCGATTGCAAGAGACCCGTGGCTCACAGCCAAGAGCAAAGCCTTCGCCGGTGCGCCGGCCCCCGCGGAGGTGGCTTAATTCCTTTCAGCCCCGAAGGGGCGAGGGACCGTAGCCACGGGCGCAAGCCCGTGGAATGCGAACGCGGGAAAAACAAGCCCCGAAGGGGCGACGGAGTTTCTAAGATCTGAGTCGATTACCGAATTCAGAAACAACGGACGAAATCATGGCCCCAGAAGAAATCGCAGACCTCCTGAAAAAAACCTTCGGCGACAAAATCACCGAAGCCAACTTCCAAACGGCCCAGCCGCACGTCGTCGTCGATGCAAATGCCTGGCCCGAGGTCGCCCGCTTCCTGCGCGACGACTCGCGCCTCCGCTTCGGCGCCCTCCGCTGCATCAGCGCCATCGATATGCTCGAAGACGACCAGCTCTGGGCCGTTTACGACCTCGACTCCTACGACGGCCAACCGGGCAGCCGAGAAAACTGGAAGCGCCGCCACACCTTTTGCGTGCGAATTAAGACGCCGCGAGCAAACTCGCGAATCCCCTCCGTCGCCGACGTCTGGCAGGCCGCCGACTGGCACGAGCGCGAAGCGTATGACCTCATGGGCATCGTCTTCACCAACCACCCCGACAGCGTCGAAGGCCCCGAAGGCACACACCCGCGCCGCATCCTCTGCCCCGACGACTGGGAAGGTTTCCCTCTCCGCAAAGATTATGCGTTCCCAATGGAATACCACGGCATCCCCGCCGTCACCGAATACGGCCAGACAAGACCGATCCACTAATTACTATTTGCACAGCGATGCTTGCTGTGGAGTGAACGATGGCAGAAACCCTTCTCGAAGCCCGACCCGACATCAACGCCGATCTCTCCGCCGACACCATTCGGCAGGAAGACCTGCAAACCGAAGAAATGCTCGTCAACATGGGGCCGCAGCACCCCTCGACCCACGGCGTGCTCCGCGTCGTCCTCCGAACCGACGGCGAAATGGTCCTCGAAGCCGTTCCGCACATCGGCTATTTGCACCGCTGCGCCGAGAAGATCGGCGAAAACGTCGCGCCGTATCAGTACATCCCTTACACCGACCGCATGGACTACCTTGCGGGCATGAACGACAACCTCGCCTTCGCCCTCGCCTGCGAAAAGCTGGCCGGCCTGGAAGTCACGCCGCGCGCCACCTTGATTCGCGTCATCTTCGCCGAGCTGAACCGCATTGCCTCGCACCTCGTCTCCGTCGGCACGTATGGCCTCGACATCGGCGCGTTCACGCCGTTCCTCTATTGCTTCCGCGAGCGCGAGATGATCCTCGATCTCTTCGAGTCGGCCTGCGGAGCACGGCTCACCTACAGCTACATCACCATCGGCGGCGTCACCCACGACGTCCCCGAGCGATTCATCGATGTCACCTCCGAGTTCCTCGACTACTTCGAGCCCAAGATCGAGGAGTACAACCAGCTTCTCTCGCACAACCACATCTTCGTGAAGCGCACGTCGAACATTGGCGTCATCTCCGCAGAAGACGCGATCAGTTGGGGCCTCACCGGCCCGGTCCTTCGCGGCAGCGGCATCCGTTGGGATCTCCGCAAGAGCCAGCCCGACATGGGCTACGACCAGTTCGACTTCGACGTGCCCATCGGAGAGGGGCTGAAGGGCCAGGTCGGCGACTGCTGGGATCGCTACTACGTCCGCGTGCTGGAGATGTATCAATCCGTGCGCATCCTGCGCCAAGCCTTGGCCAAACTGAAGGGCACGCCCGGCGAAACGCTCGACAAGCGCGGCAAGACGCTCAAACTTCCCGCCGGCGAAATCTATTACGAACTGGAAAACCCCCGCGGCCAGCTCGGCTTCCTCGTGCAGGGCAACGGCTCCGCCATCCCCGCCCGCGTCAAGGCCCGCGGCCCCTCGTTCTGCAATCTCTCCATCACCAGCCACCTCTGCACCAACGTGCTGTTGGCCGACGTCGCCGCCATCATCGGCAGCATTGATGTGGTGATGGGCGAAGTGGATCGATAACGCGGCGACGCTGCTCACTCATATCGCAGCGTCTCCACTGGCCACGTCTTCCCCGCCCGAATTGCCGGGAACATCGCCCCCAGGATGGATGCCACAATCGCCAGCAGGCTGATCCAGATCACCTCCGACCATTTCCACAGGTCGGGGATTTTGTCGAAGGAATACGTCTCCGGGCTCCACACGCGCCATGCCGGGTTGATCCGCGCCAGCATGTCCTGAATATCGTTGATGTGATCGACAAACGACGTGCCGATCAGCGCCCCCAGCACACAACCCATCAGCCCGATCCCCGCGCCATACGCAAGGAACACCGCCGCGACGCCCTCCGCGCTCCCGCCGATGCTCTTGATGATCCCGATGTCCCGCGTCTTCTCCTGCACGATCATGTAGAAAATGCACAGGATCAGGAATACCGCGACCAGGCTGATCACGCCGAACATGATCAACACCAGCACCTTCTCCTTCTCAATCGCCGCAATGTAATCGGCCTGCATCTCCTCCCATGTGTAGATCTCTGTATTGCGCATCATGGAGTATTCAAGTCGGTCGGTCTTCAGATCGGCACAGTACTCCTCCCACGCTGCCCTGAGTGCCTCCTTCACCTCCATAAGCTTCTCGCGTTCCCCCACATACTCCGGCGCAACCTTGATCAGAATCTGAATGCACCGCGCCCCGGTCTTGCTGCCGTCCTCGCGCATCTCCGGGCCCATGGTCAGCAGTTCCTGCAACCGCTCGAACTCGACGTACACATTTCGCGAGTCGATCTCGTGAATCCCGCATCGCGAATCGTCGATGTATCGAAACGCCGGCTTCGGCGGAGGCTCCGGGCTGATATCCCCCTTACGCGACATCGGCAGCAGCGTCAGCACACACGCCGTCCCGCGCGGATACTCCGGCGGCCGGTTGAACTCGCCATTCGGCAATCGTCGGAAAATCACGGAGCGCCCCAAGATGAGCCCCGGATACGGTTTTCCAACATATCCCGCCTTCGGTTCTGGTCCTTTGAAAACGCCGGGCCCCGGGAAAAAATCCTCCGGGCCTCGGCGATAAAGCTTCTCATGTTCCGCCCGCTCCTCCGGCGAAAGCCCCGCGAGGTACGCGCGAAACTTTTCCTCCATGTCCCCCGGCAGCGTCGCGACATGTTTTTCATCCCACCCATACTCGGGCTGCTGCACCGGCCCAAGCGTCGTGCCGCCGAATCGATTCTGGTAATACAGATCTTTCCCGAACTCCGTGACCTTCGCATACTCATCCAGCCGAATCCCGATGACATGCACCGCTTCCGTCCGGTTCGTCTCCGGGAATTGCAGCACGCCGTAGCTTCGGATCAGCGGCGTCGCCTCCAGCACCGCCGCCTTTTTCGTGCGCGGGTCCTTCAACTGTTTCATCTTGTCGACAAAACCCTGATAGTGCGGGAATCCGTTCGCCCCCGCCTCCATCACCAGATCGCCAAGCAATCCCCGCGCCTGCTTGCGAATGCTGTCCACGAATCCGCCCATCACGCTGATGACGATGATCATCATCGCCACGCACAGCGTCACGGCGCCGATGGAAAAGAACGCAATCCGCTTTCGCTGAAGCAGCCGCGCTGCCAGAAACGTCACGTAATACCTTGGCCATCCGAGTAACGGCGACAGCCACCACGCCGTCCACCAAAGCAGAGTCCCCACGGCCGCCAGCGCCAGCCACAGCCCGATGTTCAACAGATACCATTCCATCCACGCCGTTCGATAGAAGTTGACGCCGATCCAGTATGCCGGCGACATCAGCCGAAACGCCGTCGGTATCGCATCCGGGTCGTAGCGAATGAAGATGACATCCGTGAGTGGCGACCACGAAATGAGCTGATAAATCGCAAAGAACGCTCCGCCCGTCCGCACGACGTACGCACCCCAGCGCATCCACGGCGCACGCAAAGCCCCAAACATCCCCGGCCATCGCACCAGCAGCATCGCCAGCAGCGCGAGCGGGCCAAGCATCAGCACGCTGTGCGCCTCACCGTCATCCGCAATCCCCGCAGGGATATAAAACCACGCCAGCCCCGTGATGCGTCGCCGTACCGGGTCGGGCAGCCACTGATCCGTCGACTTGTCTTCCTCCAGCGTCTCACGAACCGCCCGCCAGAATTCCGTCGAATACTCCCCGCCGCGCGACAATTCGCTGATCAATTCTCGCCGCGCAACCTGGCATGACTCCGGCAATTCCGAAAGCGCCCGACGATGCATCCGCCAGTCGGCATACACCGTGTCCCCGGTGATCGGCCGCCCGATGAGCCGCGAACCCAGCGCCGCGTTCATGCACGTCAGCGTTGTCCACAGCGCCACCACCGACCATGCGACGCCCGCCGCCAGATTCGCCCGCAGCCGATGCGACCCGACCTGCCATCGCCCGATGGATTCCAGCGATCGCAAAAGCCAGAGAATCAGAAATAAGACGAGATGCCCCGCAGCGAATACGGGCGCAGCAAGCAGTACAGGCACCGCCAGTGCCGCCATCTGCCCGCGCGACAGCGCGATCGGCCGCTTCACAATCCGCGCGACCGTCGCTTCAATAACAATGTAAAACGCCCCGCCCAACAGATTCGCCGCGGCAAGAAACAACACATACGCCGGCAGCGTCACCGGCGCGAGCCCCACAAAAAGTATCGACCCGACTCTCGACCGCATCCCTGCCAGATCTTCCTTTGGTTTCGATTTTCGACTTTTCGGCGTTTCGACTTTTCTTAGGCCTTCGCCCGCTGCAACGGAAACAGAATCACATCCCGAATGCTCGGCGAATTCGTCAGCATCATAACCAGTCGATCGATGCCGACACCCAGCCCGCCCGCCGGCGGCATGCCATACTCCAGTGCCGTCAGGAAATCCTCATCCATCACCCGCATCGTCTCGTCGCCCTCGCCGGTGAGCTGCGAACTGAACGTCTCCCGCTGCACGGCCGGGTCGTTCAACTCCGTGTAGGCGTTGCCGATCTCCATCCCCGCGACATAAGCCTCAAACCGCAGCGCCAGGCTGGGGTCATCCTTCTTCCGCCGCGTCAGCGGACACAGCGCCGCCGGATATTCCGTCACAAACACCGGCTGAATCAGCTTCTCCTCTACGGTCGCCTCGAACAGTTTGTTCGCCAGCACCGCGTCATCCATCTTCCCCTCAATGCCGATCTTCGCCGCCTGCGCCTTCACGGCCGCCATGTCTTTCAAGTCCACACCGGCATGCTCCCGCAGCAACTCCGTGTACGTCTTCCTCGGCCACGGCGGCGTGAAGTCAATATCAAGCTCACGAAACTTCCGCTGATACCCGCCCCCCAGCGCCTCAATCCCTGCCGACACCATCCCCTCCACGATGTCCATCATGTCCGACAAGTCGCCATACGCCTGATAGCACTCCATCATCGTGAATTCGGGGTTGTGCTGCGTGCTGATGCCCTCGTTGCGGAAGTTGCGGTTGATCTCAAACACCCGCTCCATCCCGCCGACCAGCAACCGCTTCAGGTAAAGCTCCGGCGAGATGCGTAGGAATAAATCAAGGTCCAGCGTGTTATGGTGCGTCGTGAACGGCCGCGCCGCCGCGCCGCCATAGATCGCCTGCAACATCGGCGTCTCAACTTCGATGAACCCGCGCCCAGAAAAGAATCGCCGAATTGCCTCGACGATCCGGCTCCGCGCCTTGAACGTCTGCATCACCTCGGGGTTCGTGAACAGATCGACATACCGCTGCCGATACCGTGCATCGACATCGGTCAGCCCATGCCACTTGTCCGGCGGCGTCTGCAACGCCTTGCAAAGCAGCGTGATCCCCGTTGCCCAGACCGTGATTTCGTTCGTCTTCGTCCGCCCGATGGCCCCATCGACACCAAGGATGTCCCCAAGGTCGAGGTTCTCCAGCATGGCCCACGCCGCATCACCGACCTTCGACTTGGACACACCGACCTGTAGATCGCCCGTCGAATCGCGCAGCGTCAGAAACGCCAGCTTCCCCATTACCCGACGCAGATAGATTCGCCCCGCGACGCGCACCGGCATGTCTTCGCGCGTCTGGCCCGGATCAATCCCCGCTGCCTCACCGCGCCCCCGCGCCTCGGCCAGCGCGGTGACATCCACGAACCGCGCCCCATAGGGGTCGCACCCCGCGGCCACCAGCGCCTCCATGTGCCGCTTGCGATCTTCGTAATATTGGTCCGACATAGTTCCGCCTGAAAGAAATCACAACCGCGCCATTGCGTGTAGGTTCGATGCTAGTCGCGGTAAGGTATCCGGGCAACGACGACGATAGGTCCGACGTGCTCGCCGACAATCCGAGCACAGGGCGCTAGCCCTTTGGCATGTCGACAAACCGCTCGTGCGAGAGTCCTTTCTCGCACGCACCCTGACGGGAATCCCTTCCCGTGCGCTAAGCATGAATTCCGGCCTCTCACGCCCCCTCGGCAATCCGCAACTGCGGCGGCTCCTCCGGCGGCGCATCGTCCGGCAATGTCTCCGGCGGATTCTCTACGCGCGCAACAGGCGCTGCCCCCGGGCTCTTGAGCACCTCGACCTGCGGCAGATCTTCAAGCGACCCAAGCCCGAACACTTCAAGGAAATGCTTCGTTGTGCCATACAAGAGCGGCCGCCCCAAATCTTCTGCCCGTCCAACGATCTTCACGAGATTCAACTCGCGCAGCCGATTGAGCATGTCGCCCGCCGCCACGCCGCGAATCGTCTCAATGTCCGCCCGCGTCGCCGGTTGCTTGTATGCCACGATGGCCAGCGTCTCGAGCGAGGCCGGCGAGAGCTTCGTTTCCTCGCGCGCCCGCAGCAGCTTGGTCAGCCACGTGTTGTACGCGCTGAGCGTCATCATCTGAAACCCACCGGCGATTTCTTCGATGCGAAACGAGAACCCGCTCAGTTCGTACTGCTCGTTCAGCATGGCAATGTGTTTCTTCACATCCCGCGCATCACCCACGCCGAGGATGTTCGCAATCTTGCTCGCCGGCAGCGGGCTGTCCGAGGCAAACAAAATCGCCTCCACAACGCGCATCGGCTCAATCGAGGGCACATCGGCCGCCGAGCTAGTCAATGAAATGTCAGTCTCGGAAGATTCGCTCATCGCGTCATCAATCTGGCAAGTGCCATCCATGGCCGGGGTCTCCTTAATTACCCACGATGATACTCGATCCCCAAATCCATTACACGCCCTAACTCTTGTCCTCCACATATGTTGGAGGACTTCCAATTGCCGATCCCGGATGTTCCATCGCCAATTCCGCAAACTCCGTGGCCGATCCCCCAAGTTCCCCGGCCAAACCCGCAAGTTCCATGTCAGATTCCAAAAGGCTCCATGGCCGGGCTTTAGCCGGCCAGTCTTTGCCACCAACTTCAGTTGGTGGACCATTGCCCCAGCTCTCTGATTTCAAGCCGGGCTTCAGCCGGACTTCTCACGGCCTCCCGCGCTTTCTGCTGTTTCGGTCGTTAGAATAAACTGCTCTCGCATGTGACGTCTTGGAGCCGGAGATGTTCGACTACCCGACCAAATACTACTGGGGTAACAGACATAGATTTGCCTGCGTTTTCGTCGTCCTGTCGCCGATCACTCTCACCGGCATGACTTGTAATGGTTTGTGCCCTTCCCCCAATCAAAACCTGAGTTACTCGATTGCCGGAGTGGTGGATCAGAGAGTATTTGTGCAGCGGAGCGGATCCTTCGCAGATTCAGGAATCAACCCGCCCATTGTGAACAGTCTGGCCGAATATGATATTTCCACGTCGCATGGCAGCCTTGCATTTTGCGATCACGGCGGGTTGATTCGTGGTCATGAGCTGGCGTGGATTGATTTGAGTGGCCTGTTCATTCAGAACCTCCAAACCGGCGAAGTGGTGTTCCATGATCCCACGCGTGTTTCTCGGGAGCAATCAGGAGCCGATCACAATACAACGCGGAAACTCCTTGATTTTTCTGATACCTATGTTTTCGTGGAACAACGGTTCGGGTGCTGTGGCGGAAATGAGGATTTTTCAATCTACGCCGTGGATCGGTCAACGAATATGCTGCAAGGCATCACTCATTGGGGCGATGGATCTGTTAATGGCTCTCGCCCGGGGTTCGTCGCCAATCGCCAATGGGCCGTGGTGATCGGCAATGTTCGATTTCATTTCACTAAGTTCGTGATGAACGTTTTTGACGTCACGGCCGGGACTAGTCGTGAACTGCTCGGCCCCGGCCCTGAACAGCCCTACCTTGCGGAATTGACCGATCAACGATTCATCTGGGCCAGGGAAGGGCCCGGTGCGGTGTCGAGTGTAACCATAGTGAATGTATTCGCTGCCGATCTCGAAACGCTTGCAATCACGGAGTTGGTCTCGTTTGAAAATATAACCGGGGGCCCGTTCGAATCGCGCCACGAGGATCGCCCATACCAACTCTCCGGCGACTACATGCTGGTGTCACATTCCAATGGAAGTGTGGCGGTGTATGACCTTTGGTCGCTTGCCAATCCACCGTCAAAGATGCGAACCATTTCAACCGACGCCAAGCCAGTCTTCGCCGGCAATTGGATCGTCCTTCAAGACACACCGGATGGCCCATTCACGCTTATCGATCCTCTAACTGACGAACGCACAAGCATCCCCAATCCGTTCACAGATTAGTTTTTGCGAATAGGGTTATCGATCTCTGTTTCGCCACCACTCCCAAGCCGGGCTTCAGCCGGCCGGCCTTTGCCACCAACTTCAGTTGGTGGACCATGCCCCTGCACTTTGATCCGAAGCCGGGCTTCAGCCGGACTTCGAATCTCTGCAGCAAGGGCTTCCAACCTGCGGCAGACGTTTCGGCTTTTCAAAAAAACTTGCGCAAATCCCTCCCCGCCCAACCCCCGGCCCGCCCGAGGTTTGGCCCGAACCCGAGTGGCCCAAGTCTCAATCGTCGCCCAGAAAAACTTGCCTCCCCCGGCACCGATCCTATGGTTGTGCCGAAGGAGGAAAAACCAATGTCACCAAACACCACCGCGAACAGCCCGTACACCGCGGCAGACCACGCCACTCCGTTACCGATCGACGATTGCACCGAAGCACGGCGGCGTGCTGAAAAATCCTTCTACGAAATCGCCCAACAGCGAATTGAGTGCGTCGACACCACCACCGACGACGTCGTCGCCCTCGCCAAGGCGATCGCCGAGTTGAAGAAACACGATGTCGCCTTCA
>CAZSBF010000115.1:0-13201 GCA_964605185.1 uncultured Planctomycetaceae bacterium
CCCAGAAAACGGCGCGCGTGGCGGAGTAATTGCATATCAGACTGTCGGTGCTTCGGGTACCGGTGATACCCTGTTGGACGATCAGCGGCCCCGTGATGGTGATGCTCGAGCGGTCTCTGTTGTTGTAGTTGATACGGCCACCAAGAATGACCGGGCCGTTGATGGTGACCGTGCAGTCGTCGGTGAGCACTTGAATGTCGCTGCTCGACACAATCGCAGGGAAATCCTGGACGGCGGTTATGCTGATCGTTGACGAATCATCAAACTGGACAATGCCGCTTGCCACCAGGGTTCCGGTGAGGTTTACGCCTGCTTGAACTCTAACGGCTCCGGCCGGCATGATGATGATGCGGCCGGGGTTTGTCGCCGACATGTCGATGGCATTGAGGTTCGCGGCATCGGAGGCGGTAATGGTGGTACTCCCAAAACCCGTATAACCAGTGTAGGTCTTACCCTTGATGGTGTAGGACGAATACAGGGCGGGATTTCCGGCCGGAATTGGTGTGACACTTGGCGCAAGGGAGGTCATGGAGATGGGCGGACCGGTTCCGGACCATAAGCACGTGGAACATGCGGAGAGTTTTCCATTGCAGAAACCGGGGCCGCTCAGTGATGCGTTTGCATGGGCGTTGCCGTAGACCCTCTGAATTGCAGCAATTGCGAGGTTTCCACGGGATAGCACTGCATAGGGGATGTTCCATTTTCCCGTGAGGGGGACAATGACTTCGGCGGTAATCGATTTTTTCGCTCTTGGTGTCCCGTCTCCGTCGGTGGCGATTCCAAGCGCCGTGATTCGATAGAGGTTGAGGTCCGACTTTGGCGGGCTCCACGCATCGGAGCGTTGTACGGTGACATCAAAGTAGTCGGTGGAGCCGTCGGGACTGACGCCGCTCATGGTCGTCAGGTATTGGCCATAGGAAACCGTTGTTGGCGGATACATCAGGTAATGGGCGGCCGTGACGACACCCGAGCCAGCCACGTATCCGGCGCGCATGGCGCCGACATAATTGACGGCTTCCGGCATGACGGTGCTGTTGGCGTCGAGAAACGCGAGGCCCAGCGAGGTAGCAATCGCTGCGAAGCCAAGGATGACGACGAGGATGTAAGCTCGTCGCTGTCGAATTCGGGCTGATCGAACGCGTGTTTCCATTCCGAGTCTCATTCCTGTCACAGTGCGGAGAAAGGCGCCGAGAGCACGGTCCCTACGAGATTTGTAAGGCCATCCCACGGGGAGATGGCCTTGCGGATTTTCCGCGTTGACCCCGGAAGCGGCGACGCCTGCGTCTCCGGATAGAAGAGATAATCCGCGGGTGCCTTGGGGGCGGCGGCGGCGCGAAACGCCACGGGCGTTCCGGTGTTGTTTACAGTAAAAGTGACTTCAACCATTCGGGTTTGAACGCTCGATGCCTGGCCGGTGAAGGTAAGGCTCTCAATGTTCTCCGCCCAGACGACGGATTTCTTGTCCGCAGGAGGCATTGCCGCGGTCAGCAACGTTACGTCGGAGAAGGTGGCAGTCGACGCGGTCGTCGTGGGCGCTACGCCGTTTGCGGGCTGAAGAAAGTCGAGTACGACTTGCTTATTCGCGGAGTCGTATCGAAGTACACCGGTCTCGTAGAGATTGAGGCTGTCATCGCCGGATGTATCCGCCATCCAGAGGGAGACGGCATTGGGCGTGACCTGGCCGACACCGCGGGACTCGCGAATGACCTTTGTCATTTGGAATGAGGCGTAATGACCGGCGGTCTTGGTTTCGGTGACGGAGCGCGAGGTCAGGCTGGCGTTGCTGACGGCGGAGACAAAAGTCGCGCCGGCGGTGGCGACGAGGGCGGTAATCGTCGCCGCGACGAGCAACTCGACCATGGTGAAGGCACGAAAACTGTGTATCGACTTGTGTGTCATGGCATTTAGTCCTCTCGGGCCGAGATACGGACCAGTTTGACCAGTACAGCATTTCCATCCTTCACCAGGACGGTAATTCGAGCGAGGCTGTTGGTATCGCTCGCGGTCTGGTTGGGAAACGCGATGTACTGAACCGAGACTTCGCGATACATGTTGGTGAACGCGGAGTCGGTAATGGTCTGGTTCTTGTAGTCCTTGAGTCCGGTGGAGACCTCGGTATAGCCGTGGTAGTCGTCGACGTTGTCGAAGAGTGAGCGATTGGTTTCTCCCGAGTCGGGGCCCGGCGACGCGGTGCGGGTGCCGGGCTCAAAAAATGGGTGAGCGAGGATCTCTTCCATGAGGGCTTGGCCGAGCGCCGAGGCGTTTTCGAGTCGGGCAGCTTCATTGGCCTGTTGGACGCCGGCGGCAAATGGGAGCGCGGCGGTCGCGGTGACGATGGTGAGGATCGTCGCGGCGATGAGGGCCTCGACCAGCGAGAAGGCGCGACGTTGCGTGCCCGGATGGCCGTATGGATTTCTGGGTTGTGTCATCGTGCTGCTTCCATTCAAGCGGCGGATTCAGGAACCACGGTGAAACCTACAATACGATTTCCGTCTTTCGTACCCCTCGAATGCACCAGGACTCCCATAAGTTCGCGAGACCGGTAAGCCTGACGAAAAACGTCCAGCGCCGACCGGTCTCGCGAAAAGGACGTCCGAGCAAATCGGACGTTTTTCATGCGAAGGACTTAATAGGTGTCGTGGGCGACGCCGCTGGTGGTGCCGGCATCGTTGGCCTTGAAGTCCCCGGTCGAATCGTCGTAGAACCAAGCCTTGTTCGCGGCGGCCGCGCCATTGGTCACGTCATTGCCGGATCCGCCGACCGTGAACGGGTTGTTGGGAATTCGGTTGAGGTAGGGACCGTATTTGCCGGTGGCGGCGTTGATGGTTCCATCCGGGTCCGTCTTCTTGGTCATCGCATCGACGAAATTGGCAAGCGTGGGGATCGTTCCATTGTGGTGTTGTTTGTACAGGGTGATTTGCTTGCGAATGGTCTGCAGATTGTCCTGGCAGGCGGAGACTTTTGAGTCGGTGCTGGCGTCGGAGAACTGCGGGATCACGACGGCCGCGAGAATGCCGAGAATGATCACGACGATCAAGAGCTCGACGAGCGTGAATGCATTTCGCTTCATGGTGTGCGTTCCTTTTTTCCTGGCGTGACTATTCATTCGAACTCGTTCGCGTGCTTCGCCGCTTCCGCGCGATGCGGGAAGCGGTTCGCGAGCGTGGGTTTCTCGAATGCATATCGGGAAACCGGCATGGAGGCTTCATTCACGACGGTGGCAGGATGGCGGAAACACGGGTTAGTGGACGTTCCCAAAGCCGCGGCGCAAGAAAAAGAGTCGGCGTGATCGTGGCGATCACGCCGACTCCTGGATGAACTTAGACCGTAATCGTGCGACTTACAGCGTGTCGTGAGCGACACCGTTGGTGGAGCCGCCGTTGTTGGCCTTGAAGCCGCCCGTGGCAGCATCGTAGAACCAAGCCTTATTCGCAGCGGCAGCGCCGGCGGTCACGTCATTGCCCGTGCCACCGACGGTGAAGGGGTTATTCGGGATTCGCTGGAGGTATGGACCGAACTTGCCGGTGGCGGCGTTGATGGTGCCGTCGGCGTCGGTCTTCTTCGTCATTGCGTCGACGAAGTTCGCCAGCGTCGGATAGGTTCCGTTGTGCTGGAGTTTATAGAGGTCGATCTGACCCCGGATGGTCTGGAGGTTGGTGGTCAACGAAGCCAGTCGGGCATCCGTGCTGGCATCGGAGAACTGCGGAATCACCACCGCGGCGAGGATGCCGAGGATGATCACGACGATCAGCAGTTCGACGAGTGTGAAGGCATTGTGCCGTGCGCGATTCATTGTTTTTACTCCGGTTGGCGACGCTTGATTGTGCGTTGCCGCAGGTCCATCCAAAGGTTGAAAGTCTCGGGTGGCCGATTCGATCCGGTTTCCCCCGACCACCGCCCGGAACCACTAACGTGGATCTCGTCCATCGAGCGGTAGGTCGTCCCCCCTATCGGGTTACTGGGGGAATCCCTTTAGCAAGCGCAGGCCGTGCCTGTGCAATCATGCACGCGGGTTTGTGGCTAGTTCGATAATTAGTTGGTTCGCGGGAGCGATCGCGTCACACGCCAATGTCTTCGTTCCATAACTCGGGCCTGGCGGCGATGAAATCGTTCATTAATTGGATGCAGGTCGGGTCATTCAGGATGGTGAGGGTGACGCCGCGGGAACGGACGTAGTCTTCGGGGCCTTTGAACGTGGTGTTCTCTCCGATGACGATTCTCGGAATCTTGTAGAGTAATGCGGTGCCGCTGCACATGTCGCATGGAGAGAGTGTGGAGTAAAGCGTGGCGCGGTTGTAGTCCTTCGCGGTGAGGCGGCCGGCGTTCTCAAGGCAGTCCATTTCGGCGTGAAGGATGGCGCTGCCCTTCTGGACGCGGCGATTGTGGCCGCGGCCGACGATTTTCCCATCAATGACGAGCACGGAACCGATGGGGATTCCGCCTTCTTTGAGGCCTTGTCTTGCTTCGTCGATTGCCGCCTGAAGGAATGGATCCATGTTCGTCCTCTATCAATGACCGATGCGTCCCGTAACGGGGAGACAAATGGTAGCGGGGCGCATGAGGCGTCGATAGTAGCGACGATGGGGGAATCTCAAGCAACTTCGCGTCGCATGTATCTGGGGCTGTTTCTGTCGATCTGGCTTGGGCTGTCGGCGGTCGGCCGGGAGCGGATGCTTCGTGATCCGGGGACGTTCTGGCATACGGTCGTGGGGGATCGAATACTCGCGGCAGGGACGGTGCCGACTCAAGACGAGTTCAGCTCGACGTGCGGCGGGCAGCGGTGGTTTGCGCAGCAGTGGCTTGGCGAAGTGGTCATGTCGCTGGTGCACCGCATTGGCGGATTGGATGGATTGCTGACGGGGACGGCGATCCTCATTGCGATGATCTATGCCGGAATCGGGGCGCGATTGCGCGAGGCCGGATTGAGCGCGCCGGTTTGCATTGTGTTGACGATGTTGGCGCTGGCAGCGAGCGCGTATCACTTTTTTCCACGGCCGCACCTTGGGACGCTTGCCGGGATCTATCTTTGCTATTCGATATTGTGCGATGTGGATTCGGGGCATGCGCCGTGGGCGCGGGCGCTGGTGTTACCCGTTGTCATGGTTTTCTGGACAAACATCCACGGCGGTGCGATGGGCGGGGTGTTGACAGTCTTGGTGGTCAGTGCTGGTTGGCTTGCGTCTTCGTGGTTTAGAGTGGCTGGCAAGAAGCTGACTTCGCGGCAGGTGGTGATGGTCGGCGTGATGGCGGGGGGATGTGTCGCTGCGGTGTTGGTGAATCCCTATGGGGCCGCATTGCCGGCGCTGTGGATCGGGCTGATGGGGTCGGACGTCTTGCCGCGGTTGATGATTGAACATGCTCCGCTTGAGTTGTTGTCGGTGGATGGTTTGATGGTGGGACTGGTGGCTACGGCCTATGGCGTGATTCTGGTTCGGGCGTGGCCTTCGAAGCGTCGGGTGACGTGGCTTGTGCCGCTGGTGTGGCTGGTGATGGCGGTGTCGCGCGTGCGGCATGGACCGTTGTTTGCGATTACCGCAACGCTGGCAATCGCGGAAATGGCGCCTTATGCGAGACTTGGATCGCTGGTGGAGGCGTTCAGGCGTGAGACTGTACGCGAAGGGATGATGAGGAATAGAGGGGTGTGGCCGGCGTTGGCGTTGTTTGGGGCGCTTGTGATGCAAGGAGCGGGCGTGGAAGCGCCGGTCGTGGGGCACGGTTGGGCGAGGCCGCCGAAGGGGTATTGGCCGACTCAAACAGTGGAGGCGCTGGCGTCGCGAGCACGGAGCGGAAATCCTCGTGTGTTTAACGACATGTTGTTCGGCGGCTACCTGATCTATCACACGCCGGAGGTGCCGGTGTATTTGGATGATCGGTGTGAGCTGTATGGCGACTCCGGATTGTGGAACTATGCGAGGGCCTGCGCTGATCCGGCGTATTTCGATGCAATGGCGCACTATGAGGGGATCGATACGGCGCTGGTGATTGCGAACACGATGCTCGATGGGCATCTGGCGCGAAGCCCGGCGTGGGTGAGGGTGGCGGGTGATATTGCGTCTTCGTTATATGCACGGTCCGCAATGGGAAGACGCGGTGGCTGATTCTCGCTCGGTTGGATTTCATCTGCGATGCCGTTAGGCTACCGGCCTTTCGAGTGGACGCGCGATGACATCGGCCGGCAGACAATGGATCTCCCGATTAGTGAAGCTCGCCTTTTGCGGCGGGGCGTTGTGGTATTTGTCGGGCAAGGTAACGCTGAACGACACGGCGCGGCTCGCCGAGAATCCTTCCATTCGCTATGTGGTGGTCTCTGAGTCTACTGATTCGGTGATGCTGCGCGACCCTTCCACGGGGGCGGAGAAGACGGTGGCGCGGAGCGCGCTGGCGTCTCACGAAAAATCCGGTCGCGACATTGAATTCGGTCTTAAGCACATCGTCCGCGAGTCGAACGTGGGCTGGGGGTTGTGGGCGATCCTCATGTATGCGCCGGTGACGTTCGGCATTGCATGGCGGTTGCAGCTCATGCTGGCGACGCAGGAAATCCGGCTGGGCTACAAGGACTCGGTCCTGCTGACCTTCGCGGGAAACTTCTTCAACTTCGCCATGCCGGGAACGACCGGCGGGGATATCTACAAGGCCTATCACATTGCCAAGCGGACGCACAAGCGGACCGAGGGGGTCACGATTGTCCTGCTGGATCGGGCGATCGGGCTGGCGAGTTTTCTGATTCTGGGCGCCCTGACAATCGGCGTGTCGTGGCAGAAGGACCTGATCGGGGAGTACGGCAAGTGGGTTGGGTACCTGATGGCGGCGTTCATCGTCGGCTTCGCCCTGTTTTTTTCGCATCGCGTGCGGCGCATCGTGCGGTATGACCAGCTACTGGCCAAGCTTCCGTTTGCGGAGAAGATCAAGCGAATTGATGAGACGACGTTTAGTTTCCGTCGGCACAAGGGACAGGCGACCATGTCGCTGGTGCTGACGCTGGTGATGCACGGGTTTTTCGTTGGGTCGATCTATTGTGCAGCGCGGGGATTGGGGATTCATCCACGCGGGGACCAGACCGAGGGAGAGTTGTTTCTCGCGGTGCTTCTCGCGTCCGTGGTGGGGTATCTGTTCGCGGCGATCCCGATCACGATTCAGGGATTTGGGTTGTTGGAGGCGGTTTTCATTCGCGTCCTGGTGAATGGCGGATGGTGCAATGAGTCGCAGATGCTGGCATTGACGCTTTCGGCACGGCTCATCCAGATGGCATGGTCGTTGCCGGGCGTGATCGTGCCGTGGCTGGGTTTCTCGCGTCCGCAGGAGGCGGAGGTGGACGCGATGAACAAGGATCAGTAAACGCGACGTTTCGAATCGTGCATTACGAAACGAATTTCATGATCGTGCCGAGGCGCACCTCTTCGGGGGCGGCCCATACTTGGAAGAACATGGCTTCGCGGAGCAGGCGCTGGGCTTCGTGGTCGCGTTGCAGGCCGGTGCCCTTGCACACGGCAAGGACGGCGATGCTCAGCTGGGCGAGAAGTTCGTTGACGTCGACACGGATGGCGGCCTTGGTCTTGTCGGCGGTGAGCGCTTCGGCGGAGGCGACGAATTCGTAGATTCGCGCTCGCAGGGTGGTGTGGCGCTGGCGCAGCGTGGCGATGGAATCGGAAAGTCGTGTGTGAGCGGCGGCGGACTCGGCGACGGTGAGCATGGTTCCGGCGAGGCCGATGCCGGCGGCGGCGACGAGGGCGGGCTTCACGCCGGAGCGCGTGGCGAGGACTTTTTCAGCCGGGCCGCGGAGGATGAAGCGCGGTTCGACGAGAGCGTCGTCGCAGCGTACGTCGGTGGTGAGCGTGCCCTTCATCACGGAGAGGTCAAAGGGCTTGCCGATGGTCAGGCCGGGAAGATCCGTCGGCACTGCGGCGAGGACTTGTCGCCCGTCGGTTGTCATTGCACCGGTGACAATGTATTGGCACTTTTCGGCGGAGGTGACCCAGGGCATGAAGCCGGTGAGGCGGACTTGGTCGCCAACGATCGTGGCAGTGAGCGCGGGTGGGCCGGCTTGATGGCTGGTGGTGAGCTGGCTGATGCCGATGGAGGTCATGAATTCATTGCGGGCGAGTTTGGGGAGCAACTCTGATTTGAGCGCGTCGTTTTCGCCCGCAGCGATCAGTTCGCATGCGCCGTCGCGATTGCTGAGGATGAGCAGCGTGGCCATGCAGCCGGCGGCGACGGCTTCGTAGGCGTGGAGATGGGTGATTGGGTCGAGGCCCTGACCGCCGAACGCCGCGGGGATGACCCACTCCCATGCGCCGGCGGCGGTGAGCGCGGCGATGGAGTCGTCGGGCCACGCGCCAAGACGGTCGTAGCGCGTTGCATGGTGTGCGAGGTCGCGAGTCAGTTGATCGAGGTTTTGCGGCACAACGGGATTGTATGGCCGCGATGTGCGCTATGACATGCGTGCGGGTTACTAGGACGGTCGCTGGATGGTGCACTCGAGGATGGATTGGCGCTGTCCTGTTTCGTTGGGCTGAAGGGAATTGGGGGAACTCTCCATGTGCGACAATCCTTTGACGGGCTTCCGGAATGCACTGAAGCCGGCCATTTCCATGCCTGATGCGGGAACGCCGAGTGGGTCGCCGGGTGGGCAAGTTGGGAGGTAAAAGTCCGTATCGGGAACGGCTCGTCCATCGGGATCCGCGAGCGTCTCGAATTGGACCGAATGCTGCGCTCCACTTTGAGTCTGATAGCAAACGAAATGACCGTCGAGCGTTGCCGTCCACATTCGGTCGGGGCCGTATCCGTCGCGCCGCAGCCCATCGCAGGGGGGCTGCGGCGAACGGTGAATGAAGTAAAACGTCTTCGTTGTCTTGATCTCTGCCATGCCCTTGAGCTTTGGGATCTGCCCGTCTTGTTTGACCTCCAGAGTGAATTCGGCGGTGAGCTGCTTGTTCACGCCGGTCTGGTTGTAGGCGTAGCCGGGGTAGGAACTGGTGTCGGTGACGATGTTGTTGATGTACTTGTAGGTGCCGGTGATTTTTCGATAGTCGTCGGCCTTGTCGAAGGGGTTGCCTTCACCGGCAGGTTTGTCGACGTCGAGGTTGTAATCCTGATCTTCGACGAAATCGGGAAGGCCGCCGCCGTCGGTGTCGATGTCTTTCTCGCCGGCGTTGCCATCGCCGTCGGTGTCCGGCCGTGCTTTTCCATTCGACTCGGGAAATGCGTTGCGCTTTTTTGCAGAGAAGTAGGTGCCCCAGCCATGCTCTTTGTCTAGGACGGATCGGCGGATTTCGACGAAGTCGCTGATGCAGTCGCCGTCTGAGTCGACGTCGTTCTTGTCCGTGTGGAAGCGGTTGTCTTCGTCGAAGTCGTAGACGCCGTCGCCGTCCATGTCCTTCCAGATGGAGTCTTCATCTTTGCGGACATTGGCACGGGTGACGCCGGACATTTTCCAGTAGTAGAGAATGAGTGTTTCGTCGAGGTTGTGAAACGCGATGCGTGTGGTGCCGGGGTCGTGAACGATGAGGGTTCTGGCACCGGCTCGAATGGTCCAGCCGATGACAAGCAGGGCATGAGAGCCGCCGTGGGGTTGACGGATGGTGATGATGGTGGGGTTCTTGTTGGTAATGGCGGCGGTCGTTGCCAACCAAAAATCATCGATGAGGCCGGTTCGGTCCAGTGCCCCGATTGGTATCCCATCCGGCGCATTGATGTTCAGTGCGAAGGAAATCCCTTTGCGGAGACTGGCCCACGGGAACCCATAGCCGTAGTTGAAGTCCCACTCGGGACCTTTGTATGCGCCGAACACGGCAGGGTCTTTGTAAATCTCGTGGCTGATTCGATCCTGGCTGAGGTGTGGGCGGTTGATGTTGTTTACGCGGGCGTAATAGCCGTTCGCCATGGAGACGCAGGCGAATCCACAGTTGTAGAAATCGGCGAGGTCGGTCTGCTTGAGCGGGCCGAGGGGGTGCGGCTTGTTAAAGGCCTGCGGATCGTCGGTGTCCTTGTCGGATTCGAGAAGTAAAAGGTGAGTGTCTTTGCGTTGTTTGTATAGAGGGACGCCGGTGAGGCGCAGGCCTGGGGCGGCGGCGGCGTTGGCGACGATGGTCTTTGTCGTCGTTTCATCGGGCTCACCCGCTTCTGCAATGTCGGATAGGCCGAGGTCGGCGACGATCTCGAATGTGTTGGTGTCGGTGAAATCGGAAAACGAATCGTCGGCATTCATGGCGCGGAGTCGCCAGTGAAAGATACCGGGGGCAAGAGTCTGGCTGATGGGGCCGACATCGATGGTGGTGTCGACGAGAAGGTTTGCGAAGTCGGCGTCGGAGGCGAGTTGCACGTGATAGGCCTTTGCGCCGCGGACGGGATACCAGTTGAGTTCGACATCGCCCGCCGCGAGGGTGGTGCCGTGGAAGGGGAGAAGGACGGTGATGGAGGGATTGGGGTTCGCTTGGCCGGGGGATTGGAAATCGGTGTCGAAGAGTGTCCAATCGTTGGCTGTGTTTTGGGCGATGGACTTTGGGTGGCGGGCGAGGACGTAGCCGGCATCGACGTCGGGGAGAATTCCACCGGCGTCGAGGGGGGCGGAGTCGGGGTCGGCCGGATCCCAGGTGATTCGGTCGAGGAGATTGCCGTCGATGTCCACCAGATCGACGCGACCCTTGGCGGGGTTCAGGAATTGCGTTTGATCGCTGTGCGCCACACTCGCAGAGGCGTCGGTTTGGCCGTCGAAAAGGATGAGCACGAGGGCGCCGGGGTTGGAGGCGGTGAGCGCGGCGGGGAGTGGGAACTCGGCGGCGTCTTGATTGACGAGTTTCAACGCGGAAAGGGCGGGACCGGCGGTGCCGATCTTGAGTTCGACGAAGGGGGTCGCGCCGTCGGCGGGGTGAAAGAGGACTTCATTCAGGAGGGTGACGTCGCCGGGGACAGCGCCATCGCCGGTGGGGAATAGCTGGGGAGCGCCGTCGTTGCATGATGGATTGGTGCCGCAGGAGGCCGCGGAGAGCAGGGCGCAGAGACATCCCCAGCGGGCCGTGGTTCTTAGACGTTTCAGCGGACGCTTCTTCATACCACTCAATTTGGGGAGAGGTCTGGTGTCCATTGTACCAAAATGACCATGCGGCGCGCTTGCCGATGTGCGCTATCGGGCCTTAGAGTCGCCGCGTGATGGACGGTGTCAGTCTTGTCATACCCGGGAAGAATTGCTCGCGGACGATTCGCGAGTGTCTTGATGCCGTGGTGCCGATGCTTTCGTCACCGGGGGCGCGTCTGCGGGAGATTGTCTTTGTCGATGATGGTTCGACGGATGAGACGCCGCGGATTGTTGGGCAGTATCCCGTTCGATTCATTCAGGGGCCGGCGGGCGGCCCGGGGGCGGCGCGCAATGTCGGTTGGCGGGCGGTGACGCAGCCGTTGGTGTGGTTTATTGATTCGGACTGCATCGCGCGGGCGGATGCGCTCGATTTGCTGCTCGCCAAAATGGACGACGCCAAGGTGGGGGCGGTCGGCGGGAGTTACGACAATCAGGTGCCGCACTCGTTGCTGGGGCGGATCATTCACGAAGAGATCATGGTGCGGCATTCGGCGATGGGGGCGGAGGTGAATTTCCTCGGCGGGTTTAACGTGCTGTATCGTCGGCGCGTGCTGGAGGAAGTCGGCGGGTTTGATGAGCGATACTTCAATGGCCCGGGGTCGCCGGGCGCCGAGGATGCGGAGTTGGGGTATCGGGCGCACGCGGCGGGGTATGTGTTGCGGTTTGAGTTTCGGTCGAAGGTGGGGCATTACCACCCGACGCGTTTTTGGCGTTACATGCGCACGCAGCGGCATCATGGGTATTGGCGGGTGAATCTGCATTTTCGTCATCCGCATACGGCGGGCGGCGATGCGTATAGCAGCGTGGTCGATCATGCGCAGCCGGTGCTGGCGATGGCGGCGGTGGGGTGTGCGGCCGCGTCGTATTGGCCGATCGGGTGGATGGCGCTGGCGGCGGTGTTGGGGTTGCTCTTGTTGGCGCAGGCGCCAATGACAATGCGGCTGTTGTCGCGGACGGGTTCGGTAGGGATGGTGTGTTTTGCGCCGATGGGGATCGTGCGGGCGTTCGCGCGGGGGATTGGGATGACGGTGGGGGTGTAGGCGAATTGGTTGCGGATGGTGAGAGGGGAGACTGGCGAGACAATCGCACCGACTATTAGTCGGTGCCACACGGGCCCGCTACACTGGCGACGCATGAATTTGGCGCGATTTGTTGTTGCTACAACCTCTGCTGGAGCATGCGGTGTAGCTAGACAACGACTCCCATTTCCTTTTCCGCCCCGTATTTGAGGATATGTTGATGCGAGCGATGCCGTTGGTTATTAAGGTGTTGGTTGCAACAGACATTGGCGCCGTTATCGTTATTGGCGCTTGCGTATTAAATGGCACTTTTGTTTCCATGCTAGAGATTGCCATTTTCGGAATTGGTTTCTTATCCGTACAATTCCTGATACTTATTTGGGGTGTTGCCGTCTATGGAGTCGGAAAGCACAGTGCATGGGCCTATCTATTCCCATTGCACTGGCTGCTGTGGCTTGCGCTATTCTGCCTTTACTGTTATGATGTCTATGGATTGAGACGAGCGATGTTCGACTTTAGGCCCTGACAAGGAGAACGAAGACTCCCGGCCCTTTTTCCGTGGTTTTTACATCAAGTCATATTTCTCGATTAAAATGGTGGAAACTAGACTAACCGTGATATTGGCTTTACCGCTGAGTGTTGTTCTCCTTGGCTGTACATCGGCTCGTCTGCACGTGTTTGGAAGTTATGACGACGAAAACTATGTACGGCCCGCCGAATTCGCAGATGATCAGCAATCGCTCATTGTACTTGCCTATCCCTCTCGCCGGTCCTCCTTGATCTACGAGCCATTTCCGACATGGCAGAAATATGCACATGTGTTCGTCGAGGCTCGCTGTAAGGATCAAATATGGAGTGGGAACATCACGATTTGGCATGGCGGCGAAGTGACAAGGTACACCGTATTTGATGTTCAAAAACCATCCAATCGAATTGTAAGTGTATTCGGCCGTAGCGAGCAGGGGGTGGTTCGACTTGATGTGTCGGTATCGAGGAAATCCGATGTAAGCAAGACTGCCAAGAAGATAGAAAGGCTTCGCTCGCAATCGCAGCAACGATGTACCAAGATACCGATCACCTTCGATCTTGTGAATGGAATCCAGGGTGCAGG
>CAZSBF010000116.1:0-13179 GCA_964605185.1 uncultured Planctomycetaceae bacterium
CAGGGAGTAAGTTACTCCCTTATCTGGGTGTCCACGAATCGTGGGGAAGGTCAGACCACGTGCGTAGTGCACTCTATTTTAACAACCGCGAATGTAACTGGCACGTTCGCTTAAAGTCCCCGCTGTGATTCGGGATCGAGACGTTTTAAACCCTCTGAGTGCCGTGCCCGCCTTGCAACGCGCCATGTAGCGTTCTGAAGTGGCGATCTGTGCCACTCAATTGTACTTGGCCGACTGCCAATCAAGAACACCGCCGACACACGCCTCAATCAAAAGCTCACCCGCGCATGTCGATTGAGACTCCTATGGTCTTGCGACATGACAAATGGCTCAATTTCTCCGAACTCGCGGCGCAAGAATTACGCCGTAATCAAAGCGCCGTCGAACGTCGTGAATTTGTACCCCTCGAACTTCTCGTTGTAGCACCCGCGTTGATCGAGAAGCACCCGAATTGCACAGAGCTCGCCGAGTTTCTGTGACTCGGTCGCGTCGGATCGCCAGTGTACGCCGGCAATGTTTCGGCCAACCGCGATGTTGCTCGAAAGCTTGTTCAGTTCGCCGCCGACCGTCAGCGGAGATCCGACATAAGGAATCAGTTGCGTCGGGTCGTTCGGATTCGGCATCACCGGGTTCGGAATAACATAATTCTCATCGAACATCGCCTTCAGCATCGTCACGCAAGCGCCGGCGACCGTCGCATGACCGGCACCGTAGGAAGGATGAAGCGGGGAACCTTCCGGATACTCCATGGGAAGCAGGTAGCTGCCGTTCTGGCTGAAGCAAAGTTGAATGGCCTGCGAATTCAGCGCCTCCGCGTGAATGGGGTAGGTCGCCAGTCCGGTGATGTGATTGTGAATGCGCCCTGCGAACATCTCCGGCCGCAATCGGCGATGCACAAACCACTTTTGATGCCACACGGTCTTCAGCGCCCGAGTGGAGATTTCGCACATCAGGGTCTTGAAATATGGCGGTCCGAAGGTGGCGAACCCTTCCTGATTCTGCGACACCAGATACGGGTTTCCCGGATTGACCGGCGCACCGATCCCGCTTGAGTTCGCGTCCACTCCGGTGCCCACCGGTGTTCCAAGAATCAAGCACGCATGAAAGTACGCCTGAAACAGTACATCAATATGAACCCACTGGCCGATGTCGCGGCCGTTGTACATATATCGCCGTGTTGTTTCGAACGGTTCAGCCTGCGACGGAACGCACCCATTCTGAACGCTGAGCCATTGGACATACTGCGTCATAAACTTCAGACCGGCCGCGTGCGTGCGCATCCGTTGTTCGACATAGTTCGCGCCGAATGGGCACGGCTTGTACAGGAATTGGGAAATGTACGGCCCCGTCAGATCACCCGGCATGACGCCGCGAAACAAACATTCCGGCGTGACCTGCCCGCCGATCTTTGGCCCACGGAAATCGCTCAGGCTCGATAATTCAGCACATGCCTGAAGCGTGAGCGGATGGCTGTCATATTGGCTGAACGGCACATCGCGACAAAGGGCCATCCAATAGTTCTCAACGATCTCCCCCGCCTGTTCGGCGCTGGCAAACGCCGGCGCCGGCGGCTGCGTTAATTGATGCGCGTCAGTCCCCTGCAGATCAAACGCAAGCCCTCCCTGCGGATTCACGAGTTTCCGGCGAAAACTCGGAGTTGAACACCCGAGGGGAATTGCATCAAAATCCGCCACCTTTCCTGACGCGACTGCCGTAAGGAAGGCGTTATATGCCGACGCCGATACCTCGCCGCGTGCGTTATGCGGAAGGCCCTTTGAGTAATTGGCGATCCGATTGGGGTATAGCGATTCGTCGCCATTGGCCGCATGAGTGGGAATGGCGAAATCTCGCTGGTCCGTTGCCGCTTTTATTCGAATGGTGAACGACTTGTCGGCTCGCTCGACCGGTGAAAGTCTCTCACCTTCGAATGCTGAGGATACCTCCGAAACGTCCGGAGCGGCTCGTTCGGTTTCGATTCCCGGAGCGGCTTCCGACCGATTGGTTGGGTCAATTGTGCCGGCAACAACCGCTGCGGCCGTCGCCGCCAGAAACCTGCGGCGGGACACTCCGTCTAGACCACCCAATCGGCATGCCCCAGCATCCTGAAGCGATGCCTCATCGGCAGTCGGTTTGGTTCGGTCAACCGTACTTTTCGCGTTGTCTGACTGACCCATGTTCTCACCACCCCTGCGACTGGAAGCCAGGACAATGCTACCAAATCCAAGCCGCGAATTCAACGTTTGATGCTGGGCATAGAGCATATGTTTTGCCCGCTTTGGGGGCGCGACACGCTGAAGTGTCACGCTTACTATCCCTCAACAAACGCTCGTTTTTTCATCATTTCTCGGGTATGCCCCTTTCGATCGCATATCGTAATTAGGCCATTCAGAGCGAGTACCCTCGTCAGACAATGGCCCTGAATTTGCTCAATCTTGACCCCCCATGCCTTGCATTGCATACCCAGAAGTTGATAAGATCTCGGGAATGGTCATTGACGCTGCGTTCACTTCAACGCCACGCTCGATGGAGGGGCCAAAATGCGCAATGTCATCGTGATAATCGCTTTAGAATGCCTCTCTCTTACCGCTAATGCATTCGCGACTGATTCCGATGTTGATGGTGTTCCGGACTCCATCGACATCTGCCCCGGAACAATGCTTGGCACACGTGTTGACGGGCTTGGCCGGCCGGCCAGTGACTTCAATCATGACTGCACTACAAACGGCGCAGACATAGACGGGTTCATCCATCAGCTCCTTGCTGTTCCCGGCGGCGCGGCGCCGACGATCTACAACCTCCTCTCTCCGACTCCCGAACCTTCGGGGTACTTTGGTATCTCCGTCGCCGGCGTGCCAGACACCAATGGGGATGGATTCGGCGACCTTCTTGTCGGCGCCAAACTCGAGAACCCCCTGGGTACGCCGAACGACTCCGGACGTGCGTACTTATACTCTGGAAAAACAGGAGCATTGCTTCACAGCCTGGGATCTCCAAACCCGCAAGCTGACGGTCGATTTGGATGGGGCGTCGGCGCAATCCCGGATGTGAACGGGGACGGCCGCGGCGACATCATCGTCGGTGCTCCGCTCGAAGATCCGGCCGGTTCGCCGCCGGACTCCGGCCGCGCCTACATCTTCTCCGGCGCAACGGGCGCGCTGTTAAGGACGCTTATCTCTCCAAACCCAAAGCAGGGATCGTTGTTCGGCTACAGCGCCGCAGGCGTTGATGACATCGACGGCGATGGACTTGGAGATGCCATCATTGGGGCTTGGCACGAAAGCGATGTCGGACACCCCAGCGACGCAGGCCGTGTTTATGTCTATTCTGGTGCTACCGGATCATTGATCCACTCACTGATATCGCCCAATCAGACGGTCGCCGGGTACTTCGGCATATCGGTAGCCCCCATTTCGGATACTAATGGTGACGGCGTTCCCGATATCGCGGTCGGCGCCTCGGGTGAATCGGCCGGTGCCGAAATCGCTGCAGGCCGTGCGTATATCTTTTCGGGGCAAACGGGTTCGCTGCTCCAATCTTTGGCATCTGTGAATAAGCAGGCGCTTGGCAATTTCGGCATATCTGTTAGTGGCGTGGACGATGTTGACGGAGATGGAAAGGGGGACATTGCAGTGGGCGGATCGCTGGAGAGCACCGGTGGCGGTCCGGATTTCTCCGGAAAAGTACATTTGATGTCGGGCGCTACCGGCAGTCACATCAGAACACTCAACTCGCCCCATAAGGAGGAAATCGGCACATTTGGAAACTCAGTGGCGGGTGTTTCAGATATCGATGGAGACGGCCTCGGAGATGTAGTCGTGGGCGCAAGCAATGAGAACCCCGGCGGCAGCCCCGATGCTGCGGGACGCGCCTATGTATTTTCCGGAGCCACGGGGTTGCTGATACAGGAGTTGGCATCGCCACATGAGGACATCGGAGGATCTTTCGGGTTCGCCGTTGCAGGTGTTCCGGATGCCACGGGTGACGGTCGAGGCGATGTGTTGGTTGCCGGGCTTTTCGACAACCCTCCACCGTGCCCGGCCGATTCCGGCGCCGCCTATTTCTTCAACATCGCAGATTCTGATGTCGATGGAGTGCCGAATGCACAGGATGCATGCCCAAACACGCCGTCCGGGGCTCCAGTGGATCTGAATGGTCGTCCCAACGCAGATTTCAATGGCGATTGCGCGGTGACGACTCAGGACATCGCGGGATTTGTCAGTGAAGTGATGGGCACTTGACGCCAAACGCCGATCGCGTTCACGCTTCAAGACTCAAGGCAGCTCTTTTGTCAACGCTTCAATCTGACCCTCAAGCTCCTTGATTCGCTTGTTCAGTTCCGGCAATCGGGCAACGAATGCGAATGATCGCATCGCATCCTTGATCGGAAGGGTCGGCGCGCCCGCCATCGCCGCGTCAGCCGGAATATCGTTCATGACTCCCGACATCGCCGCGAGCTGCGCGTTGTCCCCAATCGTCAGGTGACCCGCGACGCCGACCTTGCCGGCCATGGTCACGTGATTCCCTACCGTCACACTGCCGGCGATCCCGACCTGCGCAACAAACATGCAATCACGACCGATCTTGGTGCCGTGTCCGATGGCGATTTGGTTGCTGAACTTGGTCCCCGCGCCAATTAGAGTACGGCCGAGCGTGGCACGGTCGATGCTGCAGTTGGCTCCAATCTCAACGTCGTCGCCGATCTCGACGATGCCGATCTGCGGTATCTTGTGCCACTTCTCCCCCACCGGAGCATAGCCAAGTCCATCCTCTCCAATCGTGCTGTTGGCGTGAATCGTCACGCGGTGTCCAAGGACGCAGCCCTCATAGAGAACCACGTTTGCAAAAAGTGCCACGTCATCGCCGATCCGACATCCCGCCGCGATGTAACAGCCCGGATAGATCGACGCGTTTTCCCCGATGACAACATCCTCACAAATCGTCACGCCATGCTGAATGTTGGCGTTGTCGCCGATCTTCGCCGACGGATGAATCACGGCGCGCGAGTCTCGGCCAGTCCGCGGATGCTTGCGATACCCATGCATATGGACCATCAGCACCGTCAGCGCGGCATAAGGGTCCGGCACGCGCAGGACGGTCAGGCCTGGCGGCGCGGCCTGCGATTGTGAAACGATCACCGCGCCGGCCTTTGTCGTCGTCAGGGCCTTTTCATATTTTGCGTTGGAAAGAAAGCTCAGTTCGGTCGGCCCCGCATCCTCAAGTGTGGCCACGCCGATGACATCCTTGTCGGCATCACCCTCGATGGTGCAGGTGAACTTGAAGCGAGCCAGCGGCTCAATGAGATCGCGCAGTCGCACGGCCATCCTCGTTGGCGCTCGAAATCGGCCTCCGCCGGAGCGTTGAGGCTCGATAGTAGGGGTTGACGGAGAATGCTGTCAAACTCGGCATGCGTTGGTAGGATGGAGTCTTGCGCGATCCGCGCGGAGTGAGTGAATGATTGAGACGACCAGCCCGCCGCCCTTGGAGCACGCCGCCGCCTCGCCGCGTTCGTGGCTGATGCGGCTCTGGTTGTGGGTTCCGGACTGGGCCTTTCGTGTTCTCGGCGTCGCCGTGTTCGTGAGTTTCGTCGCCCCGCGCATCCCCATGTATTTCACCGACTTTTGGTCGGTTGGCTCCTGGTTTCAGCCGGCTGGTGCAAGAAAAATACATCTCCCGTGGGGCACCCTGCTCGTTGATCTCACCTATCTGCTGATCATGCTCGCGTTCATCGTTCGTCTGCCGCCGCGCTCGCGTGCCGCGCGCCCTCGCGAGATCGTGTTGCCGATTGTCGCCGCATTCTGGCCATTCGTACCGTGGTGGATCCTTGCCTTCGCGCGGCAGTTCCACCTTCCATGGGCCGACGCATACTCCGTTTTCATGCAAGACGGCAGCAAGTGGACGATCAATCGATTCGCCATCGGCAGCGGCCTGATCATTCTCGGAAACGCGCTCGACGTATGGGGCTATGCGACGCTGCTCCGCTCGCTCAGCATCGTCGCCGAGGCTCGTGTGCTGAAAGTCCACGGTCCATACCGCATTGCCCGCCACCCGATCTACCTTGGGCAAATGCTCGCGCAGGCCGGTATGTGGCTCTTCTACGCAAACACCCACATCGTCTGGATCGCGTTCTGGGCTACGTTTGTGTCACTGCAACTGGTACGAGCGCGAATCGAGGAGGGCGTGCTTGAACGAGCCTTTGGCGACTCCTATCGCGAGTACAAAAAAAAGACGTTCTGGTTTGTGTGAACGAATGTCCGTCAGCTCGCAACACGAAGGATAGGCAACGACACCGCCCGACGGCTAGCATCAACTGTTGGATTGGGATTCGGCTCATCACATTCCGCGCCCGACTCCACGCCATCAAGATACCACACGCGTAACCGACCGGCGCTGTCCACCTCAGCCGATTCCGGCAGCCGCCAATTGGGGTTCCACCGTCGCCGCTCCTCCAGTGTGTAATCGCTCTGTAAGAGAATATGCCGCGCCTCCCGCCGGAGAATCGCGCCGTCGTAAAGCACGATTTTTCCAATGTCTGTCATTGCGGCCACCATTGGCTTGGCTCGTCCGGAGATTCCGCCGGAACACGTCAACGCCCGCCCCAGCGCAACGGCCTCTTCGAGCCCGGTTCGCAAGTGGGCCATGCCGCGAAGCGGAACACAGTGAAACAGGTAATGCGCCTCGACCCCCAGCTCACGAAGTGCATCGTATAGATCCACGAGTGCGTCAATGCGATCGTTCACGCCACGAAGCAGGACGTTTTGCGCATAGACTCGCGCCCCACGATCCATTATGGCCTGATAGGCCGCAACCGAATCGGTGCAGAGTTCGACGCGATGATTGACCTGCGTTGCAAGCTCCACCCGCAGCGGCGCCTTCGCCTCAAAGATGCGCAGCACGTCACCGGTCACGCGGCGAGGGTCTTGTACGGGAATGCGCGTTGCAATGCGGGCCGTTCGAATATTCGGCGCATGCTGGCGGATCGCGGTGAGCAGATGATTCACCCGGTCCGGCACGAGCAGTACATCCCCGCCGGTAACGAGGATCTCCCTCAGGTCGCCCCGATTGGCCTCGTTCCCACAATATTTCGCAACACGCGTTAATTGGTCTTCAGTGAGATTGCTTCGAGGGTAGTTCGCCCGGATGCAATAGCGACAATGGGCCGCACACGCCAGCGTCGGCTCGATGACCAGCGTCCGCCGGTACAGCCGTTCGACACCGGGGAGCGACTCGCCGTCAATGGTCAGACCGATGTCAGCCTCGTAGTGCCGTAGATTCGCCTCCGCGGCCGGTGCCTGCTCGTCGTCGGTGTAGTGATACTGATGTGCGAGGGCCTGATACTCCGGTGACGCGGCCCCATGGCGCAGGCGCAGCGTATCCATGCGTGATCGCAGGAACGGCGTGATCAACTCTCGGAATAACGGTTTCGACATCCGGCAGACCCTGACTTCCCGGAGAAATATCGGTCAGGCCCGAACCCCGCTGGCAGGATTCAGTGCGATGGCACTCAACATGCGAAAACAAGCAACTAGAGACTGCGCTCTACCCGGCAAGTCTTGCCGGAAGTGCGCGGAAATGTCCCGGCCGCCACAAGCTGGATCGTCGGTCGAACCGAGAGTGATTTCTCCAACGCGTCGGCCAATTCGTCCGCCAAGCGGGGTGATGTGCCCGGTGATCGTTCCTCGGCCACCACGCGAAACTCCCGAATCGGAGCCTCTCGACTCACCTGCACGCGATACTCCCCGGTTAGTCGATCGGAAAAGCGGTGGATCGCATCAACGACGCGCCCCGGAAATACATTGATGCCGCGAATCACGAGCATGTCATCCACGCGCCCGATGACCCGAAACCGTGGACTCGTCCGGCCACATGTGCACGGTTCAGTGGCAGTAACTTCGATGATGTCCGACGTGCGATAGCGCACCAGCGGTTGGCACTCGCGGACTCGATGCGTCAGCACCAACTCACCCGAAACGCCCTGTTCCATCGCAAAAGTTTCATCAGAGTTAAGCGCCTTCAATTCGGCATAAAGCGAATCAGCGCCGAAGAAATGAAGCCCGCAACGTGCCGCGCACTCGGAGCCGAACATGCTGAGCACTTCCGACATCCCGTAATTCGCATCCATGGCCCGGATGCCCCACGTTTGCTCGATGCGTTGCCGAAACGCCGGTTCCTGCAATCCCCCTTCGCCGCCGAACAGTCCGATGCGCAGACCCAACTCGCGCGGAGCAAGCCCGAAGTCCGCCGCCAATCGTTCCTCCAGCGTTCCAAGATAAGACGGCGTGCAGTGAATTCCCGTCGGCTGAATACGGCGGATCATTTCGATTAACTCGGAAGATTTTCCGACGCCGTAGGGAACGACCCCGGCACCACTCCGTTCCAACGCCTGATGGTCGGTGAGACCGCCCGACCACATGCAATAGTTCAGACAGTGAATGACGAGATCGCCTCCGCCGACGCCCGCGGATCGAAAACAAGCGGCACCAATCGCAACGCTCTGTTCGATGTCGGTGGCCGAGAGCGCAATCAACAACGCACGGCCGGTGGACCCGGAGGTTCGATGAACGCGCGATACGCGATCGGACGGGGCGGCGAGATAGCGACCGAACGGAGGATGCGCCTCCTGATCGGCCTGCAAATCGGCCCGGGAGGTAAACGGGAGAAACGGCAGATCCTCCACCGTTAACAGCAGCCGCTGACCATCAAGGCGGAATCGCTCGCGATAAAACCCACTCGCCTCACATACATATGCTAATTGCCGATTCAGCTCATCGACCTGTGCCGACTCGTCGTACCGGGGCGTGGAAACGAGGGTGCGCGAAACCCGTGGAATGCGGCTATTGAGAACTCGGTGCATCCTTTGCTATCGGCGGGCCGCCTAATACTCCCGCATCAGCTCGGAAATTCGCCACTGATCGAGCGCAAGGAAGGACCGCGCCGAAGGCAGCATCGGCCGAACCATGAACGTCGCGGCATAGTCAGGCGATTGGCGTATGAAGCCCAATGTGGCAAGGAGTTGCCGTAACCGGCCGTTGAACGGGTGCGTCCCCGACGGGCGGGCCTCAATTCGACGGTAACCTTCATTCGCAAAATGCTTCAATCCGGGCTTGAGCAGCAAAGTGAGTATGTCCGCCTCGCAAACGCGTTCCTCCGGAAGCGCCACGACATCGGAGATGTAGCCCGCTTGTTTTCGCTCATCGAGCTTGAAAATGGCAAGTCCCATGAGCCGGCCATCGAGCCGCGCCTCATACATCCTGTACCGCCGGAAGGGATTCTCGAAGACCCGCCACCTGAGAAACGACGCCGTCAGATGAGGCATGATGCCGCCGAGGCGTCGGGAAAGTTCGAGAGAGAACGAGTCAAAATCCGTGCCGGGATCGTCAATCTCAGAAACGACGAGCCCGGTGTTGGCAACAACTGGCACGCTCCACTGCACGGCTGTCATTGCATCGTTGATGCCAACAACAATGAAACCATTGCGAATGAGCGGACGGACGGCGGTGCTCGTCAGTCCCCAAAGGAGCTCGACGCCGTCGTCAAGGGCGCGAGTCGATAGCTCTTTGTACATGCCATCAAGCAGACCGCGTCCCCGATGATCGGGGTGAACCAGCGTATCCTCATCCTTACCCGTCTTGATGATTCGCCCTTCACAGACAAATTCAATTGGGATGTACGCCTGAGTTCCGACGACGCGGCCATCATGTTCCGCGAGAACATACGGCGGTGATTCAGAGGAAGGCTGTATGTACTCCCAACGCCATTGATCCGCGGTGCGCGGTGGGATGGTGCCGGCATCTGGACGAGCCGATGCGTCGTTATAGAGCGTGTTGATCGCATCGATATCGGCGGGGCTTGCGAATCGGATCGATGCAGGCGAGGGAGCCCCTGCGCGCGACCGACGAACTGCATAGTTGATCAGCGCCTGAAGCATGATTGGAATCAAACCTCGGTCACACAGCGCCGGCAACAAGTTCACCCTGCGGCGCGTCGTGAAGCGACAACACCTCGAACGATGGATTCACATGAACGACGCCGCCGGATGGCGCCGCGCTATCCACGAGAATCTGCGTAGCCTGCGTGATCTCCACGGCATATTTCATGGAGTCGCGATCGCGGACGTGCAGGCCGATGGCATATTGCCCTGGGGCGACGTTGCAATCGAACTCGTATGCCACGCGCTGGCGATCGCCGATGGTCACACTGTCGGCATCCCAGCCGAGCCGCGTGCTGCTGGATTCGAACAGGGTCAAAAAATCATCGGAACGGATAAGCGACAGTCCAAACGAAGGCGACCGCAGTGGCGCTCGATAGTGAACGTCGAATTGGAATCGAACGCGTTCGCCGGATCGGATGGTGCGCAGTGCCCTCCCGGCACGATCCGTCAACTGAATATTGGATACCTCGACCAATGCCGAGCCGTCGTCCTTTTTCTGAATAAGCGACTGCAGGCAGGCGTCGTAGTAAAGCCCGATGGCATTTGACGATGGGCCGATGAAAAGGGATCTTCCCCGCTGGAGCACCATGGCACGATCGCAGAACCGGTTCACCGTTCCCAGATCGTGCGACACAAACACGACGGCAGCGCCTTGCTTTAGAAAACACTGCATTTTATCGAAGCACTTTGCACGGAATACTCGGTCCCCGACCGAGAGCACCTCATCAACAAGCAAGACGTGTGGATCGGCGTGCGCGGCGATCGCAAAGCCCAGTCGTGCATGCATGCCGCTGCTGTACCGTTTGAGCGGCGTATCGAGAAAATCGCCAATGTCAGCGAATTCCGCAATCTCATGAAACTTGCGCCGCACCTCCTGCCGGGGAATGCCGAGGATGCTCGCGTTCAGATAGATGTTCTCGCGCCCCGTCAGGTCGCCGTGGAATCCGGCGCCGAGTTCAATCAACGCCGACACCCGGCCGTTAACTTGAATTGTGCCGGAGGTGGGTCGCATGATCCCGGCAAGCAGTTTAAGCATGGTGCTCTTGCCGGCGCCGTTTGGACCGACGATTCCGAATGCCTCGCCCGGCGCAACGTCAAAAGATACGTCCGAAAGGGCGTAGAACTCCTGGACAGAATCGTGCTTCGGCCGTCCCCGCATCCAGGATGCGACCAGATCGCGCAGCGAATCCTTGTGCTCGCCTCGACGAAACTGCTTGAACACATTCTGAATGCGAATGGATGATTCCGGCATTGCGATTCGCCTACTCTCCCGCACACACCATCATGCGCTCTCCGCAAGCTGCATGAGGTCAAATACTCTTCTACGATCCACCGGAACACGCCCGGCGGCCAGGGTCGACGGCAGCTCGCGTAAAGTCGTCTTCGTCGCCATCGGCCACTCAAACACATCACTGGAGTCGTCCAACTCACTCATACTCTCGGCCGCTCGATCCATCGAAGCCGTTCGCTCGATCCACCATTCCGCCATTTCCGACGGTGTCGGCGTCCAGACGGTCGAATCTTGTCGAAGGTTTTCGATGGCCTCGACCAAACCGGCCCGCCAGCCGGGATGCGTCATGGTGTGGCCAACGTGCCAGTTCAGGACGGCAAGTCCGCCGACCGATCGCACGCAATTCAGATGATCCCGCACGACCCGTATGCTCGCCGCCGCATCGTGTGTGGGCAGGTGCATGTCGGCGAGTGTCATGGGCAGTTCAACGAAGTCGCGCCGCACGCCGCAATTTGCATCGAATGGGTGGAACGGCATCGCCAATCCGGCGCGAAAGCCCGGAGCATCATTGAATCCGAGCGACGAATCGTATCGAAGCCGTGTATCGGCATGATCGATCAGCGTGGACATCGGGTCGGCATGGTTCAATTGCAGATAGTGGTGCCGCACGCCATTGACCGGTCGAGCGGCAGGTGGCATCTTCGCCAATTGCGCCCCAATATCCGGTCCCTCGGTAACCGTGCAATAAGAAGCGTGCAGGCCGATCTCGAATCCGTCCGACGAAAGCGAGCGAATCAACTCGCCATAGCGTGATTGAGCGATATCGTAATCAACATCGCACGGGTGACCGTCGCGGCGATTGATGGTAGCAAAGTAAAATGCCGACCGCAGGTTTGCCTTCCGTTGCCAGTCGCACAGTCGGCCGAAGTCCCATTCCTTCCGTCGCGTGGGGCCTTTGAATAGACATTCTCGCAATCCGAACCGTGCGACCTCGGCGCGCAGAGCATACAGCGCATCGCGGCGACGGAACGTACGTGGTCGAATAAGTTCCTTCAACAGGGACCGTGCCAGCGGCGCCCGCTCGGGAAGATCAACATCATGCGTGATCAAGGCGGCCCACTGTTTTCCATCGGGCCAGCGAGGAAGGACGTTTGCGGACTCGGTCGAAAGCCCAAACATTCTCGATACGAGTGCGGCATACGCATGGACCGGGGGCCGATGTGTCAGGTCATGTTGTCCGAGCACGCTCGCCAACGCCGGAACGCGTCCGTGTGCATCTCGATGGGAGATATGTCGTTCGCAGGTGAGCGACGCCCAATATGCCGTCGCAAGAATAAGATCGAATTCAATGCGGTTCCGGTCAACGAGCGTGCGCGGCATATCCTCACTGAAAACCACGGGGACGCCCGACAGCATCGCCACAGCCGGAGGCCGATGCGACCAATCCGATGAAAGCTCTGCACGAATCCATACGCGCGCCGAGCGACCGATGAGCGGATCGAACCCGTAATAGAGGTCCGGCCGCGTCGCATTCGTGACAACGAACGGAATGCCGAGCACTTGGGAAAGCGTTTCGACGCCGAATCGACGCAGCGGTTCGTCGACACAGCGGTCGATCCTCGTTGACAGGCTTCGCCGTATGCCGGGCGACCGCCATTCAGTGGGGGCGCGTCGCTGGTGAAGCGCAGGCGCCCCGTTTGTCCCCAGTCGTATGGCAAGCAGGATGTCGTCCATTCAAATCTACCGAGAGCCCAGCCGCACCTGGTCCCAGGCCGCCCAATGGCCGACCCGTCCACGCGGGGCGTGAAAAATCGCTACGAAAGGTATCGGTAGGCGGAGGCCCCATGTCGGAACACTGACCGCCAAAACAGGTCGATTCCCGGAGACTTGACGGACCGGTTACAGTGGAGGCATCGCCGCCGCAGGGAACCGGCAAGGACGCCAACGGGAGCCGCCCATGAACCCGCAGAATCTGCTTTCCACGCTTTCACATGTCTCCGACGACACCGAGTTCTACACC
>CAZSBF010000117.1:0-13075 GCA_964605185.1 uncultured Planctomycetaceae bacterium
TACGGCCGACGTGGTGCCGGTCAGCACGACGACGACAATTGGGAGCACAGCGATTCAGCAGATGGTGACGGTGACGGAGCCGACCAAGAGCAAGGTAATCCAATGGACCGAAGTACGAAATAAGGCCCCGTAATCCGCCTAGTTTCCGGGCGTCCCGCATGTGGTTCCCGACGAAGATGAGTCGTCCTATTTGCCTCTAGCATGGACGAATCCTATTGACCCAGTCAATCGACGCGTGATACAATCCACGCCACATCTCGCAGGGTGTTCGTTTGGAGATTCCCCATGCCTCGATCGATAAATCGTATTCCTGTGGCGCTGTCGTTGTGCGCCCTGACGGTGGTATTGGCCGGGCCGGGTTGCAATATCTTTGGCTTCCTTCCGGTCGACGACTCAACCTTGAAGACGGCGTTCCAACGATGGAACACCATCGCAGTCGACGCCAGTGGTCTCGACCATACGCCGCCCAAAGCCGGGGAGACGCGCAATTTCAAGGAACAGGTCGGTCCCTGCCGCGCAAGCCGCGCCATGGCAATCGTCCACATTGCGATGTTCGATTCAGTCATCGCGATCGCCGGTGGATATGACAGCTACACCGGAATCGACCCCGCGCCGCTCGGCGCATCGCTTACCGCTGCAATCGCTCAGGCGGCCCGCGATACATTAGCCTCTCTGTTCCCCGCGCAAACCTCCATTTTCGACATCAAGTTGGCGGAAGATCTCGCCGTGATTCCCGACAGCCAGAGCAAGACTGACGGCATCAATACAGGAAAAGCCGCCGCCGCGGCCATCCTCGCCCTGCGCGAAAACGACGGTTCCGAAATTGATGATCCATACGCATTCGGCGCCGATCCGGGCGACTGGCAGGTGGACCCGATCAACCCCACACAATCGCCGCTTAATCCCAACTGGTTCCGCGTAAAGCCTTTTGCAATGAACAGTGCAACCCAGTTCCGTGCGCCCGCTCCGCCAGACATGACGAGTGCCGAATACACGGCCGCCTACAACGAAGTAAAAACACTGGGCGGTGATGGAATCACGACCGCAACGACGAGGACCGAAGATCAGACGCAGGCCGGGATTTTCTGGGCCTACGACGGGACGCCAAGCCTGTGCGCTCCGCCGCGGCTGTATAACCAGATTACCCGGCAAATCGCCACAGATCAGGCCGTAACGGGGATGGAGGAGGCACGCCTCTTAACCCTCGTAAACGTCGCCATGGCCGACGCAGGAATCGCCGTCTGGGAGTCCAAATATCACTACAACCTGTGGCGACCTGTGACCGGCATTCGCGAAGCAGCCAACGATGGTAACCCGGACACAACGGCCGACCCGACTTACGTGCCGCTGTGTGCCCCGGCCAGCAATCTCGCCGGTGCGAATTTCACGCCCCCGTTCCCGGCCTACCCATCAGGCCACGCCGGCTTTGGCGGCGCTTTGTTCGAAACGCTTCGCAATTTCTTCGGCACCGATGAGATTGCCTTCAACTTCACCTCAGACGAATACAACGGCGTAACGGTGGACAATCTGGGCAACGTGCGACCACTCCTGCCGCGCTCCTTCGCCAACCTGTCGCAGGCCGAGGAAGAAAACGGCCAAAGCCGAATCTACCTCGGCATCCACTGGTCGTTCGACAAGTCGGCCGGTATCGCACAAGGAAACAGCGTGGCCGATCACGTATTTGCAAACGTGTATCAGGCAAACTGATTGAAACTTAAATTGAACTTGGTTGGTCGCGGCTACGGTGCGAATTGACGAGCGAATCGATCCAAATGTTTTGAAACCGCCAGGGTTGTGATACTTCGCAACGTCGAAGCAATTTCGCACTTGCCCCAGCCAAACGAAATCAGTTTTTGGCTATTGAAGATATCATTCGGTGTTCAATGACTTTGGACGTGATGGCGACGCCCAGATATGAATCAAAAGAACGCTTGCAAGCCCGCTCTCGAAGTAGATCTGGCTCATGATCGATCGCCCTCCTAATGGGAAATGGAGAGTGCCAAAGCAATTGCAAGAAAGTTGAGATTGTGGGTGAAGCCTAGTCGCCGCCAGGAACAGGCATCCGCACATCGCCACCAGTATGAGTACGAGCTTGCCCGGCACTCGTGAAGTTCCAAGCGAGTACGCGAGGCTGATAGCCGCAAGAATCTCCACTAACGCGATGATCGGAACAAGTCGTTGAGACAGAGAGTAACTCAATTTCAAACCGCTTTGAAAGAATAGTTCGGGTGCCGTTGGATCGAAAAGCGTGGCGATGCCGGCCAACGCAAACACGAATGCGGGAACGAGACCTGTCAAGTACGCGAACAGCCGCCGACCACATTTTAGTGGCAGCTTGTTGGCGATTTTTCCTTTCGACGGCGGTTCCACGTTATATGTGCCGATCTTCCAGGGCAGTATTCAGTTCAATCGATGTCGCATCAAATTGGCCAGAAGAAATTCTCGTCGAGCTGGATCAGGGTAAATTCGACGCACCATTGATTTGTGTTGGTACTCCAAAACAGCCTGACACAAATCGGAACACAACGGCGTTGGGCGTTGCGCAAAACGGTGTCAACGTCGACTCGTAGGACTGTGCCATCCTTATTGATTATGTCGCGGGAAATTTCCGGCGGCGCGGTCAGATTTATAAAGGCATTCGAGACGGGATTCCCCCACACTTCTAGATAGGCGGAATCATTCTGCCAGTTCTTGCTTTTCCAATTCGCATCGTAATCGCCGATTCCAAAGGCAATTCCACTTGGGTCATTGAGGGATGCCTCGATCGGCCGGGATACGCCGCCAGTCCGGCCTTTCCAGAATGTCACTAGCGTTTGAATTGCCGTCAGTTCAGTTGGCATCGGTCGCCCCATTAACTTCTTATAGGCAAGGCGCACGGTCGCATCTTCCTGCGGGTTTTGTCGCAGGTGTCGCAATGGCTTGATGAGGGAAAGATATTCTTCGGGCCCGGTCGCACCCAATGCAATAAAAAAGGTGCTTAAGGTTTGAACCAAATTGTATTTTTGCTTCGTGTCTAATCGTGAGAGCTGCCATGTGCGACTAACAGCTGCGGCGATCGAGTCTGTCAATCCTCTTCTATCTCTCAGCGAGGTATAGTCGAGTCTGGACCAGAACGGTAATTTGGCGCTTTCCCATGCCATTACATCCGGCACTCGAGCGGTACTCTGCGTTCGCTCCAGCGGGCAAATGTAAAATTGGTAATACGCGAACGCGCTTGCAAAAACTCCAGTGACTGCCCCAACTCGGATGCACAAGATTTGTCGTTTACGTTGCACGATTGTCACAGCGAGATGCCTCAGATCTGCGAATTGTACGTCAATCGACTTCAGAGCCGCGAAGCCTTACGACACGAATTAGAAGTTACCAAGTGAATTAGCAGGAACTCAACGGCTTGTGCGTCAGATTGTTAGCTCCTGAATATTGCATTTTGTTCAGACATGGAGACATACGATTGAGGTTCAGTGAGATCACATTGTGATGTGCAGCTTCCGTAACATACTGACAGATAAGATGTTACATCGCGTATCCGGTTCATTATTTGTCGTCCATCGTGCGCAGATTGAAACGGGACCTATTTAGTGCTATATTCCTTTCGACTAGGCGGACCGTGCGACAATGTTCACGCTAACGAAAAAAACAGATTACGCCCTGATTGCCCTGACCCATTTGGCGCGACAAGAATCAGGACGAATCTCCACCGCACGCGAAATCGTCGAGCGATACAGCGTGCCCGCCGCCTTGCTCGTGAACGTACTGAAGGCGCTATGTCAGAGTGAATTGGTGAGATCGACCCGCGGCATGAAGGGCGGCTATGCCCTCGCAATGCCGGCCGATGAGATCACGCTTTCCGCGATCATTCGCTCGACCGAGGGCCCGATTCGGTTTGTCCAGTGCGCCGGTGAGCCTGAGCATGGTTCGTCGCCGTGCGAGTTGACCGCCACCTGCCCGGTCATGCGACCCGTGCGAAAAGTGCACCAGCGATTGGTAAATTTCCTTGATCAGGTAACGCTTGATCAAATTGCGTTTGACGAAGATTACTGCGAACACGGCGTCCCGCTCTCAGTGGCGGGCCTCGCCTTAAGGACGGAGCACACGAGATGAAGCTGCCCATTTACATGGACTACAACGCCACGACCCCCATGGACCCGCGCGTCGTGGAGGCAATGATGCCCTACATGACCACAAAGTTCGGTAACGCCGCCAGCCGAAACCACTCCTTCGGCTGGGAAGCCGAAGAAGGCGTCGAGCACGCCCGCGAACAGGTGGCCGCCGCCATCAACGCGTCCTCCAAGGAGATCATCTGGACCAGCGGCGCGACCGAGTCCAACAACATCGCCATCAAGGGCGTGGCGAACATGTACAAAGACAAAGGCAATCACATCATCAGCCAGGTGATTGAGCACAAGGCCGTCATCGACCCCTGCAAATACCTCGAACAAAACGGTTTCGAAGTTACCTTCCTCCCGGTGGATAAGCACGGCATGGTCAGCGCCGACCAAGTCCGCGAGGCCATGACCGACAAGACCATCCTCGTCTCCCTCATGCACGGCAACAACGAAATCGGCTCAATCAATCCGATCAAGGACATCGGCCGACTTTGCAAGGAAAGGGGCGTCCTCTTCCACACCGACTGCTGCCAGACCTTTGCGAAGATACCCATCGACGTCGAAGACATGGGCATCGACCTGCTCTCCGCGTCGGGTCACAAAATCTACGGCCCCAAGGGCGTCGGCGCGTTGTACGTCCGCCGCAAGAAGCCCCGCGTCCGCTGCGAACCCATCGTCCACGGCGGCGGCCACGAGCGCGGCATGCGCAGCGGCACCATGAACGTGCCCGGCATCGTTGGCATGGGCAAGGCGGCCGAGCTTTGCGTACAGAATCAAGCCGAAGAAATCGCCAAGATCACGCGAATGCGCAATCGGCTGAAGGACGGCCTGTTCAACCGACTTGATGAGATTTTCCTGAACGGCCACCCGACCCAGCGAATCCCGAACAACTTGAATATCAGCTTTCTCTACGTCGAAGGCGAAAGCCTGATGATGGGCTTCAGCGATATCGCGGTGAGCAGCGGCTCCGCCTGCACCAGCGCATCGCTCGAACCGAGCTATGTGCTGAAGGCCTTGGGCCTCGGCGATGATCTGGCCCACAGCTCCATCCGCTTCTCCATCGGCCGCTTCACGACCGAGGAAGAGATCGACTACACCATCGAGCGCGTATGCGTCGCGGTCGAGAAGTTGCGAGAAATGAGTCCGTTGTACGAAATGGCCCAGGAAGGCATTGATTTGAAGACGGTACAGTGGGCCCATCACTAAGGGTGAACACATGTCGTGCCCCGAATGGCACGCGATTTTAGCAAAGGTACTCGTATGTCATATAGCGACAAAGTTGTAGATCATTATGAACACCCGCGAAACGTCGGCTCGTTCGACAAGAACGACCCGCTCGTGGGCACCGGGATCGTCGGCGCGCCCGAGTGCGGCGACGTCATGAAGCTGCAGATCAAGTGCGACGACAACGGCCGGATCGTGGACGCCAAGTTCAAGACCTTCGGTTGTGGCTCGGCCATCGCTTCCAGCTCGCTCGCGACCGAGTGGGTCAAGGGAAAGACGGTGGACGAAGCCCTGCAGATCAAAAACACGGAGATCGTCAAGGAATTGTCCCTGCCGCCCGTGAAGATTCACTGCAGCGTGCTCGCGGAAGATGCCATCCGCGCCGCCATCAGCGACTACAAGACCAAGGCTGAGTCTCGCACCGGCGCGACGGCAGGGGCTTGAAGAGTCGCGTGTTTGTCCGTTGAATACGCGGCGGGTGCGAAGGATCGTGCCCGCGTAAACATGGGATTTTCGCGCGATCCGACCGGATGCGCAGGAGATAAGAAAAATGGTTCAGATTACCGAACGAGCGGCAAGTGAAGTCAAGACCATCATCGAGCAACAGAAGCTTGACGCTGAAAAGACGTTCCTTCGCGTCGGCGTGAAGGGCGGTGGCTGCAGCGGCTTCTCCTACACGCTCGACCTCACCGAAAACGTGAGCGAAAACGACGAACAGTGGGAGGTCGGCGGCGTCAAGGTCATCTGCGACCCGAAGAGCCACATCTACCTCCAGGGCACGGCAGTAGACTTCAAAGACGAGATCATGGGCCGCGGTTTCGTGTTCAACAACCCGAACGCCACGCATACCTGTGGTTGCGGAAGCAGCTTCAGCGCCTAAAGCGCCCCGGGTGATCCCAGCGTCGGCCTTCGTCCGGCGAAAGAGCATGTGCCCGCCTGCCGGACACGACGTTTCGATGGTCCGCAGGCGGGTTATTTTTTTGTCATGATGGATGTTCATCTCACAAGTCAATCCGACGCCGCGACGCCGATTCGCTGCAGCACCTGCGAGATGCTCCACCACGCGCCCTTGGCCTGCCAGGATTGCCACGATCTGCTGAATCACGTGCAGGGCGCCGATTACTTCGAACTCTTCGGCCTGCCGCGCGGTTACAACGTCGACCTCGCCGAGCTTGGCCGTCGCTATCTCAGCATCAGTCGCAACATTCACCCCGACAAGTTTGCAACGGCAGGCGCCGAAATGCAGTCCTTTGCCCTGCGAATGTCCGCCACCGTGAACAAGGCCCACGACGTCCTCCGCGATCCCTTCCTCCGCGCCGAGTATCTGCTCGAATCGGTTGGCGGCCCTTCCGCCGCACAAGACAAGAGCGTGCCGGGTTCGTTGCTGACGGACGTGATGACCCTTCGCGAAGAAATCGAAGAAGCCCGTGACGCCGGCGACACCGCCGCGCTACAGCGCATCGAGGATGGTCTAAATCGCAGCCAGGCCGACGTTTTCGGCCGTATCGAGTCGTTGTGCACGCGGCTGGACACCGGCGACGACGCCGCTAAAACGCTGCTGCGGCAAAATCTGAACGCCCTGAAATATTGGAACAACCTCCTCGGCCAGTTGTCGTCAAACCCGGAGGGTGCCCGGGCATGAGCACCACCGATGTGATCCTCGGCATCGACCTCGGCACGACCTTTAGCTTGGTCGCCTATGCCGATGCGCACGGACCGCAACTGATCCGCGATGTCGATGGCGAGGCGAGGCTGCCATCGGTGCTCGGCTTCGGAGCGGATGGACGTGTCACAATCGGTTGGGAGGCCCGCCGGCACGCGGTGGAGAACCCAGAACACACTGTCTATTCAATCAAGCGGCTCATCGGCCTCGGCATCGACGATGTAAAAAAGGAACTGCCTCATCTGCCATACCGCGTCGAGCGCGGCGAGCGCGATACGGTGAAAATCGAGATCGACGGCAAGGCCCGCACGCCGCAGGAAATCTCCGCAATGATCCTGCGCGAATTGAAGCAACGCGCCGAGCGGCATCTGGGCCGTTCCGTTCGCAAAGCGGTCATCACCGTCCCCGCCTATTTCGACGACTCTCAACGTCAGGCCACACGCGACGCCGGGCAAATCGCCGGCCTCGAAGTGGTTCGCATCATCAACGAACCGACAGCCGCAGCCCTGGCCTACGGTATAGGTGCCCGCGGAAACGTTGTCGAGAAGCCCTCCCCCCGAAGCCTGCCTGTCGGCGACAAGAGTAAGTGCACCGGCACGGTGGATGCTGTAAGTGGTGCAGGCGGACCAATCGCCGTCTACGACCTCGGCGGCGGCACGTTCGACGTCAGCATCCTGCGTATGACCGGCGGCATGTTTGAGGTACTCTCGACAAACGGCGACACCCACCTCGGCGGCGACGACTTTGATCGTGCCATCACCTCGCTCGTGCAAAGCGAAGTCGCGGCGCAATTCGGAATTGACATCGACAGCCCCGCAACAAAACAGGCCCTGCGACTTTTCGCGGAAGAAGTAAAGATACGCCTGAGCCAGCAAGAGTCGGCCGCCCTCGAATTGGACCTCGGCTCCGGCCGATCGTATCAACGGACCCTCACCCGCGCCGAGTTCGAATCAATGGTCGCGCCGCTGGTCGAGCGATCGATCGAATGCTGCCGCCGTGCCGTCACCGATGCAAAGCTGCAGCCCACCGAAATCGGACAGGTCGTCATGGTCGGCGGTTCGAGCCGCATCCCACTCGTGCGCGAGCGCGTCGCGGAGTTCTTCGGCCGACCGCTCTACACCGCGCTCAATCCCGACGAGGTCGTCGCCCTCGGCGCGGCCGTTCAGGGGCAGATCCTCGCGGGCCGCCGCGATGACACGTTGCTGCTCGATGTGACTCCTTTGTCGCTCGGCATTGAGACGATGGGCGGCGCGATGGGCAAGCTCATTATGCGAAACACGCGCATCCCCTGCGCAGCCACCGAGCAGTTCACCACCTTCATGGACGGCCAGACCAGCGTGAAGATAAACGTGCTGCAGGGCGAGCGCGAACTGGCGGCCGATTGTCGAAGCCTCGCGGCGTTTGATTTGCGTGGCATCCCGCCGATGCCCGCCGGAATTCCAAAGATCGCCGTCCAGTTCCTGATCGACGCAAACGGCATCCTCAACGTGTCGGCCAAAGAAGAACGAAGCGGCGCCGAGTCCCAGATTCAGGTGATCCCGGCCCACGGCCTCACGCGTGAGGAAGTCGCCCGCATCGAGGCCGAATCAATCGCCCATGCCCTCGACGACATGACGGCCCATCGACTCATCGACCTGCGAAATCAGGTGGAATTCGATACGCACAAGACCGAGCAGACCCTCGCTCGGCATGGCGACTTGCTCCCCGAGGCGGAGCGTGAAGAACTGGCCGCCGAGATTGACTCGCTGCGACACATGGCGGCGACGACGACGGATTGTGACGCCTTATTTGTGGCGTTGGACAGATTTGGAAAAATGACGCTTCCTCTGGCCAACCTGGCCATCACGGCGGCACTCAAAGAGGCGTCCGCCCCGCGCGAGACGCCGATCGGACGTTAGAACGGAGACAAGACCATGGGCGGACAAAACCCGTATATCAAAGGCCCGGAGGTATCACCTCCGAAGCAGAAATACACGCTGATCGTCGTCGACGAAGACGGCAAGGAGCATCGCGTCGACGTCGATCCCGCCAAGGTCCCCTATGAAGATCACGGCCTTCCGGGGTCGATCCTCGAAATCTGCATGGGCCACGGCATCGAACTCGACCATGCCTGCGGCGGCGTCTGCGCCTGCAGCACCTGCCACGTCCATGTGTTGGAGGGGCTCGATAGCTGCAACGAAGCGACCGAGGAAGAAGAGGATGAGTTGGAAGAGGCCTACGATCTCAAGCCAAACAGCCGGCTCGGTTGCCAGTGCGTGCCGAGCGGCAGTGCCCCGATCGTAAAGGTGCGCATTCCGCAGTGGAATCGCAATCTGGCACGCGAACCGCACGGTGCCGACGGCATGACCACCAATCACGACTAAGGAAACGGAGAGCACCGATGCCACAGAAACTGAAATGGCTCGACATCGAAGACATCGGGATCGCCCTGCACGAGAAATTTCCCGATCTCGATCCGCTCACGGTTCGCTTTACCGACCTGCGCGAGTGGGTCGTGGCCTTGCCCGACTTTGGCGACGACCCCCACGCCTCGAACGAGGCCAAGTTGGAGGCAATCCAGATGGCGTGGCTGGAAGAATTCAAGGAAGCAAACGAATAATCAGCCCGACTCGCGAGACCATTCCCGCTAATCCGTGAACGCGACCTTTTCGTGACTGGGCACTCGTCCGGCCGTCACGCGCTCTCCGTTCAAATCGCAGGCGTCATCCAGCAGATTGAGAATCGACTCGGCAAGCTGAGGGGAAAACTCGTCGGTCTCCGCGTTGGTCAGCGGCATCCCGATGTCAAAACTGTTCACGCGAATGTCCGCCTGTTTCACTTCCGCGGCAAGCAGTTGCGTCAGCCCCTCAACGGCGTGATTGCTCACCAGATAGGCGCCCCATTCGGCCTTTGCTTCCTCGGTCAGTTGTGTGGTGATGTTGACGATGCGGCCGAAGCGATGGCGGTGCATCCAGGGCAAGACCTCACGACACACGAGAAAGGTGCCGGTGACATTCGTCGCCAGCACATTGCGCCACGGGTCCACGGGATAATCCATGACCGGCTCGTGGGGGCCCAGCGCGGCCGCGGCGTTGATGACACCGTCGATCCGGCCAAACCGCCGAATCACGCGATGGACCATCCGCACGACATCCTCTTCATAGCGCAGGTCGCAAGGTGCTACAAACGCCTGAATGCCGCGACGGAGAAAGTCGCGCTCGGTGGGGTCGACGGCGTCCATTCGCCGAACGCAGAGCGCCAGCTTCGCACCCTGCGCGCTCAGGGCCTCGGCAAGCTGCCGGCCAAAAAGGCTGGTCGCTCCGGTGATGAGAATGACTTTGTCCCGAATCGGCACGCGAGGTTCCTCCCGACAGGGTCACGAAGGGGGCTATCTTCACTATAACAAATCGGCACAGCGAATGCGGGTCGGCCAGCTTGTTTGTTGCACAATATGGGGCGGTTTATACTCGGCCCAACCTCGGAGGGACGGCGCCATGGCCCCAGTTTTGATGGTTGAAGCGGATTTAGCGGCCGTCGTCGTCATCGATTTCCAGGAAAAAATGCTTCGCGCCATCGGCACCAGCCCAAAAGAGGCGCTGGCAAAGCGGATCGGCATGATCACCTCGACTGCACGCCTCCTTGGCGTTCCGGTCATTTTCACCGAGCAGAATCCCAAGGGCCTCGGGACGACGGACGCCTCGCTGGCGGGGGTCCTGGACGGCGCGACCGGTCCGCTGCTCAAGACGACCTGCAGTTGCTGGCGGGATGAGGGGTTTCGGACCGCGCTCCAGCGGACCGAACGCGAACACGTCATCCTCTGCGGACTGGAAACACACGTCTGCATCCAACAAACCGCCCTCGATTTGCTTCGAGTGGATTATGTGCCGATCGTTCCGATGGACGCCGTCGGTTCGCGCTTCCAGCCGGACTACGACGCGGCCGCGAATCGCATGCGGGCGGCGGGCGTGCTATTGACCACAACGGAATCGCTGCTTTTTGAACTGATCGAGCGCTGCGACCATCCGCGATTCAAAGAGTTCCTGCAAATTGTGAAGTGAGGCCGCCGCGTCATGGATGACGATACCGACGACATGGACCGCTTCGGCGGCGACGACCCGCCGGAGATGATGTGCCCGCAGTGCCGCGGCGTCGTGACGGAGGACACCCAAAAGTGCCCACACTGCGGCGAGTGGATCACACCCGTCGATCCCGAGCGGACGGGCCCGCGAAAACTCATTTACATCCTGGCAGCACTGGTCATGCTGCTGGTGTCACTTCTGATGACGTTTTGACGCTCACGGCGTCCTACGAACGCTCGCCGCGTCCTGCGAACGCTTACTGCGTCCTGCGAATCACACCGATGACAACGCCCTGAATATGCGGGTTCGTCGTATAGATCGGGTGATACTTGGGATTCGCTGGCTGGAGCCGAATCCGCGACTTCTCCCGGTAAAATCGTTTCAGCGTCGCCTCGCCGTTCTCCACCAGCGCCACCACGATGTCGCCGTTGTAGGGGTTCGGGCGATTCTCAACGATGACGTAATCCCCATCGGCAATATGGTCATCGATCATGCTGTCCCCGCGCACCTCCAGGGCATAGGTCGGGTGCGTGGAGTGAAACATGGTCTCCAAATCGACGACGCGCGAATCTTCAATTGCCTCGATCGGCCGACCTGCGGCGATCCGGCCGAGCAAACGGATACAGCTCGGGCGCTCGTCGGGCAACTCGACGTGATCAGCCAACACCAAAGAGCGGGCTTTGTGCGGATCCTTGCTGAGCAGACCGAGGTCTTCGAGTTTGGTGAGGTGTTCGAAGACGGTGACCTTTGAGATGTCGAACTCGGCGGCTATCTCGTCGTACGTCGGGGAATAGCCATTCTTGTGGGTGTAGTCCCGGATGAAGGTGACGATCTGCCGTTGCCGAGGCGTCGCCGGATGCGTTGTTCTCGGCTTGCGCGTGGACGAGCCGGAGGAACGACCGCGGCCTTTTCTCTTCTGCATGGTTGAACTCCATTTCACTCCGTGGCCAGGCACGACCCGACAAACCCGCCGGCCCGAGGATGACGGGCGGCAGCAGCGGATCGGCCGTGGCGGACCTATCGACAGCAGACACAACGTCCGCCGGTGCGGCATCGTGCGACGACGCATCGCCACCCAGCGACGCGGCTTCGCATGATGCAACAGCCGCCCGCGACGCTACTCCCATCGGCGCGGAAGACTGCGAAACCCGGGCGACAGGCCCATCCTGCACGCGGCCGGCGGAAGCGGCAAGGCCCGCCGGCAGGCGCGCATGATTCGACCGTCGCCCCGTGCCCACGACCTGTAGCGACCGACGCGCTGCGTCCATCGCCTTCAAGGCCTGTGCGGCCGTCTGACCCGGCTCGACCCTTGCACGGCGAAGATCGCCGCCAGGGCCAAGACAGACGAGCGGAAGCTCATCAACCCGGACACCGCCGATCTCGGCGGAATCCTTCGCTACGGTGTCGGCTTCAAACAAGATGCTCCAGAGCCGATCCGCCGTTTGGCGAATCGCATTCTGGATCCATGTCTGGGCCTCCTTCCGCTGCGATTCCAAGTCGTCAGCGGCCGCGGGCACAAGTTTCAAGGTAACCATAGCCTAACATCGACCGTACGTCAACCCTAACAAGAGCCGAAGTTCGGGAAATTTTTGGGGGGGCGGAGCGGTGGGGCGGGGGCGGAGAAAGGGGATAGGGAACGGGGAACAGGGAACGGGGAACGGGGCTGACAAGGCACATAGGCACGGAGGCACATAGGCACGAAGGGGAGGAGGGGGTCGCTGCGCGACGTTGGGGTAGGGTTGTAATTGCGGCAAATTGGCGTGGGGATTAAAAAACAGCTGGCGTTTGCTGGCGTTTGCCGGCGTACATGGGTGAGCAGGGGCCAAGGGACCGAGGGGCCAAGGGGCCATGGGACGGACGGGGTCGCTGCGCGACGCGGGGCGAATCAGAGGATGAGTCATCGAAAAGTCGAAACAGGGGCTTGGTGCAAAGAAAGACTGAGTTGTAACAAACGGGGTTTGGGTTTTTTGGGGCTGTTGAAAAAGCCTGCATTTTTTCTTTGCGTTGACGGTCGTGTTGGATAG
>CAZSBF010000118.1:0-12882 GCA_964605185.1 uncultured Planctomycetaceae bacterium
GGCGGAGTACCTGCAACGACGGGCCGGACTCTTGCACGACACGGCGGAATTATCGAAGGATCACCCCGGCCTGTTAGACTGACTCGACATTCGGGCCGATGCCGATAATATCTTAGGTCTTGGCACGCTCAGTGCCCCAATACGATCTCGGAGTCGCTCCATGTCGCCTCTTATTCTGAATGTCTTCGTATCGATTGCCCTCGGTCAGGCCTCCGGCGATCTGTCGGCGAACGCACCGGTCGCACCGCCTCCTGCCGTAGCCAAGTCCGATCTCGGGTCAAGCGCGGAGATGAGTCGTTGGCTGGTTCACATGGCGCGGCATCAGGGGCATCTAGTCGGCCGGTCCGATCCGCGAAGCGCCTCGATGCATGTGTTGGCGCTGCTGGAGGCGGCAGTGGATGTCGATGCGGAGTGCGCCGAGGCTTTCTACTGGTTGTACGACTTGCAACATCGCCTTGGGCAGGACAAATCGGCCGCGGCATCGCTCGCCCGCTACGTGAAGTTGACGCCGACGGATGAGGCGGCGCGCATTCGATATTTCGATCTTGGTCTCGAAGAACAGCAAAACGCCGAGAAGCGGCTTGCGTTTGTCGAGGCAGCGTTGAAGGAAAGCCCGCTCCCGCCGGCCTATGAGAGCGCGGCGCGCGTGGCATTGGCGCGGATTCGTTACGAGCGGCGTGAATCGGAGGAGGCCGGCAAGGAGATTGAGAACGCCCTGCGGCTCAATCCGATGAACACCGATGCTCGCGAGTTGGCCTATGAAATGTACGGCGAGATGGAGGCGGAACTGCAGCGGGTGGAAATGGCGTTGCAGCTTGTGTCGATCAATCCGTCGCAGGCGAATCTGATCTGGGACTTGGGCGAGTTGCTCGATCATCTCGGCCTGCACAAACAGGCGCAGGAGTGGTTCACGCGGGCGATCGATCAGCATCGTCGGCAGGATTCGGCGAAGGTGCCGGCGGAATTTTGGAACACGCTGGGATTGTCGTACATCGCGTCGGGAGACTTCGCAAAGGCGAAAGAGGCCGCCGATCAAGCGTTGGAGGCGGATGGGACGTATCTTGCGGCCAGGCTGCTTCGTTCTACGGCTAATCGGAAGGCCGGCGATGAAAAGGCCGCGGATGAAGATCTCGCCGCGGCGGAGCGCGATTGCAGCGCAAGGATTGAAGAAATCGTCGCCGGTAAGAAGGCGGACAAGGCGGCCGAGATTGCGTGGTTCTATTGCTATTACAAGCCGGATAAGGAGAAGGCCGCGAAGCTTGCCGATGTGGCAATGGGCGGGGCCAATCCCGGTCGGCTGGCACAGTTGGCCCGTGGCTATTCGCTGCGACTGAACGGAAAGACCGACGAAGCGCTCAAGGTGTTGGAGCCGCTGGCTGCTTCCGATCAACTGGCCGCACTTGAAGTGGCTAAGGTCTATATCGAACGCTCGAAGAAGGGCGAGGCGATCACGCTGCTGACCAAGGCGGCCGCGCTTCAATACTCTGGCATTGCGTTCAATCAGATCCGGGAGACGCTGGGCAACGTTGGCGAGAAGCAGCCCGAGGCGCCGACCTATCCGAAGATCATCGCGGCGCTCGACAAGTTTCAGCGCGACGTGTTTGATTTCCCCAAGCGGCCGGGAGACTTTCTGAAGTTCACCATCCGCGCTGCGCCGAATCCGTCCTGCGTCGGGCCGATTAACCTCATCTTTCGCGGTGAAAATGTCGGACCATTTCCGATCACGTTCGGCGAGGGGTTCATGATGCGTCCCCTCGTCGCACTGTCGGCGAACGTGGGCGGCGAGAAGGGTGTTTTCAAGGATTACCTGCAGGTGCTGGCGAATTCACGGACGATGCTGCTGCCGGGCGACGCCGTGGAGAAGCCATTGGCCGTGAATGTCGGGGCATTTCGCGAATATTTGATTCGCCATGCCGCCGAGGACGTGGCGGTCGAATGGACGGCGATGCTCGATCCGGTCTTCAAGGACAAACAACTAGCCAACGGACCCGGCACAATCGTGGCGCCGCCGATCGTGGTAAACCTGAAGGGTCTGGATACTTCCCCTGGCGCGATAGAAAGATTGGCCCGTGCCGTGAGCTCGACGGATCTCAACGAACAAATTGACGCAGTTAAGCAAGTCGGGGCAATTCTGGCGTGGGCCGAGCAGAACACCGCGAAAGCGGCTGCGAAAAAAGTGAACGTTGGCCTGTTGCGAGGCGCGTTGGGTCAGGCGCTGGGCGACAAGGCATGGCAGGTTCGGGCGCATGCCTTGTGTGCGGCATCGTGGTCGAACATGGACAACGCGACGACTGCGGCGGCCGCACCGGCGGTGGGGGATACCAACGCGGTACTCAAGACGCTCGCGGTTCGGCTGTTTGCGCCGCAGCAGGGCGAGAAGTTCCGACGCGTGTTGGAGCAACTGTCCAAGTCGGATGCCAGTCACTTCGTCCGGTTGATCGCGGCAAGCTATTTGCCCGAAGCCCCGAGGACGCAGGCGAGCAGTACGACGCCGGCGAATCCGTGAATTACGCCTTGTCGCGTTTCTTCTGAATCCACTTACGCAAATCGGGAAGGGGGCGCGTGTTGAGCACGTCCTGCTTTCGCAGCCAGCCGCGCCGCGCCGTAAGAATGCCGAAGCGCATCTGTTCGAGTTGAGCCGTGCTGTGCGAGTCTGTGTCGATGCAGAGCATGACGCCGGCATCGCGGGCCTGCCGAACGTGCAGATCGCAGAGATCGAGGCGCTGCCAGGCGGCGTTCAACTCGAGGGCGGTTCCGGTTTCGACGGCTTTGGCGATGACGGCGCTTATGTCGAGGTCCATTGCCTCGCGCTTGTTGATGAGCCGGCCGGTCGGGTGGCCGAGGAGTGTGACGAAGGGGTTCTCCATTGCCTTGAGCACGCGCGAGGTGACCTTCTTGCGATCCTGGCGAAGCGCGGAGTGCACGCTGGCGACGACGAAGTCGCAGGCCGCGAGGACCTGATCGGGGTAGTCGAGCTTGCCGTCGGAGAGGATGTCGCATTCGCAGCCGACGAGGACGGTGATGGCCTTGAGCGATTTGTTCAACTCGCGGATTCGCTCGATTTGTTTCCACATGCGATCGATTGAGAGGCCGTTGGCGATGGCGCTGGATTTGGAGTGATCGGTGACGGCGATGTATTCATAGCCGCGCTGCTGCGCCGCGGTGGCCATGGTTCGGGCGTCGCAGGTGCCGTCGCTGGCATCGGTGTGCATGTGCAAATCGCCGCGAATATCGTCGAGCGTAATCAGCGACTCCATCGCATTGGGATCGAATTCACCGCGATCTTCTCGCTGTTCGGGCGGGATATAGGGAAGGCCGAGTTTCTTGTAGATGTCGGCTTCGTCTTCGCCGGCCAATGGCGTGTCGCCATCGAAAAGACCCCACTCGTTGAGCTTCCACTTTCGTTTGACGGCCATCTCGCGAAGCCGAACGTTGTGTTCCTTGCTGCCGGTGAAGTACTGCAACGCAGCGCCGAACGATGCCTTTGGCACAACGCGGCAATCCGCTTGCACTTCAACCCCGTCGCGGCGCTCAACGAGGATGGAACCCTTGGTGGTGCCCGACGCAAGAACCTTCTTCGACTGTGGCAAGCTGGTGAACGCTTTGACCACGGCGGCGCCATCATCGGATTCGCAGAGGATGTCGACATCGCCGATCGTCTCGGCGCCGCGGCGGAGGCTGCCGCAGTATTCGGCGCGGCGGACGCCCTTCACCGCGCGCATGGCGGCGACGAGTTCATCAGCGAGGGGCATGGCAAGACCGAGCGGCGTACGTCCGGTGGATTTCTCCGAGAACGAAAGCCCCTCGGCGATCAGTTGCACGCTTTTTTCGCCGAGGCCTTTGAGCTTGGCGAGTTTGCCGGAGTCGATGGCGGCCTTGAGCGTGGAAGCGTCGACGACGTCCAGTTCCTTCCACGCGAGCGCGACTTTCTTCGGCCCCAGGCCCGGCACTTCGAGCAATGCGGGTAGGCCCGGCGGAACCGCCTGAAGCAGTTCCTGATGCGCCGCGATTTTTCCTGAAGCAAGGTACTCCTCGATCTTCCCCGCCATTCCTTTGCCGATGCCGGGCAGATCGACAATACCGCCTGACTTGGCGAGTTCGTCGATGTCCGCCGTCAACTCCTTCATGGTTCGCGCGGCGCGGCGATAGGAATTGACGCGAAACGACTGCTCGCCCTGAATCTCCATCAGGTCGGCCATCTGCTCGAAGATCGCATACAGCTCACGGCTTTTCATGATTCTCACTATACGTTTGGATGGCAGTGCGGACCAATGGTTTGATCAGGGCACCGGGTCGTATCCGCCGGCTCCGCCCCAGGGGTGGCAACGCAGAATGCGGCGGGAGCCCAGCCACCCGCCGCGCAGTACGCCATGTCGCCGAACAGCCTCGATGGCGTACTCACTGCACGTCGGAACGAAACGGCAGGAGCCTACCAGCAGCGGGCGCACGACAAATTGATAGGCGCGGATGAGAGCAATCGCAAGCGTGACGGCGTAGTTCTTCATCGCGCGGCCCTTCGGAAGGCTAGACGATAAATGGAGCGGCCCTCGCGCTTGTACTTGATTTCGAAATTCGTCTCCACATCCTCGCCGACGACGCTGTAGTCGGCATCGGCGAATTCCACGGGGATCAGTCGCGGCCGATTGGCGGTGACGGTCTTGATCTGTTCGAAATACTCGGCGTGGTCGGTCTGAATGGCGAGTCGGCCGTGGTCGATCAGGCAACGCTCCGCGGAGTCGACGAAGTCATTGGAGAGAAGCCGGCGCTTTTGGTGCCGTTTCTTCGGCCATGGGTCGGGGTGGTAGATGTGCAGCGCGGCGAGGCAGGCCTCGGGCAGGCGATGCATCACGAAGAACTTGGCGTCGGTCCGCATGATGCGCACATTGGTTACGCCCCAGCGGGCCATTCGGTCCGCCGCGAATTTGTAGAATTCGTTGGCCCACTCGATGCCGAGAAAGTTCAGTTCGGGGTGGGCGCGGGATCGTCGCAGCAGGAAGCCGCCCTTGCCGCAGCCGATCTCCAATTCGACGGGCGCGTCGTTGCCGAAGAGCGTTTGAAGACTGGCCACGTCGCCGAGCGATTCGGCGGTGACGGCGATTTCGTCGAAGGTGACCATGCGGGGAATTATATGGGGCGGCGCGGGCGCAAGAAAAAGCGGCCGGAGGGTTGCTCCGGCCGCGTTGGTTACTGGTTGAATTGTCATGCACCGACGGTTTGGCGGTGCCAATTGGTTCGACTTCGTCGCGATCAATCGAAGTCGGGGATCCGTGCGGCGAAATCGTCGCCCTCGTCGTGGTGTCCTCCGCCTCCCCCGCCTCCGCCTTGGCCGCCGCCACCGCCGCCCATTCCGGAATCCTTGCGCGACAGATAGCACGCGCGGCAATAAACCGGTCGACCTTCGGCCGGCTTGAATGGCACTTCCGTCTGCTGGCCGCATTCGGAGCAGGTTGCGGTGAAGCGCTCGCGCATCGGTCGTCGACCGCCTCCTCCTCCGCCACCACCACCGCCGTATCCACCACCACCGCCACCGCGATTCCCACCGCCGCCTCCGCCACCGCCGAAGCTGCGTCGCGGTCCGCCGCGTCCTCCGCCGCCACCTCCTCCGCCGCCGGCGCGATTGCCCTGCGACGGACCGGCGGCCTTGCGTTGTTCACGGCAGGGCCGACAGCGTTTCGGCTCGTTCGTGAAGCCTCGCTCGGCATAGCGGGCCTGATCGTCGGCGGAATGGACGAATTCCATACCGCAATCACTACACACGATGGTTTTGTCGGTGAAGTCCATGGCACTACTCTCGAAAGGGGTTTGGGCGCGATCGACCGGATTCTCGTTGTGGGAAGCCTTGGGCCGAACGGCCGGATGAGGGGAAGGGATGCTCCTTAGGTTGATGGGCAACTGCCCATGACTGTGTTGTATCTCACCCGAGGGGCAAAGGGCTGTCAAGGAAAAGCGCCCGCCGACTTCCCACCGCTTCCGTCGGAATTCGACGACCGATGTTTAACGCAATTGCACAACGCGGACTCGCAATCAACCGGCTTTGAGACGCATCGGTTTGGGTCCGCGCAAGCTCGGCTCCGGGCCGAGGTTAGGCGCGGGGCGTCTGCGGAACATGTCGTCGTTTCGGGTGTGTTTGCTGGTCAGGTCGATGGGCTTGCCGGCGATGAACTCGGCGACGACGACGTTTGCGGCCTGAAGCGGGCTGTCGGTGCAAACGATGACGTCGGCCGATTTTCCTGTTTCGAGCGAGCCTACTTTGTCGGCAATGCCGAGAATCTGCGCGGGGGTTGTCGTGATCGCGCGAAGTGCGACGTCGTCGCTAAGTCCATAAGCAACGGAGAGGCCGGCCTCCACACCGATCTGCTTACTCAACTCGGCGTCGTTGACGGCGATGCAGAATCGCACGCCGGCGCGGTCGAGCACGGCAGGGCTGGTGTAGACGCTGTCCCACGGTTCGTAGGCACTCGCAGGATAACTTGTCGTGCGACTGAAGATGACGTCGACCTTTTCTTTCGCCAGTTCATCGGCGAGCTTCCACGCTTCGCGACCGCCAAAGAGGATTGGCCGCAGCTTGTAACGCCGGGCGAACTCAAGCGCTTCGCGTATCTGCTTGTACGAATTGGCACTGAGCAAGACCGGCGCTTCGCCGGTGATATAGGGAATCATCGCATCGAGCTGCGCATCAGGCTTGGGTGTCAATTCGGGCTTTTCCTTGGCGAGGCGCGACACTTTGGCGTAGTGCGCCGCCTTGTCGAAATATTCTTCGATTGCGGTCAGCCGCTTGCGATGATTCCGCTTTGCCTCTGCCTTGCGGTCTTCCTGCATGTCGGGTGGGAACTCGACGGGAAGTGACGGTAACTCAACGCGCAGCGCGACCGGCGACGTCACGAGTGATTCGGCCATGGACCATCCATCGAGGTGTACGACGCCGGTGCGCGACGAGACATTGCCTCCGGACTGAAAGACCATCGTGCTGGTAATGCCTTCGCAGCGGGCGACTTCGATGATGGCGGAGAAGGGGTTGTAGGCCCAGACGGCCTGCAAGTCGGGTTGGAAGTCGGCGATCTCGGCGGTGTCGATGGTGCCCTGCACGGATTGGATTTCCTCTATGCCCAGGGATGCGCCGGCGTTTACCAACCCTGGGTAAATATGCAGCCCGGTCGTGTCCATCAGCGCTGCGCCGCGAAGCCGAGCTTCTTCCGGGCGCGGGCCAACGTACTCGAGAAGGCCCGCCTTGAAGTGCACAGCGCCGTTGGTGATCGATTCGCCGCTGACGGGGTGAACCGTACCACCGACGAGCCAGTAATCGTCGCCGGGAAGTGGTGTAAGCGACTTGGTCGGCTTGGACGGTGTGAAGGACATGGCCGGTCGCGGCGCGGGCGGCTGGGCAAGGTCGAGGTCGGCATGTTTGAAATAGACTTCGCCGTCGATCAGCGTCAGCACGCAGCGGGCGGTGGTGTCGAGCGGGTGGCCGTTGAAGACGGCGAGGTCGGCGAATTTACCGATCTCGATCGAACCGACGTATTTTTCGATGCCGAGTTGGATCGCGCCGTTGAGTGTGCAAAGTCGCAGCGCTTCATTTGCGGGGAGGCCGCCGAAGCGCATGCACTTGGCCGCTTCGAGGTTGAGGTGGCGCATGACTTCGGCACTGTCGGAGTTGATCGTGGCGACAACGCCGCCCTGCTCCATTCGCGCGGCGTTGTGAGGGATGGCCTCCCACGCCTCGATCTTGTAGGCCCACCAATCGGAAAAGGTGGAGGCCGACGCACCATGGCGGAACATCTCGGGGATCAGGCGGTAGCCTTCGAGGACGTGTTGCAGCACGGCGATTCGGAAGCCGTAGGACTCGGCGACGGTGAGCAGACGCACGATTTCATCGGCGCGATAGCAATGTGAGTGAACCCAAATGGAGCCGTCGATGATGGAGGCGAGCGCGTCGAGTCGCAGATCGCGGCGCAGCGGTCGGGGCTGCTTGCCGGCAGCCTTTTCTTTTTCGAAATCGGCCGTCTCGGCGCGATAGGCCAGCGCTGCGTCGAAGGAGCGCCGTATAACGGCCTCTACGCCGGCGCGTGTGTTGGGGAAGCGCGTGCCGCGGCTTCGCCGGTCGCTGTTGGATTGTTTGACGTTCTCACCCAGCGCGAATTTCACGGTCTGCGGGGCTTCTTTGAAGATCCACTCCGCCGCCGGTTTGCCATATTTGAGCCGGAGCACCGCGTTCTGTCCGCCGATGGTGTTGGCCGAGCCGTGCATGGTGTGGACGCAGGTGACGCCGCCGGCGAGGCCGCGATAGGCTGAGATGTCGGTGTGATCGATGACATCCTTCACGCGGACTTCGCAGGTGACAGAGAGGGAGAACTCGTTTAGCCCGCCATCGCTGCAGATGTGCGAGTGTGGGTCGATGATGCCGGGGGCGATATAGTAGCCCTTGAGGTCGGCGGTCATCGCGCCGGCAGGCGCGGCGATGTTCTTGCCGATCTCGGCAATCTTGCCGTCGCGGACGAGCAGGTCGGTTTCGGCGAGCGGTTCACCGCTGACGGGGAGGACGGTGGCATTGCGCAAGAGAATGGTGCCGTTGGTCTTGGGCAGATTCTTTCGATCGGCCTCGGTCTCGGCGGCGAAGACGGGGCGCTTGATGGGTTCGGCTGGTTGAGAGGCGGGCGCGGAGGTGGGCGGCGCTTCGTCGTCTGCTTCGCCGCGCGGACCGCGATCCCCCCGACGACCGCCGCTACCGCGTCGACCGCGGCCCATGGCGCCGCCATCCGGGCCTTTGTCGTCTATGTCGAAGTGTTTACCGTCCACGAAGACGCCGCGGACTTTCGCTTCCTTGTCGGCAATGGGCTTGGAGAACATAGTCAGGTTTGCTGACTTGCCGATGGCAATCTCGCCGAGGCTGGCTTGTTGTTTGAGTAGGGTAGCGGGGGTGGTCGTCAGGGCGGCAAGCGCGACCTGTTCCGGGAGTCCGCGTTCGATTGCTTTTTGCAGGTTCTTCATGGCATCGGCGACGGACTTGAGTTCGAACGTGCCGATCGCGACCGTCACACCGGATTCATTCAGTCGTTTGAGGTTGTCGACTTCCTCGCCCCAGAGCCGCTTCTTCTCGTCGAAGACCTTTGCGGGTTCCCATGCCTGGGTTTCCCATTCGTCATCAAACAATTTCTTCTTGCCGGGCTGTGTGCTTTTTGCGGATTCGTTTTCCGATCGTCCACTCTCAGGTTTCGGTTTTTCGGCCTTTCGATTCTTCGACGTCTCTTCCGGGTCTTCCGACCACTTCAGGCTGACGATGACCGGTACGTTGAGTTGTTTGAGCCGCGAAGCGACCTTCCAGCCTTCGCGGGCACCGGCGATGATCGGCGTGAGCTTGAACTCGGCCGCCATGTCCAGGGCGCGATGGATTTCGTTCTCAGAGTTGGCCACAAAAACGACAGGCAGCGCATCGGCTCGTACGAACCCCTTGTTGCGCTCGTACAAATCGTTGATCGCGTCGAGGTCGGGGTCGAAGGGAATGCGTCGCGACACGGGGTCGCCGGTTCGCCAATCGGCGAGGCGACGTTGCCATTCGGCGTCGAGAAAAATCTGGCGAAAGGCGGCCATCGCGCCCATCGTGGTGGTCGGATAGCGCGGGCGATCGAATGCCGCGGCGAAGTCGCCTCGATCGATGCCGGTGACGAAAGCGGAGTGTTGCGCGAAGTCGGCGGATAGGATGCTTCGTCGTACTGGCAGATCGCCGAGTGAAACAACCGCGCTGACGCCGGAGAGGATGACGGGCTTGGGGCTGACAAGTGCCGCGGTGAAGCCGGCCGAGCGGTGTTCGGCGCGGATGTCCTTTTCGTCCGGTGCGGACGGCGCTTCGTCGCGTCCGCCACGACCTCCACCGCCGCCGCCGCGCGGTGCAGCGGGTGCGCTGCCTCCGCCGCTGATCGGGTCGTACATCTCCGCGACGCGCCAGCGCGGGTGCATGAGTCGGCGATAGGCCTGCACGGTCGCGGATTGCGGGCCTTGCCGGACGTCGGGGTTTTCGTCCTCGACGCGCGATTGCTCATCGTCAGAAGGCTCGGCCTTGGTCATGCCGAGGTGTGTGTTGGCGTCGATGAAGCCGGGATAGATGATCATTCCCGTGGCATCGAACGGTTCGGCGTTGGCGGGAATACCGTCGATGGGTGTGCCGGTGCCGACGCCGATGATTCGACCCTTGTCGATCAGCACCCAGCCGGCCTCGGGAGGCTGACCCGGCGCGCGGACGATGGTCCCGCCTGTGATGAGTGTGGGAGTTTCGAAGTCCGCGGAGGCGAAGGGTGTCGACAATAGAAACAAGACGAGGGCAGGCACCAGCGGGAGTGGTTTCATGGAGATTCTCAGTGCATTGTGAAGGACGAGCGGCGCATGGCCGGGTCGTCGGGCTTAAGGGCTCGCGGGCGGGAATTGGAGCGTATTCGGCGTGGAAAAGCAAACGCGGGCAGGTCGGCGTTTACGCGGGGAAGTGGAGTCGAACACCGAGCTTGTAACCGCCGAGGGTCTGGGTGCAGTGAACGACGGTGCCGCGCACGGGCATCGGGTCGCCGTCGATGTTGACGGCGAGTTCCAGGGGCGTTTGCACTTCGAGGTGCTCCTCGGATTTGATGGACAAGCCTTCGGCGGAGACCTGGAGGAGGGTCCAGGTTCGTTTGAATGGCGTGCCATCATCGCGGCACCCGGAGGCCTTGACCTCACCCATGACCGGGTATCGACGGAACGAGCGGCGCAGAACGGGCTCTGATTCCGGGGCGACGACGGCGCTGATGCGGCGCAGCCATTCGTGAATGGTGACGCATGCCGGGTTGGAGTCGGTTTCAATCACAGGATGTCGAACTCCACTGGTGACTTCGCGACTACTGAGAATCGCGCCATTTTGTTAATCGGGCAATTCATGCGGGCACTCAACGGCGGCCGCGCTTCGTTCTCGGGCTGTGTGAGGGTGCGCGGATCGTGTGTTACATCGTGCCCGCAAAGTGGAACTGGATGCCGAGTTTGTAGCCGCCGACGGTCTGGGTGCAGTGCTTGACGACGGCTGTTGCGGGGAAGGTGCCTTCCTCCAGGTGAATCTGCAGCGTGAGTTTTGTGCCGAGGGGCACCTCTTCGTCGCTGCGGATGGTGAGGCCGCGCGCGGAGCCGGAGATGATGTCCCAGCTTCGCTTGCGAGGTTGGTCGTCGATTTGGAATTTAGCCTTTACCTCGCCGACGATGGGGTATCGGCGCCAGCTTCGGCGTGTTCCGCGTTCGAAATCGGCGGAAACGCGGACGGCGAGAATCTTTCGCCAGCCGGGTTCGGTGAGCTGTTCGGTTTGTGTTGTTGTTGAGATTGCCATGGCTCGCTCCTCGCGTACCTCGTGGTAAGCAATCGTTTGCTGCATAAGACTATCGTTGCGAATCTTCGTGCGAATTAATCCTACGATTCGAATCGTCCGGATGCGGGGCACACGTTTTTGATTATCGGGGCCGATCCAGGCTAAACAGGGTGGGGGGGCGGGCCGATATGGGACACGGAATTGCACGCTCACTCCGCGCTCCACGTGGCGCGAGGGTGATGGTGCGTGAGCGAGAAAGCAGCCCGTAACATGAAAACCAAAACCCTGTGTCTGCATGGTGTGGACGACCCCGCGTTGAATACGCTGGGCGACTTCAAGGTGGTTGCGCGGAGCAATTCGCGCGAGGACCTTCGGCTTGCGCTGACCTCGGTGCGGCCCGATGCCATGATCATTGATCTGGATTCGCCGACGGCGCTCGATGCGCTGGCGGACACGCGCGAGATCTTGCCAGACATCGCCATCATCGGCGTGACCGGCGAGACCGATCCGAAGTTCGTGATTTCGGCGGTGCGGGCCGGCTGCAAGCAGATCAGCCCGAAGCCGCTGGATGTGAACGATCTGTTGGTGGCAATTCGACGGGCGCTCAACGACACATCGTCGCAGGTGACGGGTCGCGTGATCGGCGTGATGGCGGCCACGGGCGGCGCGGGGGCGACGACGATCGCCGCGTGCATGGCCATGGGGGCCGCGGAGGCGACGAAACAACGGGCGCTGCTCGTTGATGCGGATTTTGATTTCGGCGGCGTGGCGCGGGCGTGGGACTTGAAGCCCGAACACACCGTCGCGGATTTGCTCAGTGCGGGTTCGCTGGATCCGGTGCTGCTGGAAAAGGCGGTGATCGAGGTGCCCGGCAACGTCGCCATTCTGGCGCGGCCGAAGACCATCGACCAGGGTCACGCCATCGACGACACGATGATGACCATGCTGGTGCAGACGGCCAAGACCGTGTTCCCAACCGTGGTGATTGACTTTCCGCACAAGCTGGACGGCGTGGTGTGGGCGGCGCTGCAGCAGTGCGACAAGCTGGTGATCGTGATTCAGATGACGGTGCCGGCGGTGGACAACTGCGTGCGGTTGCTCTCGGCGCTGACCAGCCTTGGCCTGCCGGCGGAGAAGGTCGAAGTGATCGTAAACCGCTATCGCAAGAACGTGCATTTCATTTCGACGGAACTGATTGAGGAGCGGTTGCAGAAGAAGGTCATGGGCCTGGTGCCGAACGATTTCAAGTCGGTCTGTGCGGCCATCGACATGGGGCAGCCGATCCCGGCGGACAATATTGTCCGCACGGCGGTGACGAAGATCGCGTCGAAGCTGATCGGCATCGGTGACGAGGCCGCGGTGGCGAAGAGCGGGTGGCTTTCGAAGTTGCGACTGCGGGCGGGTTGAGGCAGCCGGGTTCGTTTGTAATCGCACAAACGCCAAAAAGTCGAAAAGTCGAAATGGGGGACCTAGGGATTGGGTGGAAGCTGGGGTCGCTACGCAACTTAGTGGCGCGGGGATTGCGGCAGTTTGGGGCTGTTGAAAAAGTCTGCGTTTTTTTCTTGGC
>CAZSBF010000119.1:0-12875 GCA_964605185.1 uncultured Planctomycetaceae bacterium
GACGTGGTGCATGATGGGGAAATCTTTCAGGAGACCTGCACGGTGCAGGCCTTTGAGGCAGTGCGTAAGGGCCTGGAGGCGAAGAAGATCGCGGTGCAGAGCAAGGAAATCACCAAGGTGCCCGGCTCAACCATTGCAGTGGATGAGGAAACCGGCGCGAAGATTCTCAAACTGATTGAAATGCTTGAAGACAACGACGACGTGCAGAATGTGTATACCAATTTCGACATGTCCGAGGAGGTCATGGCGAAACTCGGGGCGTGAGTGGATCGTGGAGCGGCCTTAGTGCCCCGTGTTTGTGATTGGGGGAATGGAGGCGTTTTGTGGATATCCCCCCTTCCGGGCCGACCGCACGACCGATTTTCGCTACGCCGATGCCCGGGTCGATCCCGGCCTCGCTGGTGTCACTCGATGCCGCGGGCCGCATAAATATTGATCTTCCCTGTAAACGATGCGGCTACAACCTGCGCACTATGATGCCCGACGGGCGCTGCCCCGAATGCGCAACGGCCGTCGGCCAAGCGATGCACGGGGACTATCTGAAGTTTGCAGATCCAGCCTGGGTGCAGAAGCTGGCGTCGGGAATCAATTGGATCATTGCGGGCACGATTATTGCAACGCTGGCCGGAGGCCTGATTGGCGTCGTCTTCGCCATGAATGGAACACAACCAGGCCTGATTTCATTGTTTGTGACACCATTGGGTTTCATCGCGCTATTTGGATATTGGCGCGTGACGTCTCCAGATCCAAGCGGCTTCGGCGAGAAAGGCGGCATCAATGCGCGCATAATCACTCGCATTGGCGTTCTTTTCACCTATATTGCAAACCCCTTAATAATGCTTGCGGTGGCGTCGCTTCCACAGGCAGCGTTGCTTTTTTCGCCACTGTCCAGCGTGCTGGGAATCGTTGTGACAATTGCGACCTACCTGTACGCACGTCAACTGGCTTTGCGTGTTCCAGACACCGCCCTCGCCAAGGGTTTCCGAATCACGATGTGGGGCATGGTCGCAGTAACAACTGTTAGCGCAGTGTTTGCGGCAGTAATTTGGCTTGCGGCTCAGCAGACCGGCGGTTCCTCCATGTTCCCGACTACAACGACAACCACTTCAACTTCGATGAGCACGACCATCGGGTCGTCGACCAATGTAACGGTCCATACCGTTTCGAGCGGTCCGGTCCCCCAGCGACAACTGGTGGGCGTTGGATCGATGGCCTTCTTTGGTTGTGGCGGTGGAGTGCTCGCGCTTGTTTTCGGAATCTGGTCGATCATCCTCGTATTGAGGCTTCGCAAGGCACTTAACCTCGCCGCCGAACAAGCACTGCACTCATGGGCGGCGATTCCGGTGGGGCAAAATCGGTGAGGTTTACCCAACGCCGATAAGAAGCCCCGGCGTCGCCTACCATTTTCGGGGAATCCGCACCCACTTCTGCGCACTTCTTCCCACTTTTTTCGTGAGGGTCCGCGCGCGCTGCGCTCCGAAAATGAAATCGCCAGTGCCGCTTCGCCGCGCACGCTCTTATCGCGCTGAACGAAATCGCACGGGCTATTCCGTCGGTGGCATGGGGATTGCTCCCACTCCTTTCGTCCCGGTCACCGGGCATTGAGAAGTTCAGGCAATGGAAAAAGGAGAACACCTATGGCTCTGATGACAACAATGACACTCACATTCGGCGTGCTTCTGTCGTGCGTCTCGGGTTTGATTTGTTATGTCGGTGTCGGTCAGGTCTATTCATTCATGTCCAGCGTCCCCAGCGGCGACGTCATCATGACCCATCCGGAAACGGCCCTCGCCGGCGGCGTCCTCCTCATCGTTCTTGGCATCCTCTGCCAGCCCAGTCGCGCTTATTGATCATGACATCCGCGGCCCCTCGCGGCAGTGCTTCAAGATTCCTATGTCGAGCACTGACAGGGATTTACCGCGCGAATACCGTTGACTTCCCCCTAGTCGTCCAATAATATGGGTAGGAGCGTGCTCGGATTCCCATGGCCGAGGGCCGTGCGGCAATCCGATCAATCAGAAACGGCGACTACCCGCCGGACGACCGAACAACCGCGACACGCGGGAGGCACGGGAAATGGTCAACAAAAAAGCAATCTGGGATTTGGTCGACAAACGACTGGATCCGCAAACATTCCGCGACGAACACTGGGAAGGCAACTTTGACGACTATCTCGACATCGTTACCAAGAACCCGCGCGTGGCGCGGAATGCCTTCCAGCGCATCTATGACATGATCATGCAGTATGGGGCCGAGCGGTATTCCAAATTCCGCCAGGACCACATGCGCTACAAGTTTTTCTCCGACCCCATCGGCCACGGCGACGACGCCATCTTCGGCCTCGAGCGCCCGCTGATGCAACTGGTTGACTTCTTCAAGTCGGCCGCGCACGGCTACGGCACGGAACATCGTATTCTTCTGTTGCACGGCCCGGTCGGCTCGGCCAAGTCAACGATGTGCCGCCTGCTCAAGAAGGGTATTGAGGCCTATTCGCGCACCGATGAAGGTGCGATGTACACCTTCTCATGGCGCATCCCCCGGCCCAACGGCACCGTCGATGTGATTGAGTGCCCCATGCACGAGGAGCCGCTGAAGCTCATCCCGCGCGATGTGCGCAAGGATGTGCTGGCGATGATCAATGAATCACTTCCGGCCGAGCAGCGAATCGTGGTGGAGGGCGACCTCGACCCGTTCTGCCGGAAGACGTATGACGATTTTCTGAAGCAGTACAACGGCGACTGGAAGAAGGTGATGGAGCATATCGTCGTGCGTCGATTGCTCGTCAGCGAAAAGGATCGCCGAGGCATCGGCACCTTCCAGCCGAAGGACGAAAAGAACCAGGACAGCACGGAACTCACCGGCGACATCAATTATCGCAAGATCGCCGAGTATGGGTCCGATTCCGATCCGCGGGCGTTTAACTTCGATGGCGAATTGAATATCGCCAATCGCGGGCTGATCGAGTTCATCGAAGTGTTGAAGCTCGACGTGGCGTTTCTATACGACCTGCTCGGCGCTTCGCAAGAACACGTCATCAAGCCCAAGAAATTCGCCCAGACGCACATCGATGAGGTCATCATTGGCCACACCAATGAGCCGGAATACAAGAAGCTCCAGAACAACGAGCTGATGGAGGCCTTCCGCGACCGAACCATCAAGATCGACGTGCCCTACAACATCATCCTTGATGAAGAAATCAAGATCTACGAGAAGGACTTCAACAAGGAACGCATCCGCGGCATCCACATCGCCCCGCACACCATCGAAACGGCGGCCATGTGGGCCCTCCTGACGCGCATGGAAGACCCGAAGAAGGCCGGGCTGACGCGGCTTCAGAAGCTCAAGCTCTACAACGGCAAGAGCATCCCCGGTTACACCGAGGACTCCGTCAAGGAGATCATGGAAGAATCGCGGCGCGAAGGCATGCAGGGGATCAGCCCGCGCTACATTCAGGACAAGATCTCAAACGCCCTCGTCAGCGATCAGGCGATTCAGGATAAGTGCATCAACCCGTTCATGGTCATGAACGAGCTGGAGAGCGGCCTGTCGCATCACTCGCTCATCGCCGACGAAGAATTGAAGAAGCAATACAAGGAAATGCTCACTGTGGTCCGCGAGGAATATGAAGACACCCTCAAGGCCGAGGTTCAGCGTGCCATCAGTGCCGACGAGGACGCCATCAAACGGCTCGCGGCGAATTACATCGAGAATGTCCGGGCCTACACGCAGCGTGAGAAGGTGCGAAACAAATACACTGGTAAGGACGAGGAACCGGATGAGCGGCTGATGCGTTCGATCGAGGAAAAGATCGACATCCCGGACAGCCGCAAGGATGATTTCCGACAGGAGATCATGAACTACATCGGCGCGCTCGCCCTCGACGGCAAGAAGTTTGAGTACGGCACCAACGCCCGGCTGCAGAAGGCCCTTGAGTTGAAGATGTTTGAAGATCAGCGCGACACAATCAAGCTGAAGAACGTGGTCAGCGGCGTGGTGGATGACGAAACCCAGGCCAAGATCGACGTCGTGAAGCAGCGACTGATCAAATACTTCGGCTACAACGAAACCAGTGCGACCGACGTGCTCAACTACGTCGCCAGCATCTTCGCCCGCGGCGACGCGAAGAACGAAGACTAATACGGGTGACCATTGCATTCCTGCAGGACCGGACCCCGGAAACGGGCCCTCCGGTCCTGCTGCATTTCGGGCCTATCGTGGGTACAATTACGGGGTATCGTTCCCTTTCGTAGAGGGCACCCGTCAGAGAGGCTCGTTGTGCTCGCCCGCGTTTGGTTGTGCTTGATTGCGCTTTGCCTGTTGCATGGCTCAGGCAGTGAGCCGGTATGCGCGAACGAACGTCTCAATGAGGCCTGGCGATGGGTTACCTTCACAACGGACTCCGGCCTGCCTTCGGATGAGATCATCGACCTGGTGGAGACGCCGCGCGGCACCACCTGGGTGGCGACTCAGGCCGGCGTCGCACGATTCGACAAGTATCGATGGGTGGCGGCCACGGAGGATCACGGACTTCCAACGGGGCCGGCAACGTGGATCGAACCAATCGGCGACGACGAGGTGCTGGTCGTCATTCGGGATCGACTGTGGCGAGGCAGCGCACAATCCTTTCGGGCTATTCCAATTCTCGACCAGGGCGAGATCGTCATGGTTGTCGCCGCCGTGCCAGTCGACGGAGATCGTATTTTCGTTCTCGGGAGACGCGTGACCGACGGGGTTCATCGGCTGTATGACATTCGCGGATCAAGCGTCTCTCAGCAGGAAATCCCGGGCCAAATATTGACAGTGCCTTTCCGGCGGCTCTGGAAGTTGCGAAGCGGCTCGATTTTCATTTCGACTGATAAAGGACTCTTCAAATTCGACGGACATGGTTGGATACCACACCAGCAGTCCGATTCGGATTGGTACCGAGTGAATTTCCTTGCAGAGAATGCCGCAGGTCAGGGAGTCTGCCATGTCTATTTCCCAAGAGAAGTGCTCGGGACCTGGAGTTGGGCAACCGGCGGTGAAATGGAGCGCATGCAGTTCAGCTTCAGCGAACAGATAAACTGTGGGGATGTCAAAAATGACGGAGAGGTCATTGCTCTAAGCCAGAGTGGTGAAGTCGTCGTTCGGCAACAAGGCGCGTGGAGGCAGCTACCGCCGACGATGCTAAAACTGCAATCGGTTTCGTTCCTCCGCTATGCCCGGGATGGCAACCTCTGGGTCGGTACCCAGGAGGGTCTAAATCTGTGCCATCTGACGTCGGAACGATGGTCCTACTGGCGCGATGGCGCAGACATCAACCGCAAACTTTCCAATGCCCTTCTACAGGACCGGGACGGGAGCTTCTGGATCGGCACTGGCGCAGGCCTCGAACATCGACGCGCAGACGGAACGCTGATCGAGTTCATTGAACAAATCAACGAAATCCCAATCACAGGAATTACCGGCCTGCAACAGGACCGACACGGACGTATCTGGATTTCCAGCGGTGCCGACTTTGAGGGGGTTTTTCGTCGGGACAGCAAGGGGTGGAGCCACATCGGCCCAGCCGAGGGAATGGCTGCTCCACACGTGCATCGCATTTTCAAAGACCGCCAGGGCCGCCTCTGGTTCGCCGGCATGGGCACACATCCCATGAAGGGGCTCGACGACGGACCGGGGGCGTTTCTACTGCACGACGACGATCGATTTGAGGTCTTTGATCGGGCACGGGGGTTGCTTGCAGGCCGAGTTTACGCGGTTACCGATGCCCCCGATGGATCCGTCTGGTTTGCGACCATGCTCGGGCTTTCTCGATTGCGTGACGGCCAGTGGCGGCACTGGACTCAGGCGGACGGCCTTCGGCACATGAAGGTCTTCATCGCGCTGGCAACAGATGATGGACGCCTTTGGTTCGGCCAGCAGGAAGAGGGATTGGGGTTCATCGATCCAGACGGAAAGGTACAGTATTGCAACGATGTTCCGCCCAGCCTCCAGCGGATATCCATTTGCGATATGAAAGTAGGACCAACCGGCTGCTTTTGGGTGGCGACCAGTCGCGGCCTATTCTGGCAAGAGAAGGGCGAGTGGACTCACGTTTCTCGACGGTTCGGTCTTGAGAACCCCTCGGCATGGGTAGTGCTGCCGCTGAAGGACCGCGTATTGGCCGGGACCGATGGATCGGGAACAGTTGTTCTGCAAAAGACATTCGAGGATTTGCAGCCGCCGATCGTGGTCATCAATCCACTGGCGACGGAGGGAGATTTCGTCGCCGCGCATTGGAATCCGTTCTCATACCTTGGCGCCATTCCCGAGAAGCTTGTTTCAACACGATATCGGCTGGACGACGGGCCATGGTCGCCGTGGAGCCTGCAGCGGACGATGTCGATGGAATCCGTGCCGCATGGAAAGCACACTCTTGAAGTGCAGGCACGCGGGATGTTTGGTGCGACGTTTGAAGTCGGGACCCGTGCCACATTCGGAATTCAACCTCCACTCTATCTCAGGCCATGGGTAGTTTTTCCGATCGGGATCCTTGCCCTCATTGCAGCCGTGTTGATCGTCATGCTCTTCCAACGTCGCAAGCGACACCTGGCCACGCTCGCAGCCTCCAAAAATCAGCTCCAGGCAATCTTGGACGCAACGCCGTCGGTGGTTTATTTGAAAAGCGTGGATTGGCGATACATCTCCATCAATAGCAAATTTGAAGAACTATTCCACATCACGCGAGATCGCATTATCGGAAAGACAGACTATGACCTCTTCTCGCCGGAGATGGCGGACCAGTTTCGCCGCAATGACGAACGGGTCATTCAGAACAGGCAAGACCTTCTGATTGAGGAAATCGCGCCGCATGACGATGGTCCGCACCATTACATCTCGGCCAAGTTTCCACTTTACGACGCCTCGAACAACCTGGTTGGGTTGTGCGGCATCTCCACGGACATCACGGATAGCAAGCGTGCCGAAGAGATGCTCCGCGACAGCGAGGCCCGCTTTCGCGCCACACTCGGACAGGCCGCCGTCGGCATCGCTGAATCCGACCTTTCCGGCCGCTATCTGCTTGTCAATCAGCGTTTCTGCGACATCGTCGGATATTCCGAATCCGAACTCATGGGTTCAACGTTTCAGAAAATCACCCATCCCGACGATTTGGCCGACGACTTAAAAAAGTTCGACTTGCTGCTTCAAGGGACACTTGATAACTACTCCATGGAAAAAAGATATATTCGGCGAGACCGCACCGCTGTCTGGGTGAATCTCGCCGTATCCCTCGTGCGCACGGCTGCCGGCACTCCGAGTTACTGCATTGCCGTCGTCGAGGACATCAGTGATCGCAAGATCGCGGAATCTCATGTCATCGAACGCGCCCAACATGCCGCGCTGGCTGCTCGCATCGGTTTCGCCTTTACAGGGGGAGGCCGTCTGTCGTCAATTCTCGATCAGTGCGCCGCTGCGCTGGTCGAACATCTCAAGGTCGCAATGGCCCGCATCTATCTATTCGGGGACGACGAGCGGACGATTACGCTCGATAGCCGAAAGGGACTGCTCGCCGACGACTTGACCGAAGCGGATGCCGCAACATGGAACCAACGAGCGCGACCGGTTATTGACGGCTGTCGCGCGGAACTAACCAACGCCATCCAATCGGATTCATCCGGTGCCATTCGCGAATGGACTTGTCAAAACGGGATTGTCGCGGTTGCCTGCCATCCACTGACGTTCGAAAGTCGCCGGCTTGGCGCCATCCTGCTGATGTCGCGCGAGCCGCTTCGGGAAACAACCGCACATCAGCTTGATTCACTGGCCGACGTCATCGCGCTCGGAGTCAATCACAAGAAGGCTGAGGAAACCCTTGAGAACGAACGAGAATTCCTGAAGGCTCTTCTCGCGAGCCTTACGGAAGGCATTGTGGCGTGCGACGCGGACGGCAACATTACGCTTTACAACAATGAGTTTTCCGGCCTGCACCCGAATGAAGCAACGCGTGTTCCGGCGGCTGAATGGGCCTCGCATTTTCACCTGCACACCGGCGAGGGCGATCGGTTGCTTGAGTTGTCAGAAATTCCGCTCTATCGGGCGCTGCTTGGTGAGACGCTGAAAAACGAGGCGGTCATGACGAAGCCTCCCACGCGACCTCCGAAAAACCTCTCGGTAAGCGGGCGGCCTATTTCAGCGCCGGACGGCCGCCTCATGGGCGCGGTGATTGCGGTGCATGACGTGACCGAACAACGTCGCGCCGAGGACATTCTGCGGCGTCACGCACTTGTATTTGAGAACATTCATGACGGTGTGATCATCTTTGATCTCGATAACCGCATTCTGGATTGCAATGCGGCAACCGAGCGAATGTTTGGATACCCAAGGCAAGAGCTATTTGGAAAATTCGCGGAATTGTTAAATCGGCCCGAGGATGCCCCGATTATCTCTTCGATGATCCGAAACGGACTCTCCGCGCAAAATCGTTGGGAGGGCGAAATCTGCATCGTGCGAAAAGACGGTTCGGAGGGCATCATCGAAACCGTCATCGTTCCGATGTTGGACGATCAGGCCCGAACGATCGGCACCATCGCCGTCAGCCGCGACATTACTGTGCGCAAGAAATCAGAGGCCGAGCGCGCGGCACTTTCGGAGCAATTGAAACAATCCCAGAAGATGGAAGCCGTCGGCACGCTGGCAGCCGGAATCGCACATGATTTCAACAATCTACTGCAGGCGATTTCGGGCTACACCGAAACCGCCAAGGCGACGCTGCCCGCCGATCATCCGGGCGTGGCCAGTCTCGGCATGGTCGAACACGCGTCGCGACAGGCGCGCGGCGTCATTAACGCCCTCCTGACGTTTACCCATCGAGGATCTGCCGAAAAATATCCGATCGATCTCCGCGAGGTCGTCGAATCGACGTCGCGGCTGTTGCAACGAATCATGCCGTCGTCAGTCTCGCTGCGGGTTGAATACCCCAAGACGGCTGTCTGGATCAACGCCGACACCACGCAGATACAACAGATCATCATGAATCTGTGCATCAACAGCCGGGATGCCATGCCGGGCGGCGGCACACTGACTGTTTCCGTACGCGAAAGGGACGGGGAGCAACCACTTGGCATCGCCGAACTTTGCATCGCGGACAACGGCGAAGGTATGCAGCCGTTTGTGTTGGCCCGACTGTTCGAACCATTCTTCACCACCAAGCCGCGCGGAAAAGGCACGGGCCTTGGAATGTCGATCACCCACACGATCGTGACGGATCATCAGGGAACGATCGACGTTAATACTGCCCCAGGCCGGGGCACATCCGTCATCGTTCACCTCCCGCTTTGCACGCCGCCGGTGGCCAGGGAGCCGGCCGTTCCTCTGCGGTCACATTCTGGTTTCGGTGAGTTGATTCTGGTGGTGGAGGATAATGAGCACATTCGGTCATTGATGGTGTCGACGCTTCGAGCGCGCAATTACGCCGTCTTGGCGGCAAGCAAACTGGATGACGCACTCACCATCTTCAGCTCAGGCCGACCGCCCATTCAACTCATCGTGTTGGACCGCGACGTGGCCGGGCCGCCGCACTTGGCAGACGATTTGATACGACGGGCCGAAGAAGGACAGGTGACTGTACTGCAGATCTTAGGCGTCGCCGATACACAGCACAGGGCAACTGCAACACCTGAAACGACGCTGATCAAACCGTTCCAGCTTCAAGAACTGACGACGCGCGTGGCTGAGTGCCTGGCGCGGAGTCGTGAAGGAGTTCCGACATGAGTAAACGAAGTCGCATCTTGCTTGTTGATGATCACGCGCTGCTCAGGGAGGCGCTGTGCGATCGACTCGGGCGCGAGCCCGATTTGGAGGTCGTCGCCGTGGCAGGTGACGCCGCCGCGGCGTTGACACAGCTCAATGGAACATCGGTTGATCTAATTCTCATGGACATCGACATGCCGGGTATGTTGTGCTTCGAAGCCGCCCGTCGAATCGCAGAGACGAAGCCCGCCATCAAGATCATCTTTCTGAGCGCGTTTTTTCACGATGCCTATATTGACCAGGCGCTGGCCGTCCGCGCCCACGGGTATGTCACCAAATCCGAGTCTCCGGAGGTGGTCATTGGGGCGATTCGCGAAGTCTTGTCGGGCGGAGCCTATTTCTCCGAAGAGGTGCGTTCACGGATCGTCGTAGGCGGCGGCGGCCCGCGCCTTGCCCAGGAGGCCCGTTCGCGCAGCGCCACGTTGTCGCGCCGCGAAATGGAGATCCTGCAGTACGTGGCACAGGGCTGGAACAAGAAATTGATTGCCACGCGTAATCACATAAGTGTTAAGACCGTCGACAATCACATGTCCAGCATCATGAACAAGCTCGATATTCACTCGACGGTCGATCTGGTGCGGTTCGCGATTCGCGAAGGATTGGCCGATGCGTGATGCTGCAAGCGTTGGCGCGAGACCTTCCCCTGCGAGTAGGTAGTCTCGTGGGTGGAAGGGGAAGGCCCTCTGGTGCCCGAGAAAGTAATATTCAGGTTAGGAGAAGCAATGTGGGGGCCTCACAATTGCTGTAAGGCCCCCAACTGCTTTAGGGGGGAACCTAGTGGTATACTGTGCCAAAATGCACCGCTCCATACCATAGGGTGTTCACCTCATTTATGGGATGATTTATTTGTATTAACGAATCACTAAGATCGTCTTGCCAATTGGCGGTAGGATCGCGGCAATACGCCTTATCATCATACGGTGCAATGACTTCGCTCGGCCTTACATTTCCTGAATACTGTGCCAGACACGGCGTTAACGCTTCCGCCAAATCGGATGCCCGTCGTCGCTATCTGGCCATGCTCGCAGGCCAGCCGGAGTCCACGGATGATCAATTCCATCCCGTAACTCGCCACCTCCGCGAGGGCGACCTGAACAAGTTCATCCAACGCGCGCCCGACGGACTCGAAACCGAAAGTGTCATCATTCCGATGTGGCGGAAGGATTCACGTTGGACCACGCTATGCGTTTCGTCGCAAGTCGGCTGCGCGATGGGGTGTACGTTTTGTGAAACGGCACAGTTGGGCAGACTTCGGAATCTCTCCGCGGGGGAAATCGTGGGGCAACTCGTCGCCGCACGGCGGGAGTTCGACACTCGGATCGACAATGTGGTTTTCATGGGAATGGGCGAGCCGTTCGACAATTTCGACGAGGTGATTCAGGCCGTTCGAGTCCTGACCGACCCGCTAGGTCTTTCCATGGGAATGTCGCGAATCACGATCTCCACCGTTGGCCGCGTTGAAGGCATTCGCCGACTGGCCTCGTTGGGCTGGCGGCGGATAAACCTCGCGGTGTCCCTGAACGCCCCGAACGATGAGATACGCTCGCAGATCATGCCGATCAACCGCGTGGAACCGATGGCGGCATTGCGGGCGGCACTGCTCGATTATCCGCTTCGAACCTGTCAGTTCTTCATGATTGAGTATGTTTTGATTCCCGGTGTCAACGATGCACCCGACCATGCGAGACAGGTCGCCGATTACCTTCGCGGCATCAAATGCTGCGTGAACGTAATCCCCTATAACCCACGGCATGAGTCGCCGTGGCCGGCACCCGACGAACAAGCCGTGCAGCGGTTCCTCGGGCAGTTGCAGGAGGCCGGGCAGTTCTGCAAGAAGCGGGAGACAAAAGGCCGCTCGCACATGGCCGCATGCGGGCAGCTTGGCAATCGAACGATGTCGCGCCGGCGATCGGACGTCATACCGCTTGGCGTTGCGACGACCGCCCCTTACTGAATTCGCTCGATCTTCCCCATTCCGCTGACGCTTGATTCAACTTTCGGATCGCCCTTGTAGCGGATGGTGCCCATTCCGCGGATGTTCACCTTGAGTGAACCGACGGCATGAACCGACGCATCGGACTTGCCGCTGGCCTCCACCTCGGCGGACTGCGCGACAAGCTTTTCCGCCTGCACGTCGCCCATTCCGCGTAGAGCGATCATGAGCTGCTTCGTTTGCCCCTCGGCGATGACATCGCCCATTCCGTTGGACGTGATGGACAGCGAGTCGTTGAAGATCCCCTTCATCGTCACCGAGGTCATGCCGTTCGCCTCGACGATCTTGACGTTTGGCACGGTGACACGAACCACCAGATCGACCTTCGGCTTGGCCATTTTCTCAGTCTTCACGATGAGCCGCTTTCCGATGACCTCGGTGCGCAGGTGCGGGAGAATGTTGTCATCACCGGTTGCCGTCAGGGGCGAGAGCTTTCCAATCTCCACTTCCACCTTTCCCATGCCGCTCAGTTCGATCTCATCGAAGTCGGCGACCGTGCGCGTCTCCGTCTTGCTGACGCCACTGCCGAGAACGGCCGGATTGAAATTCTCGCACCCCGTGCACCAGGCAATTCCAATGACGCAGAGCAGAAATCGGCTTTTCATGACAGGATCATCTCCCATGGTGTATTGCAGCGGAAGGGCAGAGTATTTAGTGCCCGGCGGCGCGGCCTAATTCGGGCGTGTCGCGTCGCGGGCGATCTGAATCAACGCCTCATCGCGACCCAACGTTCCCTCGGCATGGGCCTTCCACGCTTTTTTCACTACGTCGGAGATCGCCGGCAGCTTTGCAAAGTAACCGGCCGTGTCGCCGTAGGCCTTGTGCGACGGATCGATGACGGCCCGCACCGTGTCCGCCGCCTGAACGAAGATCAGCGTATGCGGAATGTCGTGGAACTCTTTCGAGCGGGCCTTGATCTTGTAGCGATAGAGCATGGAACGAAGCTCCTGCAAGGCAGAGCCGGATTGCTCGGTGGCGATGTCCAGCGCGTGAATACATTCATGCATGACGACCTCGCACATCGTCGAGCCGCTCAAACCCTCCACGCCGATGATGCAAACCGCCCCGCCGCCCTTTCGTCGATGAGTAAATCCCTGAGGAAACGGCGCCT
>CAZSBF010000120.1:0-2911 GCA_964605185.1 uncultured Planctomycetaceae bacterium
AACCTATCCCTTGCACAGACACGGACTAACGTCGCTTGATGCGAAACGTTGTTCTTAAGGGGAGGGGATCATTGGCCCTACTTCGGCTTGCACTGCGACTCTTCGATCATCGAGATCTTGTCGATGCGGGCCTGGTGGCGGCCGCCTTCGAAGGGGGTTTTTAGCCAGACTTCGACGATGCGGCGCATGAGGGCGTTGCCGACGAGGTCGGCCGGCAGGCAGAGGATGTTGGCATCGTTGTGTCGGCGGGCCATCTCGGCGGTGAGTTCATCGTGGCAGAGGGCAGCGCGGATGCCGTGCAGCTTGTTCGCGGTGATGGACATACCGATGCCGGTTCCGCAGATGAGGATGCCGAGTTCGCATTCGCCGGATTGCACGGAGCGCGCGGCCGCGCCGGCCGGGTCGGGGTAGTCGCAGGATTTCGTGGACTCGGTGCCGAAGTCGCGGACTTCGAGATTCAGCTCCTGCAAGACGGCCTTGATGTGGCTTTTGGCGGTGACTCCGCGGTGGTCGGCGCCCATTGCGATTTTCATAGCGATACCTCGTCCAATCGGGTCCGTAGTGCCTGTTCGATTCGGTCGGCCACGCGGGCGTATTCGTCGAGCGTGCCGCCGATCGGGTCGGAAATCTCTTCGTCGCCGGCGAGCGTCATGACCTTTTCCGCCGCCGACGGCGCCATGGATCGGACCACGTCCGCATGGTGCGCTCCCATGGTGTAAATGTAATCAGCCGGGTGAATCAACTCCAGTGACAGCCTTCGCGAGCGATGGCCGGCAATATCGACGCCGCGCGCCCGGCAGACTTCAACGGATTCCTCGGAAACGAGGCTGCCGCCGTAGGCGCTGGTGCCGGCCGAGCGAATGACGACGCCGCGACTCGGCAATTCGCCATCACGGCAGCCGAGTCGTTTGGCGATCATCTGGCGAAACAGCCCTTCGGCCATGGGTGAGCGACAGGTGTTGCCGGAGCAGACGAAGAGAATCTGCACGGTCGCGAGATTGCGGATCATTCGATCGTCCCATGCGCCGGTGCGGAGCAGGGTGTAGCCGTCGTTGTGGATCGACACGACCGATGAGCCTTTCTGGTAGCGCGTGGGGCCGTCTTCGAGGATGACATCGACGTAGTCGGACAGGGCGGTGTCGAGGTCTTCGCCGTCAGTGGGGGCAGGGTTCGTGCCACGGCTGGCACCCGATGCGATGATGGGTGCGCCCGAGTCGGCGAGGATCTGCGCGGCGACTGGATGATCGGGAAAGCGCAGGCTCACCGTGCCGCCGGCGAAGATGGAGCGTGCGCCGATTTCGGAGAGTCGATCGTGAATCGCGGCCTTGGTCGGGTCGCCGACCGGGAGCACGAGCGTGAGCGGCCCGGGCCAGCCCTTGCGGACAAACCGCTCGGCCAACGGCGGCGGCGATGCGACATAATCGGTCCAGTCGTCGCGCCGGCCGAGATGGACGGTGAACGGTTGATCGGTGGTGACAGCCTTGAGTTCGCGGAGTCGGCGCACGGCGGATTCATCGGCGGCGCTGGCGGCGACGCCGTAGACGGTCTCCGTCGGGAAGGCGACAAGTCCGCCATCGGCGAGGGTCTGCGCAGCGCGACGGATGTCCTCGCGATGGTCGCCGCTCTTGCTCAGTAATATCCGTTCTGCGGTCATGAATGCCCGACTCCAGACGATCGCTCGACCCCGTGGATGATAGCGTCAATGAAAAGGACGTGTGGGTCAGGCCAGCAGCTCGCGCACCTTCGCGGCGATATCCGGCGCACGCATGAAGGTCTCGCCGATCAGGACGGCGGATGCGCCAGCGTGGTGCATGGCGAGCACGTCGTCGCGGGTCTTGAGGCCGCTCTCGGCGGCGAAGACGGTGCCAGTGGGAAGCAGGGCGGCAAGGCGTTTCGTCGTTGATAAATCGATTTGCTGAACGGCGAGGTCGCGGTTGTTGATGCCGAGGATTGTGCGGCGCGCCGGGTTGATCAGCGGCAGGGCGATTTCAAGTTCGCGCTCGTCGTGAATCTCGATGAGCGAGGTCATGCCGAGTTCGTGGGCCTGCGCGGCGTAGTCTTCGATCTGCGAGGCGGCGAGAATCGCGGTGATGAGGAGCACGGCATCAGCGCCGGCCGCGCGGCTTTCGTCGATCTGGTAGGCGTCGATGATGAAGTCCTTGCGCAGGACCGGGGGCGGCACTTCCTTCTTTACAGCCTCGATGAAGGTCAACTCGCCTTGGAAGTATGTTCGATCTGTCAGCACGCTCAACGCGGCAGCGCCGTTTTCGGCGTAAAGGTTTGCGATGCGGATGGGGTCGAAGTCGTTGCGAATCAAGCCGGCTGAGGGCGAGGCCTTTTTGATTTCGGCGATGAGGCGGATGGTGGGGCTGTCGGTCGCGATGGCGCCGTGAAAGTCGCGCGTAGGCGTGAGGGAGCGAATTCGCGAGCGCAATTCGGTGAGCGGGCGCGCCGCCTTGGCCGAGGCGATTTCGTCGCGTTTGGTGGTGACGATTCTTTGCAATATAGTCGCGGGCATCGCTTCTCCGACGGCACTGTAGGAACCACCGCCCCGGGAATCAACGCCCATGCCGGAAACGCAGCGCCTGCTTCAATTCATGGACTACGGCATCCTCGGCGCGGGCGTGGCGGGCCTGGTCTTCTCAGTGATCACGATTTCCCGTCGCGCCCTGTGGCCAAACATGCTGCGGCTGCCGCCGATGAGTGAGCATCGGTTCGAGGTGGCCGATGTTTTGTTTGCCTTTGTCGCGGTTTTTTATCTGCCAGCCGCCATTAATACGATGGTGAGTCCGTCGGCAGCGTCGCAGCCCGCCAGCGCACCGGCGGTCGTTGCGACGGCAAAGCAACTCGGCACGCTGGCGATTGCACAGATCGGTGTAATTGTCCTGCTCGGAATGATCGCCATGAGGCG
>CAZSBF010000120.1:2921-12441 GCA_964605185.1 uncultured Planctomycetaceae bacterium
CCGGGTTCTTTGCCCTGCTCCGATGCCCCCGCCCGTGGCGGGTGGGGGGCGGGTCCCGGGCCCGGGGCGGGACGACGGATCAGATCGCGCGGCGTTGCCTGCAGGCGATCGCGGCGTATGTGCTCATCACGCCGATCTGCTTTGGCCTGCTCGAAGGGGTGACGTGGCTGATGCACGCGTTGGAAATTTCGACGACGACACACGCCTCGATTTCAGCGTTGCAGGATTCGGCTACTTCGCCGCTGGTGCGCGGGTTGACGGTGTTCAACGCGCTGGTGCTGGCGTCCGTGATTGAAGAGATGCTCTTTCGCGGAATCCTGCTTCCGGCGATGGCACGGTGGTCGGGGTCGACGTGGACGGCCGTGCTGGTGACGAGCGCGCTGTTCGGGTTCATTCATTATCCATACGTAGACACGATCATTCCGCTCGCGGCGTTCGGCGTGCTTCTTGGCTGGATGTACGCACGAAGCGGGTCGCTCACGCTGGTGATCCTGACACATGCGGTGTTCAATGCAAAGACGCTTGCGTGGCTGTTGCTTGGGGCGAAGGTGTGACGATGCGTTGCGTGCGATGAATTCGGACCAACACACGACGTTCTACTCTGGTTATCGGAGAGCGGGATGGACCGAGTTTCCAGTCGCGGCTCAGCCCCGGAATGTGAGTATCCGATGAAGGAATCGGGGCTGCCCCTCCTTTGCCGGGCACTGTTTCCTTGCTATTGGGGGGTATGGAAGTTATCATAAACTGATTCGCCACCAGCTCTTGCCGCACGGAGTCGCGGATCAGAACCCAGGGAGGGGGAAGGTCGTACTCTACCTACTGGGAAGCACGATCCGAGGAAAGAAGCATGATCGCAGAGAAAACCGACACCACGGCGGGCGCGCGGAAGAGCCCGCTGCGCTTTCTTGATCCGCAATTCTATATAGACGCAATTTCGTCCAGCGGCGAATCGCTTCGCATGCTGGTCATGGGCGTCAAGCGGCGTCAGGGCTGGTTCCTCGAGCGTATGACGCTGCGCCGCGGCATCAACCTCGCCGTCGGTGCATCGCAGTATGTGCTCAAGGCGGAGAAGATGCTGGCTTTTCCGTCGGCCGTGAAGATCGACATCTCGCCGATGTGCAATTTGAGTTGCACGGTGTGTGTCCATGCCGACCCGAACGGCGACCCGGCGCTGGAGAAGCAGGACTTCAAGCCGCAGCATCGCATGTCGGTGGAGCAGTTCCGCCAGATCATCAAACAGATCAAAGGCCGGTCATCGGCCGTTTCGTTGTATTACGTCGGCGATCCGCTGGTCCACCCCGATCTGGATGAGATGTCCACGATCGCGAAGGACGCGGGGCTGAACGTTCACATCAGCACGAACTTCAGCTTTGCCCTGACCGACGCGCGCATTCGCCGCATGGTCAAGAGCGGGTTGACGCACCTGACGGTTTGCGTCGATGGACTTTCGCAGGCGAAGTATGAGATGACACGGGTGGGCGGGCGCATCGACCGCGTGCTCAACAACCTCAAGCGGGTTTGCGAATTCCGCAAGGAGTACGGCCAGATCTATCCCAAGATCGAGGTGCAGTACATCAAGTTCCAGCACAATGCCGACGAGTGCGAGCCGGCCCGTAAGCTGCTCCTCGACATGGGCATCGATCAGTTCACGGATTTCTGGGGCGACCTCGGCAACTACACCGATCGCGACCCCGAGTTTCTGGATGTCATAGGTCCGCACCAAAACAAAAAGATGCCGCAGTGCTACTGGCCCCACAATGCGACGGTCATCAAGTACAACGGCGACGTGATTCCGTGCTGCACGTATCGCATCGGCCACCAATACACGGACAAGAATGATCCGAAGATTTTCGGAAACGTCTTCACGACGCCGCTGGCCGAGATCTGGAACAATCAGGCCTATCGCGATGCGCGGCGGATGGTGAACAACCCCGAGGTCATCAACTCCGAGCCGCGACTCAAGGACCATTTCTGCTACGGCTGCCCGGCGATTTATGACACCACGGATCGCACGACCGATGGCATGTCGTGGAATGTGAAGTGGGAAGAGCGCTACGAGCTGGACGAGCACGGCCGCCCCGTGGCCAAGCGTCGCTCCGATCAGGGCTGGAAGGACGTCGGCAAAGTCGTCCAGATCGGGCTGCCGAATGGCGAAAAGGCAACGGTCTAGCGCTGACTTGCTTCAATAGCGCGGTACTTTCGAGTCCACCTGTAACGACCACAAATCGATTCCGCCGGCCATACTCTTGACGTCGATCAGTCCGGCCTTGCGTAGGATCGCCGCGGCGCTGAGGCTGCGGCCGCCGTGATGGCACTGCGCCACGATCGGCTGCCCCTTCGCCAGCCCGCGCACGTCTTCCACGCGACGCTCCAACTCGCCGAGCGGGATCAGGTGCGCCCCATCGATCTTGCAGATGGCGAATTCCTCCGGTTGGCGTACGTCGAGCAGCAGGAATGCGTCGCCGCGCTTTCGCATGGCGTCCACGTCGGCGACGGATATTTCCCAATTCGGATCGATGTTCATTTTCTCTCTTCTCCTCGGGTGGTGATTGGACCGCGTGTTGCCGTCGCAATCAAGCGCGCGATGTGAGGAACCGCCGGGCGATTTCGCAGTGCATGCGAATCGCGATGGGGATGGCGTCGTCGTTGAAGTTGTAGGTGCTCTGATGCAGCGTGGGTTGTTTGGCCGGGTCGCCACGGCGCACGCCGAGCCGCCAGAAGGCCGCGGGAACTTTCTGGGCGTAGTATGCGAAGTCTTCGCCCCCCATGGAAGCGTTGACGTTGTCCGCGAGCTTGTCTGCGCCGAGCACCTCGCGGGCGACATCCTCGACGAATCGCGCCGCTTTGGTGTCGTTCACGCAGACGGGGTAGCCCTCGGTGATGCGCACGTCGGCCTTCGCGCCGAACGCGGAGGCGGTCTGGGTCGCGATCTGGGCGAACATCTCGACAGCACGTTTTCGCGTCGCGGGGCTGAGCGTGCGAATCGTACCGACAAGTTCGGCCGTGTCAGGGATGATGTTCGCGGCGGTGCCGGCGGCGATCTTTCCGACAGTGACGACGACGGAGTCCAGCGGATCGGTGAAGCGCGAGGCGATGGTCTGCAGCGCGGTGACCACATGCGCCGCGACGACGATGGGGTCGATGCCTTTGTGCGGATAGGCGGCGTGGGCACCGGTGCCGTGAATCGTCATCGACCACGGATTCGTCGAGGCCATGGCCGGGCCGGCCTTGACGCCGACGGTGCCGAGATCGAGATAAGGCCAGCCGTGCAGTGCGAAGATGCCGTCGACGGTCGGGTTCTCCAATACGCCTTCGTTGCACATGACGCCGCCGCCGCCGCCGCCCTCTTCGGCGGGCTGCCAGATAAATTTGACCTTGCCGGGCAGTTCGTCGGCGATGGTCGACAGCACTTTCGCCGCGCCGACGAGGCAACTGGTATGGCCGTCGTGTCCGCAGGCGTGCATTCGGCCGGGGTGCTTCGACGCGTAGGGTAGGCCGGTCTCTTCGGTGATGGGCAGGCAGTCGAGTTCGGCGCGGAGGGCAACGCAGGGGCCGGGCTTGTTCGCATTGAGCGTGGCAACGATCCCGGTCTTGGCAACGCCGGTGCGAATGGTGAGGTTCGGCAGCGGCTTGATCTGATCGAGGACGCGTCGGGCGGTCTCGTGTTCTTCAAAGCCGAGTTCAGGATGGGCGTGGATGTCGTGGCGCAGGGCGATGATGGAGGGGACGTGCTGGGTGATGAGAGAATCGAGGTTTGCGTGGGCCATATTAGAGGATACTCAAATACCGTTAGAGCAAATCAGCCAACTGTTCTGGTGTTATCCCCGCCTGACGAATGATGGCCCGAAGTGTCCCGCGATCCAACTCGCGATGATCCGGCACGCTGATCGTCGTGGGGGGTTCGGCGCGGAACAGCATTATGTGACTGCCTTTCTGGCGGTCAAACGAGAAGCCGATTTGGGAAAGGGCCTTTACCAAGTCACGGCCCGATATGACGGGCAATCGACTCATACGCAGAGCACCTGCGTGTCGAATGTTTCGTCGGGAATCGTTTGGCCGTGTGCCGAAGCAGTTTCGATCCAGCCTTCGATGGCCTCTTTGATATTGCCAATGGCCTCCTCTTTAGAGCGACCCTGGCTGATGCAGCCTGGAAGGGAAGGCACTTCGACCACCCAGTAGCCATCGTCGCCTCGACTCAATACGACTGCACGCATGGTATGCACCTCCGTTTGGCCCAACTTGTACATTATACCCGCGCTAGCCGAGCGTAACCTTCGCCGCCTTGCGCTTGCCCACCTGCACCAGCATTCCATCCGTGGGCGCGATCTTTATCTGCGGATCGGTTGCCTTTTGCTGATTGACGGACACACCGCCGCCTTCGATGAGGCGACGGCCTTCGCTCGTCGAAGACGCCAGATTCAACACCTTCAGCAGTTTCGACAACGAGATGGTGCCATCCGCCTCGCATTCGGCCTTCGACAGTGCGACCGTCGGAATATCATCGCGCAGGCCGCCCTCCACCATGACCTTCTGCCACAGCTCCACTTCGCGCTCGGCCGCCGCCGCGTCGTAGTAACGCGTGACGATTCGCTTGGCGAGGCCCATCTTTGCTTCGCGCGGGTGCGTCTTGCTGGCGTCGCACATCGTCGCGACCTCGGCCGTCGGCACGTCGGTGAGCAGGGTGTACCACTCCTGCATCATCGCATCGCCGATGCTCATGGTCTTGCCGAACATGTCCTTGGTGGTGTCGGTGATGCCGACGTAGTTGCCGAGGCTCTTGCTCATCTTTTCCACTCCGTCGAGGCCTCGGAGGATCGGCATGATGACCACAATCTGCGGCGGCTTGCCGTTCTTCTCCATCAGGTCACGGCCGGCGAGGTTGTTGAAGGTCTGGTCGGTGCCGCCCAGCTCCACGTCGGCGTCGATCACGACGGAGTCATAGGCCTGCATCAGCGGGTACATGAACTCGGTGACGACGATGGGCGTCTCGTCCTTCATGCGCAGCTTGAAGTTCTCGCGTTGGAGCATCTGCTGCACGGTCATGTGGCTGGTCAGCTTCAGCACGTCGGCAAAGTTCAGTTTGGCGAGCCACTCGCTGTTGAAGCGGATCTCCAGTTTCTCCGGGCGCGTGTCGAGAACTTTGCCGGCCTGCTGGAAATAGGTCTCGGCGTTTTTCTTGATGGTGTCATCGTCGAGGATCGGCCGCGTCTTGGTCTTGCCGGTGGGGTCGCCGATGCGGGCGGTGTAGTCGCCGATGATGAGCACGCCCTTGTGGCCGAGGTCCTGGAACTGGCGCATCTTGCCGAGGACGACGGTGTGGCCGAGGTGAATGTCGGGGGCGGTCGGGTCCATGCCGAGTTTGACGCGCATGGGGCGGTTGACCTTGGCACAGTGTTCGAGGCGGCTGCGCAGGTCTTTTTCGCTGTAGATGGCTTCGCAGCCGCGGCGGAGGTGGGCGATTTGTTCGTCGACGGTCATGGGGGCATTCTAAGAAGCGGAGAGATGGATTGCGAGTCATCTGCCAACGACGATGCCGCACGCATCACGCACCTTTGCTATCACTCCCTCGGCAACAACGATTGCTATGTGGGTTATGAAATTGCAATGGACAATAGTGTGGCAGAGATCAGCACAAGTGCGAGCGGGTTCATGCCGGAATTGAAGTACTTTGTTGACAAATCAGCCATATATTGCCACCACTATTCAAATAATGCGCTTACCCATGATCGTTTCCGAAAACGATCGAGCCGCATCTCGATAGTCCCGATTTTCTCGTTTAACGCGCCGAGTTCGGATTCAATACGGGCCGCATTTACCTTACACTCTTCGATAGCTCTTGTTGCGCTCACAAGCTTGGCTTTTTCCTCTGCAATTGCACGCGAAACAAAACTGCTTTCTACACTTTCAGTTGCCATCGGCTCGGCACCATTCTTCGAGGAAGAATGTAAGCGTCTCTTCGCCGGATCTTCTATCCTGGAAACGGGATTTGCTAGTTCGATGCACTTAAATCTGTAGCTTAATTCACTCGCAAGAGTTGCCTTGAGATTCTCAAGCTCCAACTGATTAGTCCAGCGAGCTCGTTCTTGCCGCAGTCTGTCGCGCTTCGAAATAAGCTCCGATTGTTCGACCTGAAGTCGCCACACGATTTCGCCATCTTCTCTAAAGACCTTCCTAGCCAACAATGCTACGAGCGCAATCACGAGGAGCAAAGTGATAGCAGTGGGCACTATCCGTTGTACTTGACTTCGCTTTATGAGAAAGTTGCGATCTTTCATGATTCAAGCAACCCGAGTTGTGGCACCTTCTTTATCCACAGGAGTTCTGGTTTGTTGTGAGGCGGTGCCAATAACACTCTCTGCCTTGTTTTGTGCGTCCAATCAAGCCCGATCGCGTTAATTTTCTGAGTTCACTTTGGAGTGCCTTTTTCGATATCGACTTGACCTCTGCCGCTTGGCTTTCTAATCTACTAAATATGTCGTTGGCGGTCAATTCTTGTGCTGTTTGATTGACAATTCCTAAAATTATTTCGGCGAGCGACATTTTCTTTCGACATTGCTCTTCAGAATGGGGTGCGGAACGGACGAACTGAGATTGAAGTCGGGTGATGATCCCGCACGCATCGCGCACCGTGGCCATGACGCGTTGTGCTTCGTCGCGGGCCTTTTTGCCGCCCGATGCCAGTACGTCTTCAACATACGACGGATCTTTTTCCAGCGTCGCTCGCCGTTCGCGGGCCGGGCCGAACTTTTCCTCGAAGAACTCGGCGAGACGCTTCTTGGCGTCGCCGTAGCCCATGCCGCCCTTGCGGTAGCGGGCGTCCCACTCGGCGATCTCGTCTTTTGATGCGAAGAGTTTGAGCAGGGCGAAGAGGTTGCAGGTCGTCGGGTCCTTCGGCTCTTCGACCGGCGTACTGTCGGTCTTGATGCTCATGATCTTTTTCTTGGCCGACTTTGCATCGTCGAAGAGGTCAAGGGTGTTGCCGTAACTCTTGCTCATCTTTTCGCCGTCGACGCCGGGGACGATTGCCGCTTCGTTGAGTCGCGCCTGCGGCAGCTTGAAGACCTCGCACTTGTAGGTGTTGTTAAAGTAGCCGGCCATGTCGGCGGTCATCTCGATGTGCTGCACCTGATCCTTGCCGACGGGCACGACGTCACTGTGATAGATGAGAATGTCCGCGGCCTGAAGGATGGGATAGCAGAAGAGGCCCATCGAGGCGGAGAGGCCCTTCGCGGTCTTGTCCTTGAAGCTGACAGCGCGTTCGAGCAGCCCCTTGCCGGTGACGGTGGAGAGGATCCACGCGAGTTCCGTCACTTCCGGCACATCGCTCTGGCGGAAGAGGCATGCCTTGTTCGGGTCGAGGCCCAGCGCCAGATAATCCAACGCCACATCACGGGTAAGGCCGCGCAGGCGCTCGGCATCCTGAATCGTGGTGAGGGCGTGATAGTTGGCGATGAAGATGAAGCACTCCTCGCGCTCCTGGGCCTCGATGTGTTGCTTCATCGCGCCGAAGAAGTTGCCGAGGTGGAGTTTGCCGGAGGGTTGGACGCCGCTGAGGATTCGCATGGGGGTTCCTGGATGATTTTGCGGCGGAGTTTACTCGATTGATCGCGTCGGGCCAAAGGCGATCAACCGGGGGCAATGTCGAAGAAGACCACGCCGTAGCCGCCCCACAGCAGGTGCGGCGGAACGCCGAGGATATCCGTCGCCTGTCCCAGCATAAAGACGAAGGGCGTCATGGCGCCGGGCACATTCCAGAGGATGAGCATGAGCGTGATCAAACAGCCGAAGCCGACCTGCGGCTGGCGCAGCTTCCACTGCGTTTCGTGGTCGAGGCGGTGCTCGATGATGCCGAAGCCGTCGAGCGGCGGCAGGGGGATCAGGTTGAACAGCGTGGCGAAGAGATTCAGCGTGGCCATCGCCCCGAGGAAGTGGACCCACGTCGGCTGTGTCGACTCGAATGGATCGACGATGCGGAGGCTCGGGTGCAGCGGGATGCACATCAGCACAAACAGAATGAAGTTGGCGGCCGGCCCGGCGGCGGAGACATACGCGCCCCATTTCTCACTCTTGAGGCGGCTGCGGTCGATCATGACGGCCGCGCCGGGCAGGGGGAATCCGCCCATGAGCAGGACGATCGCAGGGATAAGCAGGGTGTTGACCGGGTCGATGAAGCGCGTCGGGTCGAGGGTGAGAAGGCCGCGACGTTTGACGGTGTCATCGCCGCCGAGGTAGCCGACAAGTGCGTGGGCGAATTCATGCAGCGTGACGCAGAGGATCCAACAAAGCAGGGCCGCGAACATCAGCGGAGTGAAGCGGCTGGAAAACGCGGCGAGCAGGGGCATTGTGGAGTTATACCACGAGCCGTCGTGTCAGCGATGCACGGCGATGCGTCGTCACTTTCGAGAACAAGCGATACCGCGATATGCTAGTCGTCCATCATGGACCACTTTGCTTATCGAAACGGTGAGTTGTATTGCGAGGACGTGCCCATCGCGCGGATCGCGGAAGCGGTTGGCACACCGGCGTATGTCTACTCTTCCGCGACGCTTCTGCATCATTACGACGCCGTGGCCAAGGCCTTCGCAGCCTTGAAGCCGATCATCTGCTACTCCATCAAGAGCTGCCCGAACCTGCATATCTGCCGGTTGCTGAAGAACCGCGGGTCGGGGTTTGATGTCGTGTCCGGCGGGGAACTCGTCCGCGCCCTCCGCGCCGGCGGCGATCCGGCCAAGGTCGTCTTCGCGGGCGTGGGCAAGACCGATGAGGAGATCAATCTCGCGCTCGACTCGATGATCGGCTGGTTCAACATCGAGTCGGAGGCCGAGCTGGCGAACCTGATCGACCTGGCCGGTCGGCGCGGCGTCGTGGCGCGGGCCGCGCTTCGCGTGAACCCCGACGTCGACCCCAAGACGCATCGCTATACCAGCACGGGCAAGAAGGAATCCAAGTTCGGCGTCGATCTCGAACGGGCCCGGCGCGTGTTTCAGGAATACGGCAGAGAGAAGTCGGTGCGGCTCTGTGGGATTCACCTGCACATCGGCTCGCCGGTGAACACGGTGGAGCCCTATGTCTCGGCGATTCGCAAGACGCTGGCGCTGATCGACGAGCTACGCGCCGACGGCTTCGCGATTGACACGCTGGATATCGGCGGCGGCTTCGGGGCGCATTACAAGACGAGCGAGGCCCCGCCGGCGGTTGCGTATGCCGAGGCGATTGTGCCGCTGCTGGCCGATCGAGTGGCCGGTGCGAAGCCGTTGCAGATCATCATGGAGCCGGGGCGGTCCATCGCGGCCAACGCGGGGATTCTCGTGGCGCGGACGCTGTATCTGAAGAAGTCGGGCGAGCGGGATTTTCTGATCGTCGATGCGGGGATGAATGATTTGATTCGCCCCGCGCTCTATGAGGCCTATCACTTCGTCTGGCCGGTGCGACCGGCGGCGGGGTTCGTGCCGACCGAGCGCGGGGAGACGACGGCGTCGATGGCGGGCTGCCTGCCGATGGACGTGGTCGGCCCGGTCTG
>CAZSBF010000121.1:0-12440 GCA_964605185.1 uncultured Planctomycetaceae bacterium
GCCCCAATCCCAGGCAACGCCAGCAAACGCCAGCAAGTGCCGGCTGTTTTTCAAAGAATCTGCCCAATCTGCGATCCCGACGCACCTCATTGCCTCAATGCACGTCAGTTCACTTTGTGCCTCCGTGCCTCTGTGCCTCTGTGCCTCTGTGCCTACAACGAATGTTCCACGTGGAACATGCCTAACTAAAACAAAACAAATGTGAAGCTGGAGAATCTATGCGGCCTGCAACAAATCAAAAGACAAACTGCCGCAATCCCCCGGCGGCCCCTCAACGGCGACGGGGACAGGCACCTGGTACATGTATGTACTGGGTATCCGGTTGTGATCCACCTCCACCCGCCGTGCTTCGTGTATGATGAAGCCGCAGTTTTACGGGAGAACCATGATGGGGGCCGAACCCAGGAAATCCTATTTCCTCAGTACGTTATTGTTAGCGATCCACCTTTCGGCCACAGGTGCCGCGGGCGAAGATCTGCCCGCGCCGATTGCCGACGTCGCCGTAGCCACTCGGTCATGCGATCCCTGCGACGCGAATTGCGATTCGCTCCGCGATCAATTTGACATTCCCCCCTTTGTGGATGTCCTTGTTCTGGGGGCTTCCGGGTGTGCCGTTTGTACGGCTGATGTTGACGAAAACGGAATCCTCGACGGACGCGATATCCAACCCTTCATCGACTGCCTGCTGACTCCGCAGCCCATGGGGGCATGTTGCACGGGTGCCGACGCCTGCGCGCTGACGACTCAATCAGGCTGTACAGGAATCTGGTTCGGGGCGGAGAGCACCTGTCAATTGAACTCATGCCGATTTGGCAATCTGACCGCTTACCGCCCGCAACATGGCGCTGGCTATTTCCCGTTCGCGAAGACCGCGGTCTCTGAAGCGGACGAGGAGAACGCGGCATCGGGCCCGGGCATCCGCATCAACTCTCCGGGCGACAGCGATCCCTTCGGTGAGGACGATCTCGTCGAATTGTTAATTGAAAACAACCAGCCCGGCATTGCCCTCGCGCTGCGACGAACGAACAGCGCACTTCGCGTGTGGACCACGCGCACCAAATCTCCCGGTACGGAAATACCATTCACCAACGACAGGACCGATGCACTGGCCCTGGCCGGCGGCGGAACAGCACTCACGGCCTGGGTGGAGTGGGCCGCAAATGCACACGGTAATGGAGAGCTTCAGCTCGAACCGTTCGACGGTGCGTTTCCAATGGACACAATCAGATTCCACACCTTCAGCAGCATCGTCATGGCGCTGGGCGGCGAGGATCAGGTGCCCGTTGTCCCGACGGATGCGAACCACGGCACGTTTGTTGTTGCGAATGCACTCTATGCCCGGGGTTACGACGTTCACATCCATGATGAGGATGATGTCGCTGCGGATGGTTCCGGCCCGGTATTCAACGAAGTGCTCAATGCGATCGGCAGCCGACGGGTCGACAAAGTTTCCATCTTTGGATACAGCCACGGCGGAGGGTCCACCCATGACCTCGCCGAGCGTCTCGACAACGATCGCCCGGGCATCGGGCTGTTCGAAATCGTCGTGACATCCTATGTGGATGCGGTCGAAAACGATTCAGATGTGGATATTTCCCAGGAGCGCCGCCGTCCTCCAAGCACTGCGTATCACGCCAATCACTACCAAGTAGGCGGCTTCGCCGATTTCTTTCTCGATGGTGGGCCGGTGCCCAACTCCGACCCTCCGCCCAGTGGCTTGAATGTGGAAACGACCGCATGGGGCGCGGGCGCAACCCACTTTCTGGTTGATGACTATTCTCAGGTCCGGGGTTTTATCGAAGTGAATCTCGCCCTGCGGCTGACCCCGTAGGAATTGGAGTCTGTTATGACAACGTCTAGTATCGGTCGGCACACCACAAGTAAACTGCAACGAATCGAACTCGCCTTCGTGGTGTCGGTAATCGCGGTCGCCTCCGTGAATGCCGCTGAAAACCCAGTCGTTGAAATCACGCCGGACAACTCGTGTCAGACAAGCCTTGAGAATCTAATCAACGCGCCTGACAGGCCGAGTTTCAACCGCCAGGTGGATCAACTCATCGAACGTCAGGGTGACGATGGCCGGTCGCTCATTCCTCAACTCGTGTGGTATGTAGCCCGGCATCAGCAGGAAACACGAACCAAGGCCTTTGTTGGAAGGGTGCTTGCGAGAATCGCCACACCGAAGAGTGTCATTGTTGAGACCTTGGTGCCGCATTTGTCCAATAAGGACGCCGCCATTCGCGGAGTCGTGAAAGAACTGCTCGCGGGATATGAGGATCGCTCCGCCACCCGGCCGCCGGACTATTCCGCCTATCGAGCCCTGATCGAGGCGGACGTGCAGGCGGGGCGTGAACCCCGGACGTCACTCGTGCAATTCATGTACGCATCGGATCCGGGCACGGCGTTGCAAACGATGGTGCGCGCCACTCAACTTCGCGCACCGGAGGAAATCAAGCCGATCCTCTGGTCAGAGCACGTCGTCTCGGAACTCTTCTGGAAACGGCGCTATGGGTTTGTGGAGCGGAGCGCGGTTGACGCGGCCGTGGTGCGCGAGATTGAAACACTCTCACGCCACGCGCGATGGTGGGTCAGACTCTACGCCGCCGAGATCGTGAAGGCGCATCCTGAACTCGGCGAGGCGGACGTGGTGAAACGACTCAAGGACGACGCCGACCAACGAGTACGCTTTGTGTTCGAGCGGAACGGTTAGCGCCGGCTGAGGTCGACGTGCTCGACGCCCACCACGCAGAGGTCGTCGTGGACGTTGCGCGAGTGTCGGACAATGCTCGGCCGCCACGGCTTGCGGGCAAGGTCGCCTTCCTCGCGGGTCTCAATCACCGCATCGCGCTGCGGAGCCGTCTCCCCGCGCCAGGCAAAGGCCGTACCGCCACGCGATGAGTCGAGCAGCCAGCCGGTCTGCTGCACGTCGGTGCCGGGGAATCGCCACATCAAGTATCCGATGCGGCGCATGCGCGGGTGCTGTCGATCGTTGCCGGAGAGAAGTCGAACGCTCATGACGCGTGCTCCGAAAGGGTGGGGACGATTGATGGAGTCCGCCTCCCTATCGGATCGTGGGATTCAGGGCGTGACGTTTGCGCAACACCGCCGCGGGATGGGCCTGATATCGGAACGTCGGCCAAGTCAGCGGTCGAAGTTCCCAGGTCCTGCGCTCTTGGGAATATCGCGGGTGCGTTCAATCCGGCCAATAGGGTAGATGTCCTTGCGTTTGTCCCAGTAAGGCGAGCGTTGATAGATGAAGTCGAGCCGGGCCCGTGCGTTCGTTGCCTTATCCGGGTTCGCGGCGAGCCAGGCGTCGAACTCCTTCTTGAGGTTCGCGTCCTCGGCCAGCATCCGATCCGCAATCGGTGCCATGGCGTAGTCTTCGTAGTATTCCTTTTGTTCGAAGATGGTGTCGAAAAAGCCCCAACGCACCAGCGAGTCCGGCGCATCCGGCTCAAGCAGGTGCACTGCGACCACCGCCTTTGGAGTATTGAGGCGAACGATAGTCGAGCCCTTTGGAAACGTGCGGACCTCTCGGATCGGCTCCGTCTTGAAGGAGACCTCATGTCGTCCTTCGAATGGTCGCTCTTTCCAGCGTACGTCGCTAAATCGATAGGTGCCCACTTCGAGGGTTGTGTCTTCGCCAAGATACTCCATGGGTATGTGATGCTTCCAAAGGCGTTGAATGACTTCTCCCCACTGCATCGGCACGATGTACGCGGCCGGCGGTTTGACGTCGCGCGTTACAGTGAACTTGGAAAAGAACTTCGTCGGAACATCGATCGGCTTCGACCGATGCCACACAGGGTACTCCGCGCCGGAGGCCTCGCTTCGTTTGGTGCTTACTTGATAAGCCTTGAACACCATCGGCGTGCCTTCGTCGTCGGCGGGCTGCGACGTGGCCAGCACGACGCGGGCCTTCTCATCTTTGTAGAGATTGGCGGCATAATCGTCGCCCTTCTTGACCGCGGAGATAAGCGCCTGCGGGTCGGCGGCCACCAGCTCTAACGTCCGCCTGATCAGGTCATAGGTCGCCTTCACGCGCACCTCGTAGGGCTTGAGCATGTGAGTTTCAACGAGGATCGACGGCCGGTTCATGATCGCCCCGTAGCCGGTCGAGAAGCGCGGAGCGAAGCCGAGGTTGGCATCGATGCCCTTGGCCGGGTCCATGCGATCGCGCATCTCGAAGAAGATCGCGGGTGTGTGGCCATCCTCGGCCAACGTCTTGAGCAGATGCGGGTGCAGTCGGTTGTTCACGTAGTCGGCCACCGAGGGCGCGTTCTCCGGACCGATGGCGGCGGCGAAGGTGACGTCGTATTGAAAGTCCGCGCCGTCGGTAGTGTGGGTGTCAAACCAAAGATGCGGCTTCCATTCGTGAAACGTGCGAAGCAGCGAACGCATCTCCGCGGTGTCGGCCTTCATGTAGTCGCGATTGAGGTTGAGGTTGTTCGCCGTGCATCGCCAACCCATCTCCTCGGGTCCGTTCTGGTTGATTCGATTGTACGTGCTGGTTCGCTCGTGGCCGTCGATATTGAAGACGGGGAGTATCAGCAGAGTCGCGTGATCAAGTAATGACTCGTATTTCTTGGTTATGCAAATCTCGCGCGCCAACGCCATGCACGCGTCTTTGCCTTCGATCTCGCCGGAGTGTACGCCGTTGACCACAAGCAACGTTGCCTTGCCTACGGAGGAAGCTGTGAATGGCTTGAACGCGTCATCTTTGGAGAGGATGACCAACTGCATTTCACGGCGCTCGGGAGTGAATCCCCTGCGCTCGACTTTGACCCACGGCGATGCGGCCTGCAATTTCTGGTAGTACGCGATGGTCTCGGCGTAGGAACTGGTCTTTCGATAGTTGGTCGCTTCCGCGACGGTCTTCCAGTTGTCAGCTGGTTGACCGATCACCAGGACCGTCCACGCAACACAGAGCAGTGACATAGGAGTTCCTTTGTTCGCGGGTAGTCTAAAGGCGTTGGCACTTCGGGCAGAAATGGGTCGACCGGCCGGCGGCGACGATTCGCTCGATGACCTTGCCGCACCGTCGGCACGGCTCGCCCTCGCGGTCATACACGCGGAAGAGCCTCTGGAAGCGGCCTTCGCTGCCGTCGGCGGTGCGATAGTCCATGAGGGTTGAGCCGCCGGAGTTGAGCGAGGCGTTGAGCGTCTTGCGAATGCTGCAAGCGAGGTTGCGAATCTGCGACTCGGAGAGGGTCGTCGCGGGCGTGAGCGGGTGAATGCGCGAGGAGTACAGCGCCTCGTCGCAGTAGATGTTGCCGAGGCCGCTGATGGCGTATTGGTCGAGCAGCAGGGCCTTGATCTGTCGTTTGCGGCGGGCGAGTTCGCGAAGCGTCGGCACACGGATGGTGAGGGCGTCGGGGCCGAGGGGTTTGATGCCGCTGCGTGCCGAGTCCGCCGCTGTTGGGAAGAACCAGACGCCGCCGAAGCGGCGAGGGTCGCGGAAGCGGATTTCGTCGGCGCTGTCTTTGAGGCCGATGCGAAAATGCGTGTGCTTGGCAAGCGGGGCGTCGGCTGATTCGAGGGTGAGGCGGCCGCTCATGCCGAGGTGAATGACGAGGAGCGCGCCGGTGTCGATGTTGAAGAGGATGCGCTTGCCCTCGCGGCCGAGGGATAGGATGCGACGGCCGGGGAGTGATGTGCGAAGGGTCGAACGGCCGGCGTGGATGATGTCGGCGCGATGAATCGTAATTGCCTCAATGGTCGCGCCGTTAGCGATCGGTCGCAGGCCGCGAATGATGGTCTCGACTTCGGGGAGTTCGGGCATGGCGGTGGGACCTGGTGGATGGTTATGGCGCGCCCAGTCGCTCGGGCATGTCGGCGAGGACGTAGGTCATCACAGCCATGCTGGCGACGCAGCGCGAGAGTTCGTCGGGGTTCACCTTGTCGAGCGTGTCGGCGGGGGTGTGGTGGTAGTCGAAGTACTTCTCGCCTTCGGTGGAGAAGCCCATGAGCATGGCGCCCATATCCCTCATCGGGCTGACATCGGCGCCGGAGTGGCCGCGGGAGATCTTGAAGGTGCCGAGCCGGGAGACGAGTCGAGCAATGTCCTTGATCTGTCGATGGGCGACTTCCTCGCGTGACTTGTCCTTGCATTCGACGGAGAAGGCATCCGGTGCAAAGCCGCCGGAGTCGCTTTCGATGGCGGCAACGAGGTTCGGAATCTCGGCGGCGTGGTCCTTGGCGTACTGCTTGCCGCCGGCGAGGCCATTCTCTTCGTTCGTCCATAGCACGACGCGGATCGTGCGGCGGGGTTGCAGACCGAGCTTTCTTATGACGTTCAGCGCTTCCATGCACATGACAATGCCGGCGCCATCATCGTGTGCGCCATGGCCGACGTCCCATGAGTCGATGTGGCCACCCATGACGACGACCTCATGCGGAAATTCACGGCCGCGAATCTCGGCGACGACGTTGCCGCTCGGGGCGTCGGGCTCCGTGCGGGCTTCCATGGTCAGGCGGACGACAACCTGCGTTCCGCTCTTTGCGAGGCGGGCAATCATGTCGGCGTCCTCGGTGGTGATGGCGGCTGCAGGGATCTTCGTCACACTCTCGTCGTAGCGCATAGCACCGGTGTGTGGCGTGCGAAGGCTGTGGGCGGTGACGGAGCGAATCAGGCAGGCGGCCGCGCCTTTTTGCGATGCGAGGATGGCGCCCTTGCCGCGGAAGCGCACGGTCTCGCCATAGTGCGAGCCGGTCTTCTTGTCGTACGGCGGCATCGGATTGTTGAAGAGGACGATCTTGCCGTGGGCGCCGTTACCCAGGGCGTCGAGTTCTTTTTCATCCCGGACGACGACGACGGGCGCGGTGATGCCGTCGGGCGGAGTGCCGATGGAGCCGCCAAGGCCGAGCATGACCAGGGGTGTCGTGCGCGGTTCGATCATCACGGCGGATTCACTTCCGCGCACCCAGTGCGGCACCATGACGGGTTCTGCGCGGACATTCTCGTGGCCATCGGCGTTCATGCTGGCGACGGCCCAGTCGACGGCGCGCTCGAGTTCGCGTGAGCCGCTGAGCCGGTGGCCGATGCCGTCGCAGAGTTCGTGCATCTTCTTCCACGAGTCGTTGGAGGCGAGCGTGGCGTCGATGATGCGGTCGGCGGATGCGCGGTAGCGATCCTGAATGGAGCAGCCAGCGACAAGTGTGAGACAGACTGCCAGAACAAGGCGCGTGCGGAGGGTCATGGGTATCCCCGGGGTGTTTGCGAAAGGGTGAAATGATAGGGGATTCGGCATCGCCTGCAATTGGGCCCAATGTTTGGGTACGGTTTTTGATTGCCGGGCGGTTGAATCCGAGTACGATTCAGGAAAGGTCATCGCATGATACAAGATCGACGTGCATTTCTGCGGAAGACGGGCGCGGCGCTCGGCGTGGTGTCGTTTCTCAAAGGCGACTGGCCGACGCGGCTGGCGGCGGCGGAGCGTGATGGCGGCGGGCGCGGCGACGGCGGGGGAATGGGCGGCAACGAGTCGTTCTGGTTTCAGATTCAGCAGGCGTTCGACGTCGATCGGTCCATCATCAATCTAAATAATGGAGGGTGTTGCCCGGCGCCTCGACTGGTGATGAGTGCGCAGGAAAGGCACCTGACATTCACCAACAACGCCCCGGTGCGCACACTGTGGACCATCATGGACCCGCAGGTAGAGCATGTGCGTGCCCGACTGGCGAAGGCGTTCGGCTGCAGGCCGGATGAGATGGCGATCACGCGAAACGCCAGCGAGGCGTTGCAGATCGCAATAAACGGCATCGACATGAAGCCGGGTGATGAGTATCTGACGACGACGCAGGATTACCCGCGGATGATCACAACGATTAAACAGCGGGCCGAGCGTGAAGGCGTCGTGCTGAAACAGATCAAGATTCCCACTCCGGCGCGTTCGATGCCGGAGATCGTGAGTTTGTTTGAGAAGGCAATCACACCAAAGACGCGGGTGATTCTGGTGTCGCACTCGATCTTCATGACCGGACAAATCCTGCCGGTGAAGGAAGTTTGCGCGCTGGCGCGGTCGCGCGGCATTTGGTCCATTGTCGACGGGGCGCATGCATTCGCACAGTTTCCATACAACGGCGGCGAGATCGGATGCGACATGTACGGTGTGAGCCTGCACAAGTGGTGCACGGCGCCGATCGGCACCGGCTTCCTGTATGTTCGCAAGGATCGGATCAAAGACGTGTGGCCGCTGACGGCCGCGGAGAAGCCCCGGTCGGACGAGATTCGCAAGTTTGAAGAGATCGGCACGCACCCCGACGCGGGGCGATTGGCGATTGCCGAGGCGCTGACGTTCTGGGAGGGCATCGGGGCCGAGCGAAAGGCGGACCGGCTCCGATACCTACGCGACTATTGGGCCAAGCGGCTGATGAAGCTGCCGAACGTGATCATGCATACCAGCCTCGACCCTGCGCATTCGTGTGCCATTGGAACGATTCAGTTGAAGGGAGCGGATTCCAAGAAGCTCGTCGAGCATTTTTGGGATAATCATAAGATCATCGTGGTGCCCATCACGCACGATGAGTTCGAGGGGATCCGCGTGTCGGCCAATGTCTATACGAGCCTGACGGAGCTGGATATGTTTTGCGAGGCCTTTGAAACTGTGGCCAAGAACGGCCTGCCGCCGCCGAAGCCGGCGAACGGGAAATGACGCGGCCGAACCGTCGTTTGAGTGTATTAGGATGTAGGGCCGGCCCGGCTAACGGTGAAGCTCGCCGCGGGTCTACTGACTATTGGAGAATTGTTATGAAGGCTGCTGTCGTTTGTTTTGTGTCGTTGTTTGCCGCGATTCCAGTCTTGGGGCAGACCAGTCAGCCCGATGCACACCATCGCGAACCGACGCCGCGGGAGATTCGCGAACGAATGCGAACCGCGCGGCCGGAACCGTCCTCGTCGGCGGCCATGGTGGAGCGGCTCAAGTCGGAATTGAAGCTGGACCCGGCTCAGATCGAGCAGGTCGACAAGCTCGCCGCTGAAAACGAGCAGACGATGGTGGCACTTCGGGACCAGATGAAAATGCCGCCGGAGACTATTGCCGAAATGACCAAGATCCGCGCCGAATTGAACAAGGTCCAGGAGGCCGGCGACCAGGCAAAGATGAAGGAGCTGGGCGACCGATTGCAGCAGATGCGAACGGAGTTCTCCGAGCGCACCAAGCCGGTGCGTGAGCGAATGACGAACATGCAGACGGTGTTCAAAGAAAAGGTGCGGGCCATAATGCATGACGATCAGCGCGAGGCGTTCGATCGCATCTGGACGGATCGAACGGCGACCGATGTGCGCAGCCGCCTGCGGCAGAATCCGCGAATGCTCAAGGCGTTTGTGGATCGGCTGACGGATTTGACAAGCGAACAGAAGACGCAGATCGGCGACATCTTCAAACAACACCAGGAGCTGGAGAAGGGGCTGAAGGATCGCGTCACACGTGAGCAGGCCGGACAGCGCGTGTATGACTCGGTGATGGGGATCCTGACGCCGGCGCAGCGCGAGCAGGTGGAGGCGCGTGCCAAGGGTCGCAGCGGGGCGTCGAAGCCCAATGAGCCAGCAAAGGCCGACGAGGCGAAGCCTGCGGAAGGGAAACCTGCGGATGCGAAGCCGGGCGAGCCTGCGGCACCGAAGCCCTAGTCGAATCAACTAGTTCTAGAATTAGGGCACGCCGATGTGGCATCGGTACAGACCACGGTTCGTTACTAATTGCCTGGCATTCTGTATTTCGTTGCCATTGGCATTTTACGTTGCAATTTGCTTCATCGGGATCGCCGACCATTTAAAGTGGCAGTCGCTTGCATCGGTTCTTGCGATTGTTGGAGGAACCGTTCTATTCGGGCCGGACATATTTGCGATTTTCTTGGTCGCGCTGTTTCGAAATCGACTAAAGAACGCCCCTGTCGCGTTGATAGAATTCTTCTTTGTCGATAAGTACGAAGAAATCGATCGTGAATCGCTGAAGCATCACAAACGAACGGAAAACAACCCGACAATCCGTTGATCAAACCGTTTTGCCTCTGAGCGGCTTGCTGCCTATCATCATTGCTTTTCGGTCAGTAATCGATCGTGCCGTCAAGTTTGTTATTAATTGATGTTGCGTGGAGTTGTGAAATGGCTCGTCTTTTCAACAGCATTCTTGATACCGTCGGTCGCACGCCGATGGTGCGGATCAATCGCATCATTCAGTCCAAGGCCGAGGTCTATGCCAAGCTGGAGTTCTTCAATCCGCTTTCGAGCGTTAAGGATCGCATCGGCAAGAGCATGATCGAGGCCGGCGAAGCTGCCGGAAAGATCAACAAGGACACACACATCATTGAGCCGACCAGCGGCAACACCGGCATTGCACTCGCATTTGTATGTGCGGCGAAGGGCTACAAGCTGACGCTGACCATGCCGGAGTCCATGAGCCTCGAACGGCGGATGATGCTCAAGGCGCTTGGCGCGAATTTGGTTCTGACGCCGGCCGCCGAAGGAATGCCCGGGGCCATCGCCAAGGCGAGTGAATTGGCCGCGAACACGCCGAACAGCTTCATTCCACAACAATTCGACAATCCGGCGAACCCCGAGGTGCATCGAAAAGCGACGGCGCAGGAAATCTGGGAGGACACCGACGGCCGAGCCGATGTGCTCATCTCCGGCATCGGCACGGGCGGCACGATTACCGGCGTCGGCGAGACGATCAAGCAAAAGAAGCCGTCGTTTCATGTCGTGGCGGTGGAGCCGGAGGAGTCGCCGGTGTTGACGCAGCAGCGCGCCGGCCAGCCGATCCAGCGTGGCAAGCACGGCATTCAGGGAATCGGCGCCGGCTTCGTGCCGACGATTCTCAATACGAAGATCTATGACGAGATCATCCGCGTGAACACGACCGATTCGCTGGCGTGGGGCCGCCGGGCGGCGAAGGAAGAGGGCATCTTGTGCGGTATTTCGTCCGGCGCTGCATTGTGCGCGGCGAACGCGGTGGCACAGCGGCCCGAGAGCGCGGGGAAGCTGATTGTTGTGATCTTGGCATCGTGCGGCGAACGGTATCTCACGTCGGCGATGTTTCAGGACATTGCATAGGCAGGCTGAAGCGATTCGATTATCATTGAATGCAACGAATAAAGGCCCGGGCAGTTGGCTAGGGCTTTCTGTTGAACCAGTCATGCTTTAGGGAGTCGTTTCGGCATGAGCGAGATCAAGGCAACGAATGTGGTGTGGCATGAGGGGCATGTCGAGCGCGGGGCGCGGGAGAAGCTGCTGGGGCAGAAAGGCTGCACCATCTGGCTGACCGGGTTGCCGTCGAGCGGCAAGAGCACGATTGCGTTTTCACTGGAGCACGCCCTGGTTCAACAGGGTCGGCTGGCGTATGTGCTGGACGGCGACAACATTCGGCATGGATTGAACAAGAATCTCGGCTTCTCAGCTGCTGACCGTGCCGAGAACATCCGACGCATCGGCGAAGTAGCCAAGCTGTTCGGCGATGCCGGCGTGGTCACTATCACCTCGTTTGTCAGCCCGTATCGTGCCGACCGCGATCTGGTGCGACAACTGCACGACACCGGGAAGCTGCCGTTTGTCGAGGTTTTCATCGATACACCGGTGGATGAGTGCGAGAAGCGCGATCCCAAGGGGCTGTATAAGAAGGCTCGTGCTGGGGAGATTCCGAACTTCACGGGCGTCAGCGACCCCTACGAAGCCCCGCTCAAGCCGGAGATCACGCTCAAGACGGCCGAGCACAAACTGGAGGATTGCGTCGCGCAGCTCGCGGCCGGCCTGCAGAAAATGGGCATCATCTAATTCACGATGACGGTATCCGCGCGACGCTGGATCGACCTGCACCTGCACTCCACGGCGTCGGACGGGCGTTACGCGCCGGACAAGGTCATGGAAATGGCGGCCGCGCGCGGGCTTTCGGCGATTTCACTTACCGATCATGACACGACGGCGGGGCTTGCTGAGGCTGAGGGCGCGGCCACGCGGCTCGGTATGGAATTCGTGCCGGGCATTGAGATGGAGGCGGAATATGGCCACCATCGATTGCACATCCTCGGATATTTCATTGAGTCAACGAATGCGGGAATGGTCGATGCGCTCGCGCGAATGGTGGCGAATCGGCATGCGCGGAATGAAGAGATCATCGCGCGGCTGGGGCGGATGGGCGTTGTTGTTGACTATCGCGCAATTTGTGAGCGACACGCCGGCGTGGCGATTGGCCGGCCGCATATCGCCGATGAGTTGGTTCGTTTGCGAGCGGTCAGCAGCTTTCAGCAGGCATTCTCGCGATATCTCGGAAACGAGGCGCCGGCGTATGTGCCGCGGGTCGCGCCTTCGGGCGCAAATGTCATTCGGATCATTCACGAATCGGGCGGCATTGCGTCACTCGCACATCCGGGACGCATCAAATCGTCGTCTCATCTCGAACTCGCGACAATGGTGCGCGATCTGTGCGAGGCGGGGATGACCGCGATTG
>CAZSBF010000122.1:0-12376 GCA_964605185.1 uncultured Planctomycetaceae bacterium
TTTTTGTGGTTTATTGTGGGGGTACTTTTTTTACGGATCACCCTGCCAAACTCCGACCGTGCCAGTCTCTATCAGTTTCTGTCAGTTCTTTTGTTTTGGCTGGTGCGAGTCGCGGGAGCGTATTCCGATGCGTCCGAGCCCCAAGGGGGCAACCTAGCCACAGCCCAGGGCATCGCCCTGGGACAGCGAATGATTATTGCCGATTAGCCCTGAAGGGGCGTCCTAATTCCGGGTGAAATGTGGCACGATCAATCCCAGACGTATCGTTCATCGAAAGCGATTCGGTGGCGTTCGAGGAATGCACGGTATTCCTCTTCAAATGTCGTCGTTTCATGGTGTGTCTGTTGGTTGGCAATGTAGTCACGCACGGTCGTCACATTGGACTGCGAAACGGCAAAGGCGCTATAGCCGGCCTGCCAGGCGAAGGCGGCGAAGGCGCTGTCCTGAGTCTTGATCCATTTCGACGAGGATTTCTTTACCTCTTCAACCGCATCGCTGACCGTCACCGTACGACTCAGTTCAAAAAGAATATGCACATGATCGGCAACCGAGTTGATCAGAACGGGCGGGCAGCCGAGGTTTTGCAGAACGGTCGCCATGTAACGATGAAGGGGATCGCGGATGGTATCGGTCAGGAGCGGTTTTCGGTGTTTGGTGCTGAACACCAGGTGAATCGGTAGTCGTGCAAGGGATTGAGGCATGGGCTAAGTCGCCCTTTCAGGGCTTGGTTATTCTGGCGATTCTAACCAAGGGCGTTGCCCTAGGCTGGGGCTGAAGCGCCCCTTTGGGGCTTAGATTACGACAAGCCCCGCCGTATCATGTCGACATGGCCGACGACCTTGCCACTGCACTGCGAAACCGCTTTGAGGCCGATGCCCTCTTGGGGGCGCGGGCCTTGCCGATTGCGACGTCTGTGCGATCAATTGACCGGTCGGGAGACCGGTCCCACATGGTTTCTGGGGGCGCATTTCACCGCGACCAAATTGCACCCGCGCGTATCGCCGCGCCGATTGAGCCGCGCATCGAAGTCGATTTGCCCGAGCGGCCGTCCGTCGCCGCGGAGGAAGTCGAGCGGCGGCGCGTCGCACTCACCGTGATCGACAACGACGAAGTCAAAGGCTGCACCCATAGCGGCCTGCACGCCACGCGCATCAAGACCGTCTTCGGCGTCGGAAGCACTACCGCGCGGATCATGTTCATCGGCGAGGCACCGGGCGCCGACGAAGACGCCAGCGGCGAACCCTTTGTCGGCCGGGCGGGGCAACTGCTCACCGACATGATCCAGAAGGGCATGGGCCTGAAGCGCGAGGACGTCTACATCTGCAACGTGCTCAAGTGCCGCCCGCCGAACAACCGCACGCCGGCCATCGACGAGATTATCGCCTGCAAGTGCTACCTCTGGCGGCAGATCGAGATCATCGCGCCGCAGGTCATCATCACCCTCGGCGCGCCGGCCGCGCAGACCATCCTCAACACGCGCGAAGGAATCGGCAAACTTCGCAGCCGCTGGCACAGCTTCTATGTCAGCGGATCGGAGACCATCGGCGAACCGATCCCGGTCATGCCGACCTTTCACCCGGCGTATCTCCTTCGCAGCCCCGGCGAAAAGGGCAAGGCGTGGGCCGATCTGAAGATGGTGATGGGGCGTCTGGGGATTCCGATTCCGGCGAAGTGATGGCGCGCAAGAAAACGCCCCGACCGGTAAGGATCGGGGCGATGAAAATGCTGTCGGTGCAAGGCTCGTTTCAGTGCATCAGCAACTGAATGAACGGAAGGTGGTCCAGCATGTCAACCTCTCCGTCGCCGTTGAGATCACCGTTGAGCCGATTGCAACCGATGTGCGATTGATTCCAATCGTCCGCCGTCATCAGGATTGCATCGATGAACGGCTGAATGTCGAGGGCATTCACGACACCGTCGCAGTTCATATCGCCGGGCACCTGCGGCGGGGGAAGATTCGGGATGACGACGAATCCCTGCGCGCCCTGGCCTTGCGAGGTGGTGCCGAAGACGGTGCCGCCCTGTGTGACCGTGTAGGCCGGGTCGAAGTAGACTTCGAGGCGATCGCCGGCGTAATTGATCTGCGCGCCGTACTGCGGGGCGCGTGGGGCGAGCCGCTGAAAGAGGGCCTGGCAAATGATCGGGCCGTCGGTCTGGAAGTTGAGTTCGCTGGCCGAGACCTGCGCGGTCAGCTCGCCTACGTCGGTGAGAATGCCGGCCGTGAAGATCGCGGGTTGATTCTGGAAGTCGACCGGCGGGAAGAAGGCGGGAAACGCGACGGTGCCGAACAGTCCGCCCACGGGCTCCTGCACGACGATGGTGTCCCTGATCTCGCCGGTGCCGCCATCGATCATGCGGACGGTTGAACCCGCGGGGAGGCCGGTGATCTCGAGCTTGTTCGGCTCGGGCTGTGCAACAGCGACAAAGCCGGCGGCATTCAGCGCACTGACGATGAGGTTTCGCTTGCCGACGACGGTCGTGCCCGGCGGGATCATGACCGGTACGGCGGCGGGAGGAAGCCCCGGCCGTTCGATGTGAACGGTAATGGGTCTGGGCATGGCATTGGTCGGCAGGCTGACGCTCAGTTCGACATCGACTGCGAGGGACGCAGCGGTGGTCGCCAGCAGGGCGCAGAATGTGATCGCGGCTATTCGGAAACGGTTCATCGTGTCGCTCCTTTGTCTCGCTCGTATGGAGGGTCGCTCGGTTGAGGGGTCTCAATCGGCCCCTTCCAAGAGAGGACGGGCGAGGACGGAGGCGCGGCTATTCGATTGTGGAAATGGAGGGCGGGCCCGGGCGTAAATGGGGATTACGAGCCTGTCAGGGCCTGTTGGCGGAGGTCTTCGGCGTTATTAATCAGGGCCTGCTTGTCGGGGCGGGTCTCGGGGTCGAGGGTGTAGGTGGGAAACGTGCGGTCATCATAGATGGTGAACGGCACGAGGCACTCGGCGAAGACGTCGATCACGGGCGTCTGGTACCACGGGGCCTTGAGCTTGTGATGTGTCTGAAGGGTCTTGTAGCCGGGCTTGCGGACGATGATCTCGTAGTCGCCGTACCAGGTGAAGGGCACCTTGATCGGGGACTGGCCGACCTCTTCATCATTGAGGAAGACGATCGCGCCTGGCGGCTCGGTGGTGATGGAGACGGTTCGCTCGACGCAGCCCGTCAGGCAGACCGCGACGAGCAAGAGGATGGAGGCCTTCCGTGCCATGGGCGTAGTCTAACGGCTGGCGAGTCGGGGGCAATTCAATTGTTCAGGCCGGCCGGTCGAGCCAGGCCTGGAGGATTTTCTGTGCGGCGACGCGGTCGGTCAGGGCCTTTTTCTTGCGGCGCGTGACCTCGGCAATGCGGAGGACTTCCTCGGCGGCGACGCTGGTCAGGTGTTCATCCTGCACGTGGACCGGCTTGCCCGAGAGGCGGGCCAGCTCATTGACGAAGGTGCGTATGTGGGCGGTCTGTTCGCTCTCCTCCCCGTCGGCAGTCAGCGGCAGGCCGACGACGAATTCGGCGACCTGTTGCTCGACGCCGACATCCGCGATGGCCCGGGCGTCGCGGGTGACATCGTTGCGGCCAAGGATGGTGGAATGCGGCGTGGCGACGCGCACGGCGTCATCCGCGATGGCGAGGCCGATCCGCTTACGGCCGTAGTCGATCCCGAGAAGTCGCTTGCCCATGGTTGTGATTAGCTTATCCGAATCGGGGAGGTGCAGAATCTGCGCGTGTCTTGTCAGCGCGCAGGGCTAGGCCTAAAGTGGACCCTGAAACCAACCGTCGGGGGGCGGCGAGGCGCGCCGCCACTTCGGCGCGCGTGCATCGTCCAGCCGGGCCAAACGGCAGGTCGATACACCTGTAACCTTTGCTGCGACAGGAAGAAGCCGACATGAACAGCGAGATCGTTCACGTACACGGGCGCGAGGTGCTCGACTCGCGGGGGAACCCGACGGTCGAGGCGGTCGTGGTCCTTCAAGATGGATCAACCGGGCAGGCGATTGTGCCGAGCGGGGCCTCCACCGGCGAGCATGAGGCCGTGGAGCTGCGCGACGGCGACAAGAAGCGCTACCTTGGCAAGGGCGTGTTGAAGGCGGTCGAACACGTCAACAATGAGATTCGTACGTGCGTGGTCGGCATGGATGCGACCAATCAGGAAGAGATCGACGCTGCGCTGATCAAGCTCGACGGAACGCCGAACAAGGGCAAGCTCGGCGCGAATGCGCTTCTAGCCGTTTCGCTTGCGGCGGCGCGGGCGGCGGCGGATTCGTGCGACCTTCCGCTCTTTCGCTATCTCGGCGGCTGCCACGCACATGTACTGCCGGTGCCGATGATGAACATTCTCAACGGCGGAAAGCACGCCGACAGCACGGTCGATTTTCAGGAGTTCATGATTCAACCGTGGGGCGCGCCGACATTTCGCGAGGCGCTGCGCTGGGGGGCGGAGATTTTTCATACGCTGAAGAAGGTGCTGCACGACAAGGGTTACAACACGGCCGTGGGCGATGAGGGCGGCTACGCCCCGAGCCTCAAGAGTAACGATGAGGCGTTTGAAGTGATCGCCAGCGCTGTGGAGAAGGCGGGCTACAAGCTTGGCGAGCATGTCTGGTTCGCGCTGGACCCGGCGACGAGCGAGATGGCCAGTGAGGCCGGCGCGCCGAACAAGTACAAGTTCTACAAGAGCAATCCGAATCGCGTCGCCACGGCGGATGAGATGACCGATTACTGGGCCGAGAAGTGCAAACAGTGGCCGATCCGCAGCATCGAAGATGGACTCGCGGAAAACGACTGGGCCGGGTGGGCGAAGCTGGCGCAGAAACTCGGGGCCACGACACAGCTTGTCGGCGATGATTTGTTTGTGACGAATCCGAAGTTTCTGGCTCGCGGCATCAAGGAAAAGTGCGCGAACAGCATTCTCATCAAGGTGAATCAGATCGGAACGCTGACCGAGACGATGCAGGCCATCAACATGGCCATGCGAAACGGCTGGACGGCGGTGGTGAGCCATCGCAGCGGTGAATCCGAAGATACGACGATCGCCGATCTCGTGGTCGCGACAAACGCCGGGCAGATCAAGACGGGAAGCCTGTCTCGCACCGATCGACTGGCGAAGTACAACCAGCTTCTTCGCATCGAAGAAATGCTCGGCGATCAGGCGGTGTACGGCGGGAGTCTTTGGAATAAATAACACATGGCGCAACCGGACATGACAACTTCGACGCCGACTGCCGAAGCGTTTCCGCGCTCGCCGGTCGGGCATCGGCTGATGTTTGTCGTTCTCGCGTTGCTTTCCTTTGCGCTGTTTGCTCCGGCGGTGTTGCTGCCGCGGATTCGCTCTTATGGCGAATTGCTCGTGGAGGAGCAGAAGCTCAAGCAAAAAGTGGCCGAGTTGAATGACGAAGCCCGGCGGCGGGCCGAGTTGGAAGAGGCCTTCACGCGCGATGCCGTGGTGAACGAGCGTCTGGCGGTGCTGGATCTCGGCTATCGTAAGCCGAATGAGGAAGTCTTTTCCGTCATCAGCGATGAGAGCATTTCGCAGTCGCTCGTGCCGCCGATGGAACCGCACACGCCACGCAGCGCCTTGCTGATTTCCGATGAATGGCCGGCGTGGACGATTAAGGCCGAGCGGTGGGCGCAGGAGCGCGGCATTATTGAGCTTTTCCTGGATGAGTCGTTGCGGCCTGTATTCCTACTCATGTCCGGCGGTTTGCTCGTTGCGGCGTTTGTTTTGTTCGCCCCGAGGATTCGCCGCCCTCATTTGATCGAACCGCTCGAAGCCGAGCAAGACGACGCCTCGCATCACCTTGCCCACGCGGTAAATCACCAACCCGCCTAAAATAGCAAACCCGGCGCATTGGGCGCCCATCGCAACCGCGTCCTGAGTGCGTGCATGGCATCCGTTTCGTTACAAGATGTTCACAAGTCCTACGCCGGGCAGCTCGTGCTGCGCGGTGTGTCGCTTGATTTGCACAAGGGCGAGAAGGCCGGCCTGATCGGGGCCAACGGCAGCGGCAAGACGACGCTCTTCAAGCTCATCAACGGCATTGAAGCGCCGGACATCGGCACGATCACCACGTCGCGCGGCACGACGATCGGCTACCTGCCGCAGGAGCCTGATCTGCCGGAGGGTGCAACGCTGATTGAGGCGGTGGAGTCCGTCTTTGCCGATCACCGGGCGTTGGAAAAGCGGCTGGAGCAACTCTCCCACGAAATCGCCGAGGCCGACGACGACGCGCGGCGAGCGGCACTGATGACGGAGTATGACAGGTCGCGGGCCAAGTTTGAGACGGCCGGGGGCTATTCCTATGAAGTGCGCCTGCGCGAAGTGCTCGGCGGGTTGGGCTTCGATCCGGATGAGTATCACAAACCGGTCGCGGTGCTTTCGGGCGGGCAGAAGTGCCGTGCGTCGCTGGCGCGGATGTTGCTTGCCGATTGCGACATGCTGCTTCTCGATGAGCCGACCAACCATCTCGACATCGACGCCACGCGCTGGCTGGAGAAATATCTCGCGGCGCACGACGGCGGCGCGGTCATCATTTCGCACGACCGCTACCTGCTTGATCGCGTCGTCACCAAGATCATTGAATTGGAGAATCACGGCGTCGCCACCTATCCGACGAATTACACGAACTATGCCGAGGCCAAGCGGATTCGCCAACTCAACGCCGAGCGTGAATATGTGAAACAGCAGGAATGGCTCACGCACCAGCGCGATTACATCGATCGCGTGCGCTACGCGAAGGACTCGGCCAAGCAGGCCCGCGGGCGGCAAAAGTATCTCGACCGCATGGAGGCCGACGGCAAGATTCTGGAAAAGCCGACCGGCGACCGGGCCAAGATGAGCCTCGCCTTCAAGGCTGACAACCGCGGCGGTGATATGGTGATCCGCTGTGAAGGGGCGTCGAAGGGTTACGACGGCGTCACGCTGATTCGCGATCTGAACTTTGAGATGACGCGCGGCGAGAAGGTTGGCATCATCGGGCCCAACGGCGTCGGCAAGACGACGTTGTTGCGCATGCTGCTTCGCCAGACGCCGGCCGACGAAGGAAAGGTGCGTCTTTTCGAGAATCTCAGCGTCGGGTATTACGATCAAGAGCATCGCGACCTCGACGGTTCGCTCACGATCATTGAGGCGGTGCGGCAGGTGCGGCGCGGCGTGAGCGAAGCCGAGGCCCGGTCGTTTCTCGCACTATTCCTCTTTCGCAAGGACGACGTATTCAAGCGCGTCGGGACGCTGTCGGGCGGGGAACAGTCGCGCGTGCTGCTTGCACGACTTGTCTGGACAAATCCGCAGGTGCTGGTACTGGATGAGCCGACGAACCATCTCGATATTCCCGCGCGCGAGGCACTGGAAGACGCGCTGACGCAATACCCCGGCAGCCTGTTGATGGTGAGCCACGATCGCTACTTTCTGGATCGCGTGGCGGAGCGACTCCTTGTGCTTCGGACGCGCGGCGAGCATGAACTCGTCGCGGGGAACTGGTCCACTTATGCCGCGCTGCTGGCCCAACGGGAGGATACTCAGCGTGCGGAGACGGAAAAGCAGCGGGACGAGTTACGCCGCGAACGCGATCGGCACGCCCCGGCTGCGCCGAAGAAGAAATCGCGGTCGAAATACGCCGCGAACCGAATCGAGGAACTGGAGGCCAAGATCATCGCCCACGAGACGCGGATGAAGGAACTGGAGACGCTCTTCGCCGATTCGGCGGTGCTCAAGGATGCAGCACGGTCGAAGCAGCTTCACGAGGAATACCACGGGCTGAAGGCGGAGCTGGAGGATTTGAATGGGCAGTGGGAGGCGGCGGTGGAGACTTTGTAGTACGTCGAATGGGCGCCGCACGGGTTATAATAGAATGTATGATGCCGTTTGAAGAAAAGATGCAGCGTGGGGGAAGCGTCGCCATCGAGGAGGCATCGCGTTTTTTTATGAAGTCGGATCCGGTCCATGAGACCCTGCGCCGCATTGCCGGGAAGCTCACTGAACTTGGCATTCCCTATGCCGTGGCTGGCGGAATGTCACTCGTTGCACATGGATATGACCGCACCACCGTCGATGTCGACATTCTTGTGACGCCTGAGGGACTTGACGCCATCCATCGAGCGCTCGACGGCCTCGGCTTTGTGCCGCCCTTCGAGGGGAGTAAGAATCTCCGCGACACGCAAACGGGCGTGCGCATTGAGTTCATCGTGACGGGGCAATTCCCGGGCGACGGCAAGTCCAAACCGGTTGCCTTTCCAGACCCCTCGGCGGTCGCCGAGGAAATCGACGGGATTCAGTATGTCAACTTGCCGACACTCATCGAACTCAAACTGGCCTCTGGAATGACCAATCCCGGCCGACTTCGCGACCTTGCGGATGTGCAGGAACTCATTCGCACCCTTGGTTTGCCGCGCGAGTTCTCGCAACGGCTTAGCTCCTATACGCAGCCGAAGTATCTTGAGTTATGGGCGACAACGCAGTCCTGACGGCTATGCCGTTTTTCCAAAGACAATCTACATGAGTCAACTCGAATCATGGGGCTTGAGCATTCACCTGCTCATCGGCATTCTGGCCTGTGGCGGGATCGGGTTGGTTGTTGTCCTCATCCTTTACACGTCGATCCGGGCCATTGTCTTTCAATCGCGGCAGAAGCTGGCCCTGTCGGATTTCAAAAAGCGAAACACCGGAGAGCGCGGCGACGTTCTGCCTCCGATGGGTTCGGGTTTTTGCGGGACGTGTAGTAAGGCATCGAATTCGATTTATTTCCTGCCGGACGGGGCGCGAATGTGTCGGGAGTGTTACAACGCCGCCCAAAATTGCTGAGTGATTCGGTTTCTACATGAAGGCCGGCGAGAAGTCCGTCGGCACGGCGCGTGTGAGCACGTCGCAACCGCCCGCCGTGACGGCGATGACGTCTTCAATGCGAATGCCGAACTGCCCCGGGACGTAAACGCCCGGCTCGACCGTGAGCACCATGCCGGGTTGGAGGCGGGTCTTGTTGCCGCGGACGAAATAGGGCGCCTCGTGGACATCCATGCCGATGCCGTGGCCGAGGCGATGCACGAAATAGTCGCCGAGGCCGGCGTTTTCGATGATGGTTCGGGCTGCCGAGTCGATGGATTCGCACGGTATGCCCGGTCGAATCGCGGCGATGGCGGCTCGCTGGGCATCGCGCACGACGGCGTAGGCCCGTTTGATCTCGTCGGATACATCACCCACTGCAAAGGTTCGCGTCATGTCGCCGAGGTAGCACTCCTTCGACGCGACGAAGTCGACGATGACCGCGTCGCCGTCGCGGAATTGGCGCGACCCGGTGCGCTGGTGCGGCACGGATGCGCTCTCGCCGCCCTGAATCAACTCCCCAAACGGTGTAACGCCCATCTTTTCGAGTTGACCGATGACGTCGCGGCGCAGTTCCAATTCGGAAATCCCGGCGCGCAGGCGCTTGGCGATCAACGCATAAATCTTTCCCGTGTCGTCGCAGGCGGCGCGAATCGCGGCGAGTTCCTGGGGCGTCTTGATCATGCGGATTGTTTCGATGAGATCGGTGTCGAGTTGCAGCCTGGCGTTTGGCATGGCCGCGGCGAGTTTGGCCTGCGCGCCGATCCACGTATGACAGTCGAGGAGAATCGTGCCGGAGTCGACGCCCAATCGCTCGGCGGCGCGGGCCACCGCGAGATATGGATCTTCATCTTCCTCCCACGGCACAAGTTCGCTGCCTGCGGGCAATCCGGAGGCAATGCTGGCTTCGAACGCGGGAACGACAAACCCGATTTGTCCTTCGCGGCTGATCAGCCCGCAGACGAGTCGGTCGGAAGGCTGCAACGGCACGCCGCAAAACCCCAGGATGTTTGTATTTCGGAAGACCAGCAGGGCACCCGCCCCGCGCTTGGACAACTCCGCCGCGGCGCGGTCGATGTGCTGTTGAACAAGGTCCGCTGAGATTGGCGGACGAATCGTCTCGATGGTCATTCGACGCAATCCTTCAGGCGATGCCGGCCGGGTGGGAACCAAGTTGCACCGGCGGTTATTAGTTTAACGTTATCATTATGGGTTTCCAGAGAAAAATCGGGGCAAACACGGGTTGGTCGTTCTCGGACGACGGTTCTTAGTGCGAGTGCAAAATGGGGCGATTGCCCGAGAACGTGCGCCATGCATGCCGGAAAGACACACTTCATCAGCTAAAATAGGCATCAACTGGAGGGGAACATGATTTCCAAACACACGACTCTGTGGCTCGCGGTCTGCGTTGCCGTTTTCACGAACGACGCCACCGACGCCGCGATCATTGCCATTGGGGCGGCCAAAGACAACACGCTTTATCAGGATGCCACAGGCGCGCTGAGCAACGGCGCGGGTCAGCGATTCTTTGCCGGCATCGCGGGCGGCGGCGGCGTTCGACGCGGACTGCTGGCGTTCGACGTTGCATCGGCTGTTCCCGCGGGCTCGACGATCAACAGCGTCTCGCTTCGATTGAACATGTCGAACACGTCCGGCGGCCCGGCAATAATTGTACTGCGCCCGGCGCTGCAGAATTGGGGAGAGGGCACGTCGGTTGCCGGTGGTGGCGAAGGCGGCGGAGGGCCGTCGACACCGGGCGATGCAACCTGGCTGCACACGTTTTTCAACACATCGTTTTGGACCAATCCCGGAGGCGACTTCTCCGCTATTCCGAGTGCGAGCCTTTCCGTCGGCGGCGTCGGCGCGTACACATGGGCGTCGAATGCGCAATTCGTGGCGGATGTGCAGAACTGGCTTGATAATCCGGCCGCCAACTTCGGCTGGGTCATCCTCGGTGATGAGGTATCCAGCAGCAGCGCGAAACGCTTCGACTCGCTCAACAACGCAACGCCTGCGAACCGGCCGCTCCTGACCATCGACTACACGCCCGTCCCCGAGCCAGCGGGCCTTGGCCTGCTTCTGATGGGGGCATTTGGTCGCCGACGCCTCCGTCGCATATAATCGGACTATTCGGCCTGCTTCACGTCGCGAAAGACGAGGCGGGCGGTGAATACTCCGGAGGGGAACTTGTGACACCGTCTCCCAAACGCGCTGTGGTGGTTTGCGCAGCCTTTCTTTCGTTTACCCCCTGCGCGTGGGCCGACACCGCAACGATTTATCCCTCGAAGGACAATACGCTCTACGAAAATAACTTCGGCAGCTACAGCAACGGCATCGGCTATAACATTTTTGCCGGGCGCAACAACAGCGGACTTCGCCGCCGGGCCGTGATGTACTTTAATGTGGCCGCGAATGTGCCGGCTGGGTCGACGATTACGAGTGTTACGCTTCGATTGAACATGTCGCGGACCAACGGCGGCTCGGGAGCGCGGACGCTGAAACTTCAACGGCTACTTGCCGATTGGGGCGAGGGCGACTCCGATGCAAGCGCGAATGAAGGCAGCGGCGCATCGTCCACCACCAACGACGCCACCTGGAAGCATCGCTTTTACAACACGATTAATTGGACAACGCTCGGCGGTGACTTCAGTGCCACGATCAGTGCATCCACGGTCGTTAACCTGGAGGCGGCCTACACCTGGGGCTCCACGGCGCAATTGGTCGCCGACGCGCAGGACATGCTCAACAATCCCGGCAACAACTTTGGCTGGATTCTGATTGGTGACGAGTCGGCTTTTCTGACAACAAAGCGGTTTGACAGCAAGGACTTCGTCAGCAGCAATCCTAACATCCCCTCATCTTCCATTTGGCCCCGACTTACCATCGTGTACACGCCGCCGGCACCGGTCGGTGCGTGTTGCTTCGCGAACGGCAGTTGCACTGTGCTGACTTCAGTGGAATGCAGTGGTCAATCCGGCACGTATCAGGGAAATGGCACGTCGTGTTCGCCGAATCCGTGTCCGCAGCCGACGGGTGCGTGCTGTTTCAACAACGGCTCATGCTCGCAACTCAGCCAGACGGCCTGCACCAACGCGAGCGGCACCTTTCAAGGCAGCGGCACGACCTGCACGCCCGGTTTGTGCCCGGTGGTGCTAACGCCCTTCGTCGATGCGTTGCCGATACCCGGCGTGGCACAACCGACCAGCGGCGTGCCGGGTGGCGCGGCGTCGTATCGAGTTGACATTCAGCAATTCCAACAGCAGCTTCACAGCGATCTGCCGCCGACCACGCTCTGGGGTTATTACGGCCAGTACCCCGGTCCGACGATTGAAGCCAAGGCAGACACGGCCATCACCGTCGATTGGGTCAACGATCTTCGCGAAACCGGCGGTGCGTTGCGCACGACGCATTACCTCCCGGTCGAAACGTGCCTGCACGGTGCGGAGAACCTCGCCAAGACGGTCACGCACCTGCACGGCGGACACATTCCCGCGGCGTACGACGGCCATCCCGACACGGCCTTCACGCCGGGCAATCATCTTGTCTATGAATATGGCAATCGCCAAC
>CAZSBF010000123.1:0-12349 GCA_964605185.1 uncultured Planctomycetaceae bacterium
CGACCAGACCGGCGTCGCGATCGACGTCGAGGACGACGGCACCGTGAAGGTCGCCTCGTCGAGCGGCGATTCGATCAACGCCGCGATCAAGTGGATCAAGTCGCTGACCTCCGATCCGGAAGTCGGCATGATCTACGACGGCACCATCGTGAAGACCTACACCATGCAGCCGTTGCAGGAGTTCGGCTACAACTCCATCGAGCCAGCCCGTTTTGCGCTGGAGGTCCGCTCGGGTCAGTTTGCCGTCAAGGGAATCAAGGAAGGGGACCACGTGGAAATCCCCGCCGACTTGTTTAAATAGACGACCTTCCGGCCGATATACTCTCACCATGCGAATTCGCGAACTGCTCTCCACCGGCCGGCCATGCTTCTCCTTCGAGTTCTTTCCGCCGAAGACCGACGCGGGGTTGGCGTCGTTGCGAGAGTCGGTGCGGGCCCTTCGTGATCTGAATCCGACGTTCGTATCCGTCACTTACGGTGCCGGCGGTAGCACTCGCGACCGCACCATCGAACTGGTCGGCGAAATCCAGCGGCACTACGGGATCGAGGCCATGGCCCATCTGACGTGCGTGGGGTCGTCGAAGAGCGAAATCGCCGCAATCTTGCAACGTCTGCAAGCAGCCGGCGTGGAAAACGTTCTCGCTCTCCGCGGCGACCCGCCCAAGGGCGAAACCGCTTTCGTGGCCTCCGCCGACGGCTTTGGCTATGCGAACGAACTTGCAGCATTTGTCCGCCAACACATGAACGCCTGCATCGGCGGGGCGTGCTATCCGGAGGGTCATGTCGAATGCACACGGCCCGACGGCACGCGCGATCTCGACCGCGACCTGGCAAACCTCCAGCGCAAGGTGGACGCCGGCGCCGAGTTCCTTGTCACCCAGCTCTTCTTCGATAACAACGCGTATTTCAATTTTGTCTCTCGCGTACGTGCGGCGGGCATCGGCGTGCCGATCATTCCGGGCATCATGCCGATTACGAACGTGGAGCAGATTCGCCGTTTCACGCTGATGTGCGGGGCATCGATTCCGCAGAGCCTGCTGACCGAACTCGACGCGCTGAAGGATAATGACGACGCGGTGCTCAGCCTCGGCGTCGCCTATGCCACGGCCCAATGCCTCGATCTGTTGCAGCGTGGAGCGCCTGGCATCCACTTCTATACGCTGAACAAGTCCTTCGCGACGCGAACCATCCTGACATCGCTACGAACCATCTGGCCGCCCGCGATGCGACCGGCCGGTGCGCGGCCATAGGGCGATCAAACGGCGCAGGGTCGCACCAATTGAAACGCAGCGCGCTGTTCGATGAGTAATCTATTGACCGAAGGAACTTCGCGACGATCGCGAACCGCCGGAGCCGAAGCTGCTGCTGCCGCCTCCACCGAATCCGCCAGAGCCGCCCGACCCACCAAACCCACTCGATCCCCCGAAACCGCCGGATCCTCCCGATCCACCAAAGCCGCTTGAACCGCCAAACCCACCCGAACCTCCGCTGCCGGAACTGTTACGTGAGTTTCGCCGGCGGGACGATGAATTCGACGAATTGGAGCTGTTGCCGTCGCGGGAGTTTCGCGAGTTGCGCCCGCGCGATCCGCCGACCACGCCGGTACTGAGACCCGTGCCGGTACCGCGTGACGATCGCGAGCTGCGTGACGATCCCATCATGCTGCTGGAGCTGGAGGACCCACTCCCGCGCGACGAGCCGCCGCGGCCGCTCGAACCCGTCCACGGGCCGCCGGCGATCTTCACCGGTTTGGAGTTCGCGAGGGCATATTGATGCGCCTGCCGCACCTCTACCAGGGTTGGGAAATCCTTTTCTGAGTTCTCCATGAACTCATGTCGCGTCGGAGCCGGGCCGTACTGCGTCTTGGCAACGGCCTCGGCATAGCGATGTTCGAAGGCGACGGCTTCTCGCAACACCTTTAGCTTGGTGGCCGCGTCGCCGGAGATCGAATCGGGCAGCACGTCGCGATGGGCGGCGTACCACATGTCCACCGCCTTGCGGAATGGTTCCGGTGTGCCTTCGGTTTCCCATTGATCCATGATCAGCACGGACAACTCGCCGTATCGATCGGGATGGTCGAGGATGAACTGAATCTGTTGCGGTGTCGGCAGGGCGTCATTCTGGAAGTTCATGCCGCCGACCTGCGCGGCCAACTCGCCCGACGCAGCCGATAGTTGCTGCGACGCGGTTGCGTTCTCCGCCATGCGCTTGGCCCATGAGTCCAGCGCCGGCTTGGATTCAATCGCCTCCACTGCACACATTTGATCAATGAGCACGCCGACCCCCGCGCGGTCTTGGACGTAGGCTCGTCCGAGGCTGGTCAAGGCAAGGAGATTCTGCTGAAGCGTCGCGACGACATCGCCGCGCTGCGTCACGATGGACGCCGCCTGCTGAACCGAACTCGGATACCCCCGCGTCATGTCTCTTAACAACCCGGGTGTTGCAGGATCCAAATACCGAAGGTTGATGACGAGATCGGGATACTGGGATAGCTCAAGCGCGGCGAGCCGCACATCTTTCGGATAGTGCAGCAAGCCGGAAATCGCGTCGCGCGTGGCCGGCCGGTTGGGGTTCAGCTTGGCGGGCATCATGCGTTGGAGGTGCGCCATCTCCTGCCCCATCAAGGGGGTCGCCAACAGCATTACGCCTGCCATCCAACAAATGCCTGACCGTCGCATGCGCGGAACCTCCGGGTAGGGGGGCCGAGTACCCTATTCTAGTACATCGGTCGGCCGGATTGGATGCAAAAGCCCCGGTGTGCCCCGAACCTCGAAAGGGCCCGCTTTTCTCCCATAAGGGATTTCTCCACGCCGGACCGGGAATCTTCCACACCCCACCCCGGCAAAACCTGCGGGAATGGCCCCTAAACGTCGGCAGTGCCGCCACGGCTCTGGCACACCCCTTGCTATTGTTGCTATGTGTGGAGGCGTTACGATCCCGGCCAGCGAAAAGGAGTATTTCCATGTCAGAGATGAACCCGTTCAAAATCGCACAGCAACAGCTCGATGAGGCCGCCAAGAAGCTTGGCCTCGACCCCGCCACTCACGAACTCCTGCGCTGGCCCATGCGTGAGTATCACTTCACGCTGCCGGTCAAGATGGACAACGGCGTAACCCGCATCTTTCATGGCTATCGCGTGCAATACAACAACGCCCGCGGGCCGACCAAGGGCGGCATCCGCTGGCACCCCGATGAGACCATCGACACCGTCCGCGCCCTCGCGGCGTGGATGACGTGGAAGTGTGCCGCGGTGAACATTCCACTGGGCGGCGGCAAGGGTGGCATCGTCTGCAACCCGAAGGAACTCTCCGAAGGCGAAAAAGAACGCCTCGCCCGTGGCTACATCCGCGCCGTCGGAAAGGAACTCGGCGTCCACCGCGATGTGCCCGCGCCCGATGTTTACACCACGCCGCAGATCATGGCATGGATGATGGATGAGTATGAGACGATTGTCGGCGAGAGCCACCCCGGCATGATCACCGGCAAGCCCCTCCCGCTCGGCGGCTCCGAAGGCCGCGGCGATGCGACGGCCCGTGGCGGCGTCTATTGTGTTCGCGAAGCCGCGAAGAAACTCAAGATCGACGCCGGCAAGGCCAGCTACGCGATTCAGGGCTTCGGCAATGCCGGCCAGTTCGCCGCGACCTTGCACAAAGAAATCCTCGGCGGCGGCAAGCTGGTGGCCGTCAGTGATTCGCGGGGCGGCGTCATCTGCAAGAACGGCATCGACGCCCAGGCCATCGTGAAATACAAGCTGGAGACCGGCAAGGTCGAAGGCTTCCCCGGCACCACGCCGATCAGTAACAGCGACCTGTTGGAACTCGACGTCGATATTCTGTATCCCTCGGCGCTTGAAGGCGTCATCACCGCCGGCAATGCGAACAACATCAAGGCCAAGATCAGTTGCGAACTGGCCAACGGCCCGACGACCCCCGAGGCCGACGCGATCCTGCACAACAAGGGTGTGCTTGTTCTGCCCGACTTCATGGCCAACGCCGGCGGCGTCACGGTCAGCTACTTCGAGCAGGTGCAGAACACCTACAACTACTACTGGTCTCTCGCCGACGTGCATCAGCAACTCGACCGCCGCATGACCGATGCCTTTGATGCTGTGTACAACACGCGCGAAAAAGCCCGCGTGCACATGCGACTGGCGGCGTACATGGTGGCGGTGACCCGCGTGGCAGAGGCGTGCAAGCTCCGCGGCTGGGTTTAGTCGGTCGCGACCGGTGACGTTGGCAGAGTCGTCGCGTAGCATGTGACGCCATATGCTGACGCCGCCGCCGCTTTGCTTGTTATTGTTGATGTCGTGCGCGGCCCAGACACGCCCGGCGGCTGAGCCTGCGGTGCAGCTGCACCTGGATTCGAAGAGCGGCACAGTCAAGGCCGTCTTTCGCCGGGCGGGCGCGAAAACTCGCGACGAAGTCTATCTGCCCCAGATCACGCTGGATGGCAGGCCGCAGAGCGACTTTCGCCCATCGTCCGATACCGAATTTGCCAACGAGTCGCTGCGAATCACAATCGAGGCCCCAAGCCCGACTTCGGCGGGCATCACATTCGAGTCGCTCGATTTCAAGCCGCATGATTTTGTCGTCGCCGTTCAGGACAACTCGTCCTACTACGGCTGCGGCGAGCGATTCGGTTCGTTGGACCACAAGGGCCAGATCCTGCAGATGGTCAGCATCGATCGGCCCGAGGTCAAAGGGTCGGTGTCATACAAGCCGGTGCCCTTCTACATGAGCACCCGCGGCTATGCCCTTTGGATCGACAATTCCGCGCCGGGATCGATCGATCTCAATGTCACTGATCGCGAGCATGTTCTGATTCGATTTCGCACGGCCAAGCTTCGACTGGTTCTGATTGATGGCCCGGGGATAGCCGCGATGCTGGGCGAGTTCACACGGCTCACCGGACGGCCGCGCGTGCCGCCGGCGTGGTCCTTTGCTCCGTGGAAGAGCCGTAACGTGCACAACAATCGCGAGGAGGTGCTGGCGGATGCGGAACTCACACGCAAGCACCATCTGCCCGGGTCGGTCATTGTCATCGACAGCCCGTGGGAGACGGGCTACAACGACTTTACGCTTAACAGGAAGCAGTTCCGCGAACCCGAGGCGATGTTTCGCCGGTTGCGCGAGCTGGGGTTTTACGTCTGCCTGTGGCTCACACCATTCGTCAACGTCGAGAACCTGACCGACATGACGGGCATCGAGCCCGGCGCCTGCGCGAACTTCGCGGAAGGTGAACGGCGCGGCTTCTTCGTCAAACAGCCGGATGGCAAGCCGATGATCGCGTCGTGGTGGAAGGGTCGGGGGGCGCTGGTCGACTTCACCAATCCGGCGGCCGTCAATTGGTGGCATGAGCAGATCGATCGAACGAAGCCGTGGGGCATTCACGCGCTCAAGTGCGACGATGGCGAGGGCAATTTCGTTCAGGATGCCGTCTTTTTCGACGGCACGCCCGCGAGCGAGATGAAGAACCGGTACGCGGCGCTCTACCTGAAATCGGCGCAAGACTATCTGGATTCGCGGTTGAAGGGCGATGGCGTCTTGCACGCCCGCTGTGGCTTTACCGGCACGCAGGCGCAGCCCTTCTGCTGGGCCGGCGACAACGAGGCCAGTTTCTCATTCGAGAACGGCCTGCCAAGCGTGATTCTCGCCGGACAGAATGCCGCCCTGTCCGGACTCGCTTTCTGGGGTCATGACATTGCAGGTTACACCGGGACGCCGACCAAGGAATTGTTTATTCGCTGGACGCAATTCGGCGCATTTTCGCCGCTGATGCAGGTCCATATGACCAGCAACCTTGGTCCGTGGGACTTCGACAGCCAGACGCTGGAGATCTATCGCACGTTCGCCAGGCTTCATACAGAACTTCTGCCCTACATCCTTGATGCAGCGCATGAAGCAGCCCGAAGCGGGTTGCCGATCATTCAGCCCATGGTGTTGGCGTCTCCCGACGATCCAGCGGCCGCTGCTCATCGATATCAATACCTCTTCGGCCCAGAGTTGCTGGTCGCGCCGATGTATCAGCCGGGAACGCATCGATCGGTCTATCTGCCTCACACGATAATTGGCGAGAAGTGGATCGACTATTGGACGGGCAGCGCCCACGACAGCGGTCAGGTGATCGAGGTTCACGTTCCGTTGGAACGCATGCCGCTCTTCGTTCGTGGCGGAGCGATCATTTGCATGCTGCCTAACGACGTGGACACGCTGATTCCCCGTTACAAGGAGATGTCCAGGGATATCGTGTCGATCGACGACCGTCGCGTCCTCCAGATATGGCCGGGAGGTGTTCGCAACCTGCAAACGCACGAGGGAGTGAGCGCCTACACGGCCCATGGCGACGGGGGCGTCCGGCTCAACGTCGTTTCCGTGCAACCGCGACGCCTTGAAGTGCGGCGTATGTTTGCAGGCCCGCAAGTGGGCAAAGAATGGACCTACGATGCCGCGACACAGACGGCCCGACGATCCGTCGATGTCGATGTGAAACCGATCGCGATGACCCTCCCGGAGCCGTGACCCATTTTGGTGGGTTTTAAGTCCGGGCGTTTGCCGGGGCCCGCGCTGCACGGCAATTGCTCACGATGGCTTTGGCGCGATCACTCCGTAAAGAACCCTGGGTGAAAGTAGTCTTCCCGCCCCTACCCGCGACATACGAAACCCCGATTTGCGCCCTGTCATTTCTTTGCGCAAAAAAAAGGGGCGAGTCTTGCAACTCACCCCCATGGAATAACACGCGAGTCGTGTGCGGGCGCGCGCTCCGGGTTACGGGAGCTTCGACTCGAGCGTGGTAAACGTGCCGGAGACCTTTGTTCCCAGCGCGCTGATCGCACCAATTGCGATCAAGATAATCAAGGCCAGCATGACGGCGTACTCCGTGGCCGTCGCACCGTCATCCTCGCGGATGAACTTCGAAATGAGCTTCAAGGCTTGCATGGGAGTCCTCCCTATGGTGCACGAAATACGCCGGCCGTCGGCCGATCGTCGTGGATCGCTGGGGCAATGCGATCGTTATGTCAATCGTGGCGCCTCCCGAACGGGCGCAACATCAAACCCAAGTCTCCATCAACATCACATTGATTGGCAAGATAGGCAAACGAATTGGATTGGGAGATTCGCCCTGCGCGATAATAGAACCGAACGCGACTTTAGATAAAACTTCGCCGTCCGCGAAAGTGCGGCGCGTTATCGGCGACCACTCTCCATCCGCCACCGTTTATCGCCGCCGGCCTGCTCCGAGAATGTCCCCTCCGGGTCCACCGACTCGGTCCACCACGTCTCAAACTGCTGCGTGGCCTGTTCAATCGCGGCCGGTTCAGCCTGCCACGGCGTTTGAGCATTGGCGCTGTTTCGCAGCATGGCAGGGCGGCGGCCGAGACGGGCCTCCAATTCGAGGACCGTGCCGCCGCGGACAATCTGAATCGAGGGCGCACCTCTCGGAACCAACTGTGGCCGACCGTTGCGAACGCGGACCTCCATCTCGTCGGGGCGCTGAGTATCCGCTTGTTTCGTCACCTGGCCGGACCATGTCAAAAGCGTTCCGCGGGCATCCTCGGCCGGCAGTGGCTGGTCATTGAGCGACACGATCACGTCGCCCCGTTGCAGCGTGACACCATCGGCGACTTCGATATTCTCCCCAATGCGCAGTCCGGCCGCCCCGATCGGAACGAGGGGCTGCTCGGTTGGTGTCACCACTTCCATCGGCGCGCGGGCGAGTTTGTTGACGTTGATGGGCCGGTTTCGATCGCCGACCTCGAGTCGAACGCCGCTGCCGCCGCGAATAATCGTGAACTTGCACGGCGTGTTCGGCGGCTTGGTGGCGATCCACAACGGGATCTTGGTTGCTGGTTCTTCAAGCGTTGCTCTAACACCGTTAAGGGCGATCAATAAGTCACCGGCGGCAATGCCGGCCCGTTCGGCGGAGGTGCCGGGAAAGATGCTTTCAATGCGGATGGCGGTCACGCCGGGCGGAATGCGGCCGTCCTCGGTGTTCTTGAGGTCGTAGCGATTGTGCGTGATTCCAAGGAAGGCACGCGGCGGCCCGAGCTTGTCCGTGAGATAGACCTCGCGGGCGATGTCCTTCATCCGGCGCTTGGCATCGTAAAGCTCGGTGCCGAGAAACGACTTTCGCAGGACGCCGAGGACCTCCGGGCCAGACTCCATCAGCCGAGCAGACGCCTCCTCGCGCGTCTGGAAATTGGGGCTGGAGAGGTCCGTGAGATAGGTCTGCACTTGGTCAGCAGCGGGGGGGGTGCTCGGGAGTATGAGGCAAACGACGAAAATGGCCAGACTGGTGTGCATGGGTGCTCCCGATCCTCGCGAAATGGTAGCCGCGTGGTGATGGGAGTGCTAACGGAATCGCGAGCCGTGTTGTTCGCTAATGCCCCGGTCGGACGTTAAAGCCGGTCACATCCCGCCACTGGTTTCGGAGTTCATGGCGACGGCATCAGGGTCATTGGTGGTCATGATCTTGATGACCTGTGGGGTGATATTGGCATCGAACGTATCGAGGAACCCGAAGATAGAGAGGCCGCCATCGACTCGACGCCCGATCTCCTCCAGCCGCGTGGCAAGGATGTGCAGCTCCCACGGAAGATCCTTCGGCGCCTTCTCGGGGGCGTAGAGCCATTGTCCGTCGCGAAGCTCAAACACGGCGTGAATGAGCGGAACGTGTTCGCCCTCCTGAAGGGTGACGACGGCACGATCTCCCTTGAAGGATTGCGAGAAGAACTCCACATCGCGCGAGAAGATGCCGAGGTTGTTCTCCATCGCGGCAAGTCGCCCGCCTTCGGCAGCCGGTCCGCTGTAACGCTTCTCGGCGGCGGTCTGCAGGCGACGGCCTGAGTCGATCACTTCATGTGCGGCCGCGAGAAACGCGATCGTATCGGCGGCTGCCTCGGGGATGATCAGCGGGCGAAGGGCTTGATAGTCGTGTTGCTGGGCCAACTCATGCATCAGCGCCGCGATCTCGGCGGGAGATGTTGCGGAAGGGCGAGCGATCTTTTCCCGGGGGGCTTCGTTTCGACAGGCCATCGACCACGCGAGCACCGCACAGAGAATCACCGGAATCAAGCGGAATGGGGCCTTCATGACTTGTCTATCGGGCGCAGCCTTGAAGGCCGATGAACTTATCGCAAAGCAAGTTGGCGGCGGGAGTTGCCGCCGATGGGGCGTGGCGCGGCCTACTTGAATTGTCGGGGGAAAAACCCTAAAAGCCATTCGGAAAACGCGGCCCTTTACCGCCAAAACGATATGCAACAGCTTCTGAAAATCATGGTCGGTGTGGTTGCACTCGCTGCGGCCTGGCAGCTTGGCCCGCGTGATACGGCGCAGCAATCGCCGGTCACAGCGGCAGAACCGGCGCGGCCGACGACGACCGTCAATGGCGGCGGCCAGTTCAAGGGCATGGCCATTCAGCTCCACGGTGGGGCGGATGTGTACGACAAGTACAACCGCTTGATCCCCGAGATCGCCGGACTGGGTGCTGACACCGTGCTTCTCGTGGTTCACGGCTGGCAGGAACACGCGGGCAGCATGGACCTGCACATTGACGCGCGAAAGACGGCCGAACCGACCGCGCTCGGAAAGCTCTGCGACCTCGCCACGGCGCACGGGCTGCGGATCATTCTGATGCCGGTGGTGCTGCTCGATGCGCCGCGAAATAACGAATGGCGCGGCAAGATCATCCCGGCCGGCCACGACTGGGATGCGTGGTTCAAGCGATACAACAACTTTATCCAGCACTTCGCGAAGATCGCGGAAAAGCACAGAGTCGCCGTGCTCATGGTCGGATCCGAGCTGATCAAGACCGAGGTCTACACGGACCGCTGGAAAAAAATCATCCAGGAGGTTCGTCAGAACTTCCGCGGCAAGCTCGGCTACTCGTCGAACTGGGACCACTATCAGACGAGCAAGATCGGCTTCTGGGGCGACCTGGACTACGTCGGCATGACGACGTATTACGAACTGGCGGGTGGGCCGAATCCGAAGATGGAAGAAATCGACGGCAACTGGGCGAAGATCAAGCGCGAGATCCTCGCGTTTCAGCGTGAGGTGCGAAAGCCGATCATCTTTACCGAGGTCGGTTGGTGCAGTCAGGAGGGCGCGGCCAAGGAAGGTTGGAATTACTACGCCCACCAGAAGGCGACTGAGAACGGCCACCTTGAACAATTGAACTTGTATCAATCGTTCATCCGAACGTGGGCCAGCCAGTCGGGCATCGGCGGCATCATCTGGTGGGAATGGGACACGACGCCGGGCGGCAAGGATGATTATGGTTACACACCGCGAGGGAAGCCGGCCGAGGCGATTCTGCGGGAATTGTTTTCGCGACAGCCGGGCGCAACCCTGACCGATCAGCCAGGGAGTCGGCGATAGAATGCGTTTTGTTTGATAAGCCGCGCAAACGCGCGGAGAGGAAATAACGACGTGCCTTTGGAATACAACAAGCGGACTCATGACTGCGGCGCCCTGCGCGGCAGCGACGTTGGCAAGCCAGTCCTATTAAGCGGTTGGGTGGATAACTTCCGTGATCATGGCGGGATGGTCTTTATCGACCTGCGCGATCGCGGTGGCATTACCCAGCTACGTTTCAACCCCGATACCGACCCGGCGGCCCATGGCGTCGCCCGCGCTCTGCGCAGCGAATTCGTTGTCTGCATTCGCGGCGAGGTCGTTTCGCGCGGCACGAACGTCAATCCAAAAATGCCGACCGGCGAGGTAGAGGTTGCGGTTCACGAGATCGACCTGCTCAGCAAGTCGAAGACGCCGCCGTTTCAGATTACCGACGACGTCGAGACCAATGAGGACCTTCGCCTGGAGTATCGCGTCCTCGATTTGCGCCGCCCGCGCATGCGCAATGCGATGATGCTGCGCCACAAAATCACGAAGACCATCCGCGACTATTTCGATCGCAACGGGTTTCTCGACATCGAAACGCCAATCCTTTGCAAATCGACGCCGGAAGGGGCGCGTGATTTCCTCGTGCCCTCGCGCGTGCATAACGGGTCTTTCTACGCCCTTCCGCAAAGCCCGCAGATCTTCAAGCAACTCCTGATGATGGCAGGGTTGGACCGCTACATGCAGGTGGCCCGCTGCTTCCGCGATGAAGACCAGCGTGCCGACCGCCAGCTTGAGTTCACGCAGATCGATCTCGAGATGGCGTTTGTGCAGCCCGAGGATGTGATGCTTCACGTCGAGGCGTGTCTCGCCGAGGTTGCACACGTCGCGCTCGGTCTGAAGGTGCCACTGCCCATGCCGCGGATAAGTTACGCCGAGGCCATGGCCAAGTACGGTAAGGATGCGCCCGACATTCGATATGAAATGACCATCAAGGATCTCTCGGCATTTGCCGCGAAGACCGACTTCAAGGTCTTTCGCGAGCCGCTCGACGCAGGCGGCGTGGTTCGCTGCATCGTCGTTCCCGGCGGTGCGGCCATGACGCGTAAGGAGACCGACGGTCTTACCGAGGAGATCAAGGGCATTGGCGCAGGCGGTCTGCCGTTGGTGAAGATCGCCGACGAAGGCGGCAAGGTCGTACTGCAAACCGGAATCGCCAAGTTCCTTGAAGCCGAGCCAATCAAGAGTGAATTACTCAGCACCAGCGGCGCGAAGCCCGGTGATTTGATCTTCTTCGCCGCCGGAAGCGAGGCGAATGTCTGCAAGTGGCTTGCATGGCTGCGCGGCACGGTGGCCGAACGGCGCGGCATGATCCCCAAGGACACGTGGGCCTTTTGCTGGGTCGTGGATTTCCCGCTCTTCGGATGGGATGACGACTCCAAGAACATCTTTTCGATGCACCATCCCTTCACCAGTCCAAAGGATGAAGACCTTCATTTGATGCACCTCGATTCGCCGAACCCGCCGCCGTCGTCGGACCTGCTCAAGGTCCGCGCGAAGGCCTACGACGTCGTGCTCAACGGCGTCGAACTTGGCGGAGGTTCCATTCGAATTCATCGAAGCGATGTGCAGGCCAAGATCTTCCAACTGCTTGGCATCTCGGCAGAGGAGGCGAAGCTGAAGTTCGAGTATTTGATTGAGGCGTTGCAATACGGCGCGCCGCCGCACGGCGGACTTGCACTGGGGCTTGATCGCATTGTCATGCTGTTCGGGGGCTTTTCTTCGATCCGCGAGGTGATTGCTTTCCCGAAAAACGCGAAGGCCATCGACCCACTTACCAAGGCCCCGAGCGAAGTGTCGGCGGAGCAGCTCAAAGAGCTTGGAATTCGCATTACGGCTCAGTAGGCGGCGAACCCGGGAGAAGAAACCACTCCCAAGTTTGGCGTGGGCAATGGGTTATGACATGGGTGGTCGCCTTGACTGTGCCTCTCGTAGCTCAGAACTATCTTTGG
>CAZSBF010000124.1:0-12282 GCA_964605185.1 uncultured Planctomycetaceae bacterium
CCCGGCGCGAGTGGGCCGGTGTTTTCGAGATCCAATGAATCCGACGGGGCCGAAGAATAGACTTGTACGGCGCGCTTGGCCTGATCGCTCAGGATTCGGTGGAAGCCGTTGTCGTCGGTACCGATTGTTCGCCAAAAGGCGCCGGCGTCGCGATCTTTTGCGAGACACTCCGCGTCGCATGACCAAAGACTGAGCCAAAGGCCAAATCGACGAAACGCGCAGGCGAGTTCGTCCAGCGCCTCCTGCATGATGGGCGGGGGAGCGTCTGGCGCGGGGAGGCGTCCGACGGTTTCGGTCGTCTGGATCGGTTTGAAGTGCGTGCTCACGACTGAACTACCTCCGCGGGAGCGGCCTGGGCCAGGAGAATGTCTTGAGCGACGTTCAGGATTTCGCGCGGACTAAAGGGTTTTACGATCACCTTTCGAATGTTGGTTTCGGCGAGGTCGGTCTCGGTGAGCGAGAACCCCCGTGCAGTAAGCATGATGATTGGGATTTTGCTTGTCGCCGGGTTTGATTTCAGTTTCGCACAGAGCTCAAGCCCGCTGAGGAACGGCATCTGATAATCCGTGAATATGAGATCGGGCGGCTGGGCACAGGCAAGGGTGAGGCCCTCCTGTCCGTCTGAAGCGGTGGACACATCGAAGCCCGCGTTTCGAAGTTTGGCGGCTACAACGTGGACGATGTGCGGTTCGTCGTCGCAGACCAGGATTCGCTTTGTCGTGTTCATCGTGCGATGCCTCCTTTGAGTCACGGTTCATACAAGGGCAGCGTGATCGCGAAGCTGCTGCCTTTGCCGACTTCGCTGGTGACGCTTATTTCGCCGCCATGCACGGCTTCGACGATTTGCTTGACGAGATTCAGCCCGAGGCCGGTGCCGGAGGCAAGCGACTTGTTTGCCTCGACCCGGAAAAACTTTTCGAACATACGCGGCAGGTCCTCTCTGGGGATGCCGGCGCCGGAGTCGGAGACTTCGATTTTCATTCGTCGCCCGTCATCGCAGACCACCATCCGGATATGAACGGAGCCTGCATCGGGCGTGTACTTGATGGCGTTGCTGAGGAGATTGAGGATTGCCTGTTGAATCAGGTCCTTGTCCGCCAAAATGCGTTCCACGACGGGGGCCAACTCCTCCGTCAGGTTGATCTTCTTTTTCTCCGCCTGGGGCCGCATGGTGTCGGCGGCTTCCTTGACGATCATGGAGACCGCGACGGGCTCCTTGTTGACGCGGACGGTACCTGCCTCGATGCGACTGATGTCGAGGATGTTGTTGATCATCCGACCGAGCCGGTCGGCGGAGGCCTGAATAATCTCGTAATACTCGGCGCGGGTTTTTTCGTCGGTAGCCTCGCCGTCGACCAACATTTCCACGTAGGCGCGAATGGCGGAGAGCGGCGTTCGCAGTTCGTGAGCTGCATGGGCGACGAATTCGCTTTTGTGTCGAGCGGCCTCGCGGTCGCGGGTGATGTCGCGCAAGACGGCGACGATGCCGTGACGTGTGGATTCGGTCTCCGCAGAATAGGGCGTAATATTCAGTGCGTAGCCGTGTTCATTGATGTCGAGTTCAACGCGGCGACGGCCGGCACGTGCGTCGGCCTCACGCGCTTGCTGGAGCATCGTCAGGAGTCTCTTATCCGTGATGATTTCGGCGAGCGGCTTTCGCAATGCGGCGGCGCGGTCGAACTGGAAAAGCGATGCAGCGGCCGGATTGGCATAAAAGAGCTGCCCGAACGCATCGACCACAAGGAGTGGGTGAACGAGGGCATCGAGGATGTTTGAGAGTTGGCGCTTTTGGGCGGCTGCGAGAGACAGCTCGAGCGACATCTGCTCGTGTTCGCCTACGACGGAATCGAGACGAGTCTGAATGTCGCGGGTTTGCTCCTCGACGGCATTCCAAATGGGTTGGATGGAATCCGAGTCGTCCGGATTTGCGGGACGATGGAGACTGTGCTGCGACTTCTCACTATTTGTCGCTGTCGACTGGGGACTCGAGCCGTTTCGAAGAACGATGTACGCGGTGATGTTCACTCCGGCGACGACAAGCACCGGAAGCCACGAGAATTGGAAATGAAATGCTGCCTGCGCTGCGGCGGCAACTACAGCGAGTGCGGCGGCGACGAGCGAAAGGGTCGCAGGTGAGAGCGATTTTTTCGATTGTGGCGTGGGCGCGCGCGGAGTCTCAACGTCGGGAGACGATGATGCCGGAGCTTCTGCCACGGCGGTCGGTGCCTCGCTCGTCGTGGCGACTGCATCTTCTTCCATTGACCAGGGTTTTGATGGGCGAGTGGTCATGGTCGCCACCTCGCGTCGTTTTCCTGGTCCAAGGCCTTGTAGATTGGAATGACGCCGTCAGTGGTCTGGCACGAGACGGGGTCGAATACCGGCTTGAAATCTGAATCGAAGGACGGCGTGCGAGTCACACCGTCATACATGTCGAGCAGTTGCCTTGCTTCCATGGATTTCGCGTCTTGCTTGAGGGCTCTAACGGCGTTGGCACGTGCAGTCGCGCGATCGCCGGATTCGAACGAGACCGCGGCTGACAGCAAGAGAACTTCCAGTGCGGGCCGGCCGGTGGCGCGGAGCGGTTGCAGCGTGCGATCCGCGAGTAGGAGGTCGCCGCCGTCGATCGCTGCGCGAGCGAACAGAAGGCGCGTCGCATCGTCGGCATCGGCGTTGTTCATCACCGGGTCAAGGGCCCGCATGGCATCGGCGGGCTTGTTGATTGCGAGGTACGCGGAGGCCAGGCAGCGGCGCATTCCGGGAGTGACTGAATACTGGGGACTTGCGGCAGCTTGCGCCAGCTTGTTCGTGGCACGCTCCGTTACGGGTTGCAACGTTGCGATCACGTCCTGATAGCGACCGGCCCAAAGCATGAGTTCGGCGACATCCGCGATGACGAATGGGTCGTCGGGAGTGATTCGAAGGGCCTCGCGGGCATGCTCTACGGCTGTGTTTCGCAGGCCGACGAGGCGGCAGATGCGCGCGGCCAGCATTTGGATAGGAGCATTCGAATCGAAATCACCGGCGCGGCGCTCAATGAGTTCGAGGGCGTCGATGTCGCGGCCGACGGCGACGAGAGATTCGCCGACGGCAAGTAGATAGTTGGCATTATTCGGCATGCGATGGAGGGCCGATTGGTATGCATCCACGGCAGGTTCGATCTCGCCATAGCGTTGTGCGATCATGCCGGCGAGATAGTGAATCTCGGCGTCATCGGCGTTGAGCGCGCGGACACTGTCGATCGCCTGTCGGGCTTCGGCAAGACGGCCCTGCTCGAGCCGGAGCCTTGCCAGCAAAACGAATACCTGCGGTTCCTTGGGCGTAACACCGGCGGCTTGATCCAAGACCTTTTCGGCGTCTTCGAGTCGGCCCGCGTCGAGATGCTGCTTGGCGAGGCGCATTTTCACTTCACCGCGGACATTGTCCCATCGCTCATGCGCCTCACCACGCCGGTCCTTTGAGGTGTGCTTGGCGATTAACGTAGAATTCATGTCTCCGCAGCCCGTCAGAAGCACGGTTCCGAACAAAAACGCCGACACAGGAAGCGATCTTGTCATGGAATCGCTCCCTGCCCATTGGCAACCGTGGAAGTAGTCTGCGCTGTTTCCGATTCGGGAATCAATACGGCATCGATCATGGCCGCGGCCTTGGTGGATTCGGTGTGGTCGTCGTCCTCGATGCCTGCGGGGCCTTCGAGTTCCTTTGGAATATTGAAAGGCGGCGCCGTCGGTCGACCGAACGGTGGCCTGGTCGTGCCGTCTTCCTCGTGAATGCGGTCGAGGATGTAGTGGCGGACGGAGGATGATTCGGATTCCCAGTCGCGACGGCTGGTGATCTTTTCCTTGAGCTTGATGGCGTCCATGTGACGCGGGTAGTTGTGCAAGGCGAGTTGTACATCCCAGAGGGCCTTGCCGGTGTCGCCGCGCGAGAAGTGTTCCACGGCCCAGCGGTAGTGTGCTTCGGCAAGACGCTCGCGGCCGAACCATTGCAGGCCCTGCCTCATGCCGACGCGGAATCGCTCGATATCCTCGCGAAGGGCAAGCCCAGCGTCGTCTTCGCCATCTCCTTTAATGATGTGAATGGTCAGCAGGACGATTACTTCTTCACGGGTTGTTGCATCGCGCGTTCGCCGGAAGAGGGCACCGGCGATCGGAATATTGCCGAGCAGCGGAGTTTGGCCCCGAGTCGCCGTGCTGACTTCGCGGAAGAGACCACCGATGAGGACGGTGTGGCCGTCTTTCACGATGATGTTGCTGGTGACTTCGGTGGTTTGTTCGAATGGCAGGTTTGCCTCGGTGAGTCCGCCGGTGGAGTCCTTCGGATGGATTTCCATTCGGACCGTGCCATCTTCGTTGATGAACGGTCGGAATGAGAGGACCGTGCCGGTCTCCAGAAACTCGACCTTCTGGATCGCGGTGGTTTCCGTGATGGTGGTGGTGAGGTAGCCGTCGCGCCGGCCGACGAGGACCTGTCCGACCTGCTTGTTGAGGGCGAGGATCTTCGGGTTGGCGATGACGTCGGTGTCGGTGATCTGTTCGAGGGCGCGAACGAATACGCCCACCTGATCCTTGAGGATACCGAAGGTGAAGCCGCCGCCTGGGAGTGCAGAGTTCAGGTCGCTGCGAACGGTGAAGTTCGTGTTATTCAGTTCGGCGGTGGGAATGATTCCGGTCTGAATGTTCTGGGCACCGGGGCTGACGCTGGAGAGCGTGGCAAAGTCGACGCCGCCGACGGTCGTAAAGTCGATGCCGAGGGCGTTGTCTTCATTCAGCGTGGCGCGGAGCAGCGTCGCCTCGATGAGGACCTGCTTGGGGCGTTTGTCGAGGTCGCGGATGACTTTGTCAATCAACTCCAAGCGATCCTGATAATCCGTAACGATGAGCGTGTCTGGCGAGGCAAGGGCATCGCCTTCGGTCGTCAAGCTTGACGAACCGCCGGCGGATCCACCGGAGGAGCCGCCGCTTCCGCCGGCGCCGCCGCTGCCAAGTCCTTTGCTTGAGGGCGGTGTGATGGCGGCTTTGCCGGAGCCGCTGAGGAGTGTGTCGATCAACGGTTTGATGGCGGCTGCGTTTACGAAATTGAGCTTATAGACGCGCGTTGAGATTTGCCGTTCGTTGGCGGCGAACTTGGCGAGTTCTTCAATTGGATAGACGTAAATGAACTCGCCGTCCTGCCGGTAGCCAAGGCTGTTGGAGACGAGCATGGCTTTGAGTGCGGAGTCGAAATCGACGCCGTACATGCTGGCGGTGACGGTGCCTTTGACACCATCCGCAAGAATGATGTTTCGCTTGGAGGGCTCGGAGAGCATTCGCATGGCGTCGGCGATTGGCAGGTCGGCGACGTGGACGGTGACGCGATCGCCCTTTGAGATGCGGATGAACTGATCCGAGGCCGGACGCGAAGTGGGCTTTGCGAGTGATTCCTGAGCGAATACCGGGGCGACGCACGCGAAACCAAGCATCGCCAATGCGAGCGCGGCGATGCGGCTCGCGCCGCGCATGGCGTGAAGGCAAGTTGAGACTGAAAAGGCACTGGGCCTTCGCATGGGTGAGGGCAAAGCCATACACACTCCGTTGTGCGTCGGCTGCTAGATCGGTTGTCGGACCCTGTGGGTTGTGTTGGAAGTGAATGAGGGGCGGCGAGTGCTGGGCGAACGCGTCGTCTGGTTATGCGTAACTTCGGCAAGAATTGCGCTGATTCGTCCGTTGAAGTCGGCAGATTCTGCCGGACCACTGCCTCACGAGTGGTGCCGTGCTAGCGGAAGCGCCTCGGCGGGCCCCAGAGGGCTTCGGCGATGCTGGGGTAGTAGAGCCAAGCGGCGACGATGGTGCCGACGACGGAAAAGGCGACGAGGAGAAACTTTATCCACCAGAGGGCGCGGTCGTAGCGGGCCAAGGCGGACGGGTCGTGGGCGAACCGCTCGATGAGCTTGCAGCGCGAGTCGATGCTGCCGTGACGCCAGCTTGGGGCATATCGTGGGATACCGTTCATATCGGCGATCTTCAGGAGCGTGCGGCCGAAGAGGCTGGAGGCGGAATTGCAAAGGCCTGAGACCTGAGTCTTGAGTCCTGAGCCTGATTCATTTGCATTGGCAGCGACTATACCGTGCACCGGGCAGCGGTCGTTGCAGTGTTTCATGTCGGGAGTAATGCAGCGGATTGCATAGACGTCGGCCTGGCGTTCGAACTTGCGGGAGATCCATCCGAATCCGAAGAGCCAGCAGGCCATGAGCACGATTAGGGCAATGAGATTCCAAAGGGCCGGATCACTCACCCATTGCGTGCGGGCGAGAACGGTGATGACGCCGCCCGCGGCATACATGGCAACCAGTGCGAAGAGGCCGAAGAAGTGCAGGTGCCAATGCTGGACGTGGCCTGCCTCGTGGCCGAAGACGGCTTCGATTTCTTCGTCGGTCATCGTGGTGAGAAGGGCATCGGAAACGAGGATGTAGCGCAATTGTGGGATGAAGCCCATAACCGCAGCATTGACGGCGAGACCGTGCGTCTTCCAAAGAAGAATTTCTCGATAACGCAGGCCGATCCGCTTGCAGGTCTGCTCAAAACGATCACGCAAGGGGCCCGGCGGCAGCGGCGTCGTGGACCAGACATAGCGCAGGATGACCGGCGAGATCAACAGCACAAGAACGGAAACGATACCGAGGATGGAATCAGCAATCCAATCGAGGTGGAAGGTGCGCGTGAGCTGTGGCTTGTAAGTGGAGGTGAAGTATTTGGCGAAGACAATGATGACCAGTGGCGCGGCGACGATGAGTATTTGGTGGCGGAATTTGTCGAGCAGATAAGACGCAAGTGTGGCGTCGGGGCCGGCGCGGAGTTCGCCGGTATGACTCTCGGCGGGCGGCTTGGCGTCGGGGTCGAGGCGCATGGCGGCCTGTTTGATGCGCAATTCGGCAAGATAGAGGATTGACCATGCGATCGTTACGGCGACGAAGAACGGGGCGAGGATGAGGAGGTCAGGCAGAACGGGAATCGGCCGAAGCCCCCAGCCGATGCGAACGAGGGTGGCCCAGGGGCTGAAGACAACAAGTGCGCAGAGACCGACGGCGATGATCCATAGGATTGTGTGGTGAGTGTCGGTGAGGGCGTCAATGGCGTCTTCGTGGCCGTCGTGGGTTCCGTCGAGGCGTCGGAGGGTCTTTCGCCGGCCGTGGGCGGCGGCGATGGTGACTGCGGCAGTGTAGAGAACGATGACGAGGGCGGGGCCTGCGACGGGAACGTCGCGCAGAAGATTCAGTTTGTCCGGAGGCATCCCTTCGGAGAGGACGAGGGCGAAGGCCATGATGACGACGAAGTACATTGAGGCGGGAGTTTAGTGGGCGATGTTCGAATGGGCCATGTCAGAGGAAATGGATGCTTAAGGAGAGCGGTCTGCCGAATTCACGATCGTGACTGGAAACCCCTCTTTCCTCCCACGGCGGCGTAGCAGGATAATTGCACAAGCGTGACGAAGCGCCCTTATGAGGATAAATGCTGACGCAGAAAAAACGACTGAGTTACCGAGGAATCCGGAGAGCCTAAAGCGGGAGCCGCCGTCTTCAGCAATAATCATTTCCCAGTACTTCGGGCACTCTTTCGTCCTACAGTCATTCTCCTCAAGAGCAACTAGAAAACCATATTCCTGTGAGATAAACGGCCATCCAGATGGATACCAAGGACCATTGCGGCTGAACATGTAAAACTTTCTTGTTTGGGGGCATTTCTTGGCGAGAGCGAGTCGTTCTGCTTCATGACAAAATGCGGCAAGCAGAGGGTCGTCTTTTTCTTCTGGGGGCGGGAGTCCATTCGGGTCTGTATTCCGAATGCCACCAAAATAGTGCTCAACCGTGAAGATACCACGCTCATTAAGAAATGGTGAGAAGACGGTTGGCCGCTCGAAGTAGTGTTGCGATCCATATGCGCCTGCAATACCGAGCAGTACCGAGGCGCTAATTGCCAACCAGTGACACGGACTCCGCATTACACAATCATAGGCAAACAGGAACTCAACCGCGAAGTTAAGCAAGCGTGCGGCGAGACTTTATCAACTGGCCATACAATTATCTCAACTTCGCAACCCTACCCTGACCCTCCCCTTATCAAGGGGAAGGGATTGGAAATCGGTGTGACGGCGAAAACCGCGGTTTCATTGTCTGCCTTGCAAAACGTGCTCAAATGCGGCGCGGGAGGCCTCGGCAGGGTCGAGCTTTTGCACGTCTTGCGCGTCACGACGCTTCAATTCGACGAAGCCGTCGGCGAGGCTCTTGCGGCCGACCGTGATTCTGAGCGGCACGCCGATGAGGTCGGCGTCCTTGAATTTGAAGCCGGCTCGCTCGTCGCGGTCGTCGAATAGGACATCAACGCCGGCGGCCGCGAGGTCGTCATGAAGTTTTTGCGCCACGTCCATGACCGCGGTTTCGCGCGGGTCGAGGGCGACGATGAGCACTTCGAACGGGGCGATGCTCATCGGCCACAGGATGCCGCCTTCGTCGTGATGCGATTCGATCGCGGCGGCCATGATGCGATTCAGGCCGATGCCGTAACAACCCATAATGAGGCTCTTGGGCTTGCCGTCGTTGTCGAGGAAGGTGGCCTTGAGGGCGTCGCTGTATTTCGTGCCGAGCTTGAAGACGTGGCCGATCTCGATGGCCTTTTTCAAACGGATGGGCGAACCGCTGCCGGTGGGCGAGAGATCGCCATCGATGACGGTGCGGACGTCGGTAACCGTGACATGTTCGCCGGTGAGCGGGAAGTCGCGGCCGGGGTTGATACCGGTTACGTGATAATCGGTCTTGCATGCGCCGGTGGCTGCGTTTCGCATGACGGCGACCGCTTGATCGACGATGAGACGATGCGGGCCTTTGAGCGCGTGCGGGCCGGCGAAACCGACCGCGGCGCCGGTGAGATACTCAATTCTCACGGGATCGGCTAATTGAATCGTACCGCCTGTAATTCGCTTTAGTTTATTTTCGTTGACTTCATGATCACCCCGAACCAACACAACAACTGTTTCTTTAAAAAAAGCGCCGCTTGTCGCGTGCGCCGTCTTGACACCTGATTGATGTTCCAGCTGATTCATGCGTCGATCTAAGTTGTCAATAATTGCGCTCTTGTCGGCGTGACTTAACTCATACACAAGCGTCTTGATCATCTGCGATGGCTTGGTATTTAAGAATACGCAGACTTCGTCGATGGTCCGCTGGTTGGGCGTGTGCACATCTGCAACTGTGCCCATCGGTGTGTTGTCTTGCGGCAATGGCGCGCAGCCGGCGCGTTCTGTGTTGGCGGCGTAATCGCCGTTCTCCGTGATGGCGACGACGTCTTCGCCGGCCTCGGTCAGGACCATGAATTCGTGCGAGGCATCGCCGCCGATGGGACCGCTTTCGGCTTCGACAGCGATGTACGGTAGCCCGCAGCGTGAGAAGATGCGGCAGTAGGCGTCGTACATCTTCTGGTAGCCTTCATCGAGGCTTTCCTTGTCGCGATGGAAGCTGTAGGCGTCCTTCATCAAGAACTCGCGCGTGCGGAGGACGCCGGACTTGGGGCGGGCCTCGCCACGGAACTTCACCTGGATCTGGTACAGATTGACGGGCAGCAGTTTGTAGCTGTTGAGGTAGGCACGGGCGATTTCTGTAATCGGTTCTTCGTGGGTGGGACCGAGGACGGTCTGCGAGCGCCAGTCGCCCTCAGGGCCGTGCAGACGCAAGAGCACGTCGCCCATCGCGGCGACGCGGCCGGTTTGCTGCCAGAGTTCGAGCGGGTGCATGACCGGCATGTGCAGCTCGATGGCTCCGGCGCGGTTCATTTCGTCGCGCACTATTTGCTCGACCTTCCGAAGAGTGCGATAACCGAGCGGGAGGTAGCTATAGACACCCGCGGCGAGTTGGCGGATGAGGCCTGCCCGGATCATGAGTTGGTGCGAAGGAACGGTGGCATCCTTCGGGACTTCCTTGGTTGTGGGGATCAGAAACTCAGACCATTTCATGAGGCAGCCTCTTTTTTGGATCAGTTTGGGCGAAACGGAGGATCGCCGCGCCGGGCAAGCGACTTACATCGGCCGGGCATTAGGGCACGGGCCGGTCGCAATTGCAAGGTAGTGCATTCTAAGTAAATAGGGCAAGTCCGTGAACCGATGCAGGAGGGCCATCCCTGGCGCGAATGGTCGCCGGCAAGGACGCCACACACACACGGAGCACGGGATATGGACCCCGGAACACTCGAACGTCGTGCCCACCCCCGCACCCATGCATTTGTCCCCACGACGATTCGTTATGAATCGCAGGACGAACAGATACCGGTTCACATGCTCGACCTTTCGGCGGGTGGAGCGGGCCTGATGGCCGGAGCGGGGTCCGCTCCGAACCTAGGCCAATATCTCTATGTTCGGTTCGAGTCGAATGACGGAGCATCAGAAGGCAAGCCGCGCGAAGAGCTGGCTCTGGTGGTGAATGTTCGCCGGCCCGAGGACGGAATCGCCCGGGTGGGTGTTCGGTTCGTTCATCGAACAGACCTTGGGACGACACGCCGCGGCCCAAAGGACTTGCTGCTGGATCACCGAAATTCGGTGAAGAAAAAGGGCGGGCTGAGCGGAGACCGGTGGTCGTTCTTGAAGACTGAAGGTACCTCGCGAGCCGGGCGCGAAATCCTTACCGAGACGCGGAGCTAGGATCGGGCCGGGAGATTCCTACCGGCAGCGTCGTTCTGTTGAAATAAATCGATCTTCGTTACCAACACATCACTGAAGGAAGTATCCGCGCGAATCGCGTATTTGGACGCCGTATGGATCTTGCGCGCCCGTGGCGTGGGGTTCATCGACGGCCCCTTCCGCGATTGTGCATGTCCTCGCGGCAAACCTCGAAGTCTACAACGCCAGTATTAACGAGGCAGCTATGAAACATGGAGTGGGAGTTGCAGCCGTTTTCTTCGCGTCAGCCCTCTGTGCGGCGCAGGAATCAGTGACGATCAAGAAAGAAGCGATTCCGGTGCGCGGCGGCGGCACGATGGATGCGGAAATAGGTCGACTCAAGGTACCTGAGAATCGTGCCAAGAAAGAAAGCAAGGCAATCACGCTGGCGTTTCTTCGCGTGCCCTCCCCCCTGCCGAAACCCGGGCCTCCTGTTTTCATGCTGGCCGGTGGACCGGGCGGGTCGAGCATTGACATGGCCAAGCGACACATGGCCGGCGGAGGCCGTTCGATTCTGGAGTTGCTCGGCGGGGATCTGATTGCGATTGATCAGCGTGGCGTCGGGTTGTCGCGACCCAACCTAGACAGCAGCGTGCGCTACAACTTTCCACTTGCGAAGCCTGGCGACCCTACAGCAATGCTGAAGATCATCCAATCGAAATGCAAGGCCGAGGCCGAGCGGTTTCGGAAAAAGGGCGTTGACCTTTCCGGGTATACGACCGTGGAGAGTGCGGACGACATTGACGCGGTGAGAGCTGCACTGGGCTATGAAAAAATCGTGCTGTGGGGAGAGAGTTACGGGTCGCACCTAGCTCTTGCGACGCTTCGGCGGCATGAGGAGCACATTGAGCGGTCCGTGCTCATCTGTCCCGAGGGGCCGGACGACACACTCAAATTGCCGAGTGATGCGGACGTGACCCTAGCGCGTGTTGCCGCGCTGATCAAGGCGGACACCGCGTGGGGGACACGCATTCCTGACTTTGTGGATGATGTGAAAGGGATTCTCGAACGCCTTCGGGAAAAGCCGGTGATCGTTGATGTGGACGGCGAGCGCGTCGGGCTAAGCGTTTTTGATGTGCAGGGCATAATCGCGGATAAGCTGAGTCGGTCCAGAAGGGGGATCGATCAACTGCCCGCGTTAATTCAAGCAATGAAAAGTGGGGATTGGGGGGAGGCGGCGAGGGAATTGGCGGCATTCCGAAAGGAAGACGGGATTCAGTCGGCCATGGCGATGGTGATGGACAGTGCGTCTGGAGCATCGCAAACGCGTGCATCGCGAATTGCGGAGGAGGCAAAGTCATGTATTCTGGGGGACGCCTCAAATTTCCCTTATCCGGGCGTCTCCAAAGCTTGGGGGGCGCCAGACCTTGGGGAGGCGTTTCGCACACCGGTGAAATCGAATTCGCCGGTGTTAATGATTGTGGGCGACCTGGATGCGAGGACGACGGTAGGTGGTACACGGGAGATGTCGAAGCACCTGTCAAATTCGAGCCTGATCGTGGTTACGAATGTCTCGCACGATGTGCCTTGGGGTGTGCCCGAAATCCGAACACTTTGGGGTGCGTTCTTAAAGGGAGAGGCCATCGGCGAACTAACAGTCACAGG
>CAZSBF010000125.1:0-11712 GCA_964605185.1 uncultured Planctomycetaceae bacterium
CACGCGCATCATGCCGCGCGCGGCGATGGTGTGGCCGAGCTGATTCCAATGCGGATCGTCCACGAAGCAGTGCGGGTGCTCCGCCGATGACTTGAACTCATCGAGCAACGAGTGGCACGGGAATGCCACGCGCGTTCGATAGTCATCCAGCCAGCGGAAGGCCTCCATCAGATAAGGGCCGCCGCGCCGGTAGAAGCGTGTCTCGTTGTCCTGCGGGCATTCAACATCCGTGTATTGATAGTGTCGCGGGATCATGACAACCACGAACGGCACCTTGAGCGTTTCCCTGCAGTAGCGGCCGATGTCGATCAGGTTTGTTTCAATCTCGCCGAGGAACGGACGGCTCTGCTCCAACGGCTGATTCACGATGAAGTACTTGTCATAGGGGGCGAGGATTTCTCGGCCGAGAAGCCGGCTCCAATACTCCGCCGCCATCCAACGGCGGCGAAGTTGCGCATAGGCGTCGCCCAGCCCCACACGATCCAGGACGAACTCCCCGGGCGAGACATCGAGTATGTCCTCGCGATCGCAATAGGCATAGCGAAGGTCGTCATGGAAATCCGTCATGTCGAGCGTGAACACGACGAGGCTTGGTTTGTAGTGACTTCCGATCTCCTTCAGCACCCGGCTCGACAACAGCGGCGACGACGAGGTCCAGCCGAAGTTCACACACCGCACGCGGCGCGTGGGATTCGTCGCGGCAATCTGCGCCTCCACCAATTCTGGAAACGGAAGGTCGCCCGGCTGGAGCTTGAACCCATACGTGAACGAGTCGCCCAGGAAAATGATATTGAACGTGTCAGCCGAAAAGTCCGACGCCTCCACCGGGCAGCGAAGGCCGTCGGTATTGATGCCGGCGGCCTTGTTAGGCTTCATGCGATGGTCGACGTCGGTCTGGTTCGTCAGTGCGATGGCCCGGCGGATGACATATTTGCCCGCGTAGGAAAAAGCGATAAACGACACGACCACACTGACGACCAGCAGGATGGCCTTTCGGTTTCGACGGTAGATGCACTGATAGGCAAGGATCGTCATCAGCCCGATGACGAGCGTTGTGGCCACATCGGAGAAATGCAGCCCGCAGAGCAGGTAAACCGCCGCGAGCGCCAGCCACTCCCGGCGCTTCAGCCCGGCGGCCGGCGCGGCGGGCGGTTTGCTGTCGGCGACAGGAGGCGGCGTGACCGGATCGGGTGAGGGCATAGTGTCAGTGTATGGGTCAGTGTGTGCCCCTTCCACTCGCCGATGTCGCACGGCTCGCGGTTCGATACAATCACGCGAACGGATCGCTCGGGCTGTGCATCCGCTGAATCGAAGGAGTCGTTGTGCCCACCAAGCTCGAACTGGCTCAATCGTGGCTGCCACGCTACACCGGGATGCCGATCGATCGCTTCGGCGATTACATCCTCCTCACGAATTTCAGTAACTATGTCGCCCACTTCGCCGAGCAGTTCAAATGTGACGTGTATGGCGAGGATCGCCCAATGCAGGCGGCGACGAACAGCCGCGGCCTCTCCATCGTCAAGTTCGGTATCGGCTCACCCAACGCCGCGATCATCATGGACCTGCTCTCGGCGCGAAAGCCGCGCGGCGTGCTTTTTCTCGGCAAGTGCGGCGGCTTGAAAACCACCAGCGAGATCGGTCACTTCATCCTGCCCATCGCGGCAATCCGCGGCGAGGGAACGTCGAACGACTACTTCCCGCCGGAGGTGCCGGCGCTGCCGTCGTTCAAGCTGCACAAGTTCGTGTCGCAGAAGCTGACCGAGGCGGGCCACGAGTATCGCACCGGCGTCGTCTATACGACCAACCGCCGCGTGTGGGAGCACGACGCGGAGTTTCAACGACGCCTGCAGGATATGACCGCCATCGCCATCGACATGGAGACGGCCACCGTCTTCATCGTTGGCCATCGGAATGAAATCGCCCGCGGCGCGTTGCTGCTCGTTTCCGACGTGCCGATCACCCCCGATGGCGTGAAGACCGAGGAGAGCGACGCCCGCGTCACGCGCGACTGGGCCGACATCCACCTCCAACTGGGCATCGACGCCATGACGCACATCGAAGCGCAGGGCGAGAACATCAAACACTTTCGGTATTAACGCCGACCCGCGCGATTGGCGCGGCAGACGCCATGACGTACTACCCCATCAACGACTTCGGCCCGCTCATGAAGGGTGTCGTCATCGGCGGGCTGGGCATTTTTCACGTCTTCCTCGCGCAGTTCGCCATCGGCGGCGGCATGGTCATGTGCTACTTCCAGCGACTCGCCTCGACCGGGCGCAGTCCGCACGCCCGCAAATTGCTCGACGGCTATTTCAAGGTCCTCGTGCTTGTCTCCTTCGTCGTCGGCGCGCTCACCGGCGTCGGCATGTGGTTCACCACGATCCAGATCAGCCCGCGGACCATCGGCGTCATGGTCGATCAGTTCCACTGGGTGTGGGCCATTGAGTGGACCTTCTTCTGTCTTGAAGTCGTCTCGGGCTATGCCTTCTACCGCGTCGGGCCTCGGCTGAACGATCGCGATCGCATGACATTGCTCGTGCTGTACACCGTCGCGGCGTGGTTCAGCCTGTTCTGGATCAACGGCATCCTCTCGTGGCAGTTGACGCCCGGCGAGTGGACCCGTACGCAGAATGTCTGGGCCGGCTTCTTCAACCCCAGCTTCTGGCCGTCACTGTGTTATCGCACGATTACGTCGCTCACCATCGCCTCACTCGCCGCGTGCATCGTGATTAACGCCATGCACGACCTCGACCTCTCGGCGCGGCGCGGGTTGCTCAATCAGTCGGCCTATCTGCTCGCGCCGATGGTCTTCATGCCGGCACTGGGCGTGTGGTACCTTCGCGTGATTCCGCCGGACAGCCGGTCGTGGGTGCTGGGCGGCAGCGCCGCAATGACACTGTTCATGACATTGGCCATCGGTGCATCGCTTCTCATCGGCCTCTATGCCCTGATCGGGCTGATTCGTCGAAAGCTCTACATCAACGGCGCGACCGCCACGCTGCTGGTGGCGTTGGCGTTTGGAGCGACGGCCGGAGGCGAATTCGTCCGCGAGGGCGTTCGCAAGCCGTTCACGATTCGTGAACATCTGTACTCCAACTCCATCCGCCCGACAGAGGTCGCGCGATTGAAGGAAATCGGCTGCACCACGGAAGACCCCTATCCCCTCCAAAACACCGGGCAATATCCCAGCGACCAACTGCGCCTCGGGGCCAAGGTCTTTCGCGTGCAATGCAGCGTCTGCCACACCATGTCCGGCATGAACGGCCTGACCCATCTGGCCGGTTCGTGGACCACCGAGCAGCGGCGATTGAATATCGCGCGCCTCGAACATACCAAGGAGTTCATGCCTCCCTTTGCGGGCAACGCGGCGGAGCTTGAGGCCATCGTGCAACTGATCGAGTGGGAAAAGGCCGAGCGGCCGAAGGAGTGGGCCGTGTCGACGCCTCCGCAGCCAATTTCCGCGGTCGTTCCAAACATGACGAATGTACCACCGTGGATGCGTCCAAATGACGCGACCACATCCCAACCTGCGGCAAGTTCGTCGCTGGCACGCGAACCCGTAACGGATTCAGAGGAGCGGCTGAGGAAACTCAAGGAAATGTGGGCGGTTACTGAGGTGCCGACGCCGCGCAGGAGCGTGATTCCAATTCCGACGACGCACAGCCCGGGTGCATTCAGGCTGATTCCAACGACGATGCCTGGCGACAATCAGGTAAGACGATTGCCAATTCCCGGGGTGGACAGGTTGCTCGACAAAAGGAACGACCCCTGATGGATCGCCCGTTTCCATTTTGTTATCCCGCGCCGACGGCGTTCTATCTCACGGCCTACATGGTCACATTGCTGGTGCATCTCGTGTTCATGCAATACGTGCTCGCGGGCAGCGCCTACCTTGTCTTTGGGCGATTTCTCAATCGCGCAATTTCATTTCGGCGAAAACAAAAAGCAGCATCGGATGCGACTGAAGAAGCGCCGGACCCGATCCACGAAACCCTGCGCGACTGGCTGCCCTTCGCCACCAGCGCCGCCATCACGGCCGGCGTTGCGCCGCTGCTCTTCCTGCAGATCCTCTATCGCAAGAGCTTCTACACGGCGAACCTGCTGCTCTTTCACCGCTGGATGGCCATCGTCCCCGTGCTGATCGTGGGGTTCTATCTTCTCTACCTGTTGAAAACGGACCGCATCCGTCGCGGCCCGGCCTGGCGGGAATCAATCGTTGCCCTCGCGGCCCTCGCCTGCTTTGGGTTCACGGCATGGTCGTGGTCGGAGAACCACATGCTCAGCCTCGATGCAAAGTCCTGGGCCGACGTGTATCAACGGGGTGAAATGTTTCACCACACCCCGGGGGCATACACTCGTTCGCTGGGTTGGTTCCTAACATCGTTTCCAACGATGCTGCTTATCGTTGCGTGGCAGATTGTCGCGCGAGGTGTGAGTCAGGCAACTGGACGCGTCACCGTGACAATAATCGGCATTTCTAGTGCGTGCCTTATCTTCGGCCCCGTACTTATCTTCGTTGCGACAAAGGGAGAGCCGTCGATAGCGCGATTCGCGAGCGAAATTGACTTTGCCATCAGCGGTTACCTGTTGTTGCTCGGTCTGATTGCACAACCGATTGCATGGATTGTCCAATCTCGATTAGCCGGGCTTCACCGCGGTGTTTTGCTTGCGTGCTCAATTGGTCAAGCGACCGTGCTCGCGGACATTGTTTTTGTTCGCGAATTGACTCGGTCGGTTCGGATGGACATGACTGAGCTTTTTCCCTTGCACGCCGACGCCTTTCGCATCGCCGGACTCCCGCTTTTTCTCCTCTTCTTTCTCGTAAATGCCGTCCTCGTGGCATGGTGCATTCGAATCGCTCGCCGCGCGCAAAACAGTGCGAATGCCCCTTAACCTGTGATTTCATCGAATGTCCGACGGCTGTAACTCCTGTCGCTGCAATCTCTGCGAAGAAAATCCACCCGAACCCCTCGAACGCTTGTTTCGGACCGAAAAAATGTTATAATCGAAGTCCCGGCCAGGCGCTGCGGGTTTGCGCGGTTCCCCCCAACTGCGTTCCGCACCCTGGCCCTTTTTTTTCCACCTTTTCACGCCTATCCTGCCTCTATTAACGGACCGGGTTTCATTTGTAGAGCGTACTCCAGACACCGGTTCGCCAGCATCCATCCTTCAACTGCCTCCAGTGGAAAGGCCGCGCCATGTCCGACGCCCCCCGAATCCAAATAGACGACGATTGGAAGTCACAGGCCGCTCGCGAAAAGGAACAGCTCGCCGACACCGTGGAAAGCCATGCTGGTCCAGCCGCCGGCATCCCCAAGGCCGATTTTCTCGGGTTGGTCCAGCTTCTCGCCATGCAGGCCGTCATCGGTCTCGGCGGTTTTGCCGGTCCGGGTGGGCAGGAAATCCCGCCGAACCTCGACGCGGCGAAACATCACATCGACCTGCTCGACGTGCTGGAGAAAAAGACGGCCAACAACCTCGACCCCGACGAAAAGGCAACGCTCGAGACGACGCTCCATCAGCTTCGCATGGCCTATGTCGAGACGCTGCGCGCGCTGTCGCAGCCCGGGCCGATGTGACATGTGAGGAGTAGCGGGCCGATGCGCGGTTGCCGCGCTATAACTCCAAACGATGCCTCGCATGAAGAAACAGCACCCATTCCTTTGGGCCATTCCCGTTGCACTGCTCCCGGTTTTCGCAGGTTGCGAAGGCCGCAAGCCGGCGATGCCCCCGATGGCTGCGCCGGAAGTCACGGGCAGTACCCCGATTGTGAAGGAGATTCGCGATCGGATTGAGTACTCGGGATATACCCGGGCACTTGAGACTGTCACGGTTCGGCCGCGTGTCACGGGGTATGTCGAGTCCTATCACTTCATGCCGCAGACGCGCATTCAGAAAGGGCAATTACTTTTCGTCATCGATCTGCGCCCGTTCAAGGTGCAACTCGACAAGGCTGAGGCCGACGTACTTGCGAGGCAGGCCACCATCGACAAGGCGGAGTTCGATGCCAAGCGCATCACCGATCTGATGGCGACCGGATCAGCGGCCGAGGATGAACGCGTGGCGACGACGAGCCGCCTTGATGCGGCCCGCGCCGATCTTGCCGCCGCCCGCGCCGCGGTCGAACAGGCCAAGTTGCAACTGGACTACGCACAGGTGAAAGCGCCGATCTCCGGTCGGATCAGCCGAAATCTGGTTGATGCCGGAAACCTCGTGACTGCTGATGACACCGCGCTGGCAATGATCACCAATGACGACGATGTTCACGTCTATTTCGACGTGAGCGAGCAGGATGCCCTCACGGTCCGCGATCGGATTCGCGCGGAAAACGGCACGTTTGAACATGTGGCTGCACTTGAAAAGCGGCCTGCATCGATGGGCCTCATGAATGAGGAAGGCTATCCGCACGAGGGTTACATTGACTATTGCGACACGCAGCTGAACCGCAGCACCGGCACGGTTCAGGTCCGTGCCCGTTTCCCCAATCCTAACGGCCTCCTGCTTCCGGGCCTCTTCGCCCGCATTCAGATTCCCATTGGCGAGCCGTACAAGTCCATACTGGTGAACGAGCGTGCCATCGGCAGCGATCAAGGGCAGCGCTATTTGATGATCGTGAACGACAAGAACGTCGCCGAGTATCGCAAGGTCAAGGTCGGCGTGTTGCGCGAGGGGCTGCGCGTGATCACCGAGGGCATCGGCCCCACCGACAAGATCATCGTCAACGGCCTGCAACGCGTTCGGCCGGGCATGAGCGTCAAGCCCATCGACGCGGCGAAGGATGTTGCCGCGACGCAACCGGCAGCCCAACAAACCGCGTCGACTCACTCCCGAGGATGATCGGTGCTTTCCCGCTTCTTTATTGATCGCCCCATCTTCGCGTCGGTGCTGTCCATCGTCATTACGCTGGTGGGCGCGATCGCCGCCTTCACGTTGCCCGTTGCGCAGTATCCCGAAATCGCCCCGCCGACCGTGCAGGTCAGTTGCGTGTATCCCGGCGCGAATGCCAAGGTCGTCGCCGAGACGATCGCCTCGCCAATCGAGGAGCAGGTCAACGGCGTCGAAGACATGATGTACATGTCGTCGCAGTCGACCAACGACGGATCCTACACTCTGACGATCACTTTTAAGGTCGGGACCGATCTCGACATGGCTCAGGTTCGCGTGCAGAACCGCGTCGCCATTGCCCAGCCGCTCCTGCCAGAGGCCGTCCGCCAGACCGGCGTCCTCACACAAAAGCGCTCACCCAGCATTCTGCTCGTGGTGAATCTCTTCTCGCCCGACGGCCGATACGACCAACTTTATCTCAGCAACTATGCGGCGATTCAGGTACGCGATGAATTGGCCCGCGTGCAGGGCGTCGGCGATGTCTTTTTCCTCGGCCGAAAAGATTACAGCATGCGCGTCTGGCTGGACCCCGAGAAACTCGCCGCCAACAGCATGACCACCCTCGATGTCGTGGCCGCCCTTCGCGAGCAGAACGTGCAGGTCGCCGCCGGCCAGATCGGCCAGCCCCCCGCGCCGCCAGGCCAGGATTTTCAGTACATCATCAATACGCTCGGCCGCCTCATCGACACAGATCAGTTTGCCCAGATCATCCTCAAATCCGGCGACAAGGGCGAAGTGACACGCGTGCGCGACGTGGCCCGCGTCGAACTGGGGGCGCGAAATCAGGACATCGCCTGCACGCTCGATGGAAAGCCCACGGTCGGCCTGGCCATGTTTCAGCTTCCCGGTTCCAACGCCCTCGAAACGGCCGACCACATCCGGGCGCGAATGGAGGATCTGAAAAAGTATTTCCCCGAAGGCCTGGATTACTCCATCGTCTATGACACCACGCCCTTCGTGCGCGAGTCGATCCGCGAGGTGTTCAAGTCCTTGATCGAGGCCGTCATTCTCGTGGCGATTGTGGTGCTGGTGTTTCTGCAAAACTGGCGGTCGGCGCTGATCCCCCTGATCGCGGTGCCCGTGTCGCTGATCGGCACCTTCGCCGTCATGAAGTTGCTCGGCTTCAGCCTGAACAACCTCTCGCTCTTTGGCATGGTCCTCGCGATCGGCATCGTGGTCGATGATGCCATCGTCGTCGTAGAAAACGTGGAGCGCTGGATCCATCGCGGATTGTCGCCGCGCGAAGCCTCGTACAAATCCATGAACGAGGTCACCGTCGCCGTCATCGCCATCGCCTTCGGCCTCAGCGCCGTGTTCATCCCCACGGCCTTCGTGTCCGGCATCACCGGCCAGTTCTACCGCCAATTCGCCCTGACCATCGCCACCTCGACGCTCATCTCCGCCTTCAACTCGCTCACGCTTAGCCCTGCCCTGACGGCCCTGTTCCTGCCGGCCCGTGGCGCCAAGCCCGACTGGTTTACGCGAATGATGAACGCCATCCTCGGCTGGTTCTTCCGGCTTTTCAACACCCTCTTTGCCATAACGACCGAGCGTTACGCACGCATTGTTCGGCGGTGTCTTCGGCTGAGCGCAGTGTGTTTGCTTATTTATGCCGGGCTTCTCGTCCTGACGCACTGGAGCTTCAAGTCCGTCCCGACCGGCTTCATTCCATCGCAGGACAAAGGGTACCTGCTTGCCAACGTCCAGCTTCCCGACTCTGCATCGCTGGAGCGTACTCAGGCCGTGCTCGCACGCATTGAAAAAATTGCCCGCGAAATCCCCGGTGTGAAACACAGCGTCGGCGTCGCGGGCCAGTCCTTCCTCCTCGGCGTCAACGGCTCCAACCTCGGCTCCATGTTTGCCGTTCTCGACGAATTCGATAATCGCCACGACCCGGCCAAGGGCAGCGAGGCGATCATCGCCACCCTGCGCGATCGCTGTTTTCACGAGGTGCAGGAGGCCATCGTCGCCGTCTTCGGCGCGCCCGCCGTCGACGGACTCGGCAACGCCGGCGGCTTCAAGATCATGATCCAGGATCGCTCCGATCTCGGAATGGAGACGCTTCAACAGCAAACCGAGAACTTCGTGACCAGGGCCAACGCAACGCCCGGCCTCGTCGGTGTCTTCAGCGGCATGCGCGCCGACACGCCGCAACTCTACGCCGACGTCGACCGCACGAAGTGCAAGATGCTCGGCGTCAACATCAGCGACGTCTTCAACACCATGCAGGTCTTCCTCGGCGGTTACTACGTCAACGACTTCAACCGCTTCGGCCGAACCTGGCAGGTCAACGTGCAGGCCGACTCCAAATTCCGGCTCCACCCCGACAACATCGGCCAGCTAAAGGTGCGAAACGCATCCGGCGAGATGATCCCGTTGAGCACGCTCATTAAGGTGCGCGACGTCGGCGGACCCATCGTCATGCAGCGCTACAACATGTACCCGGCGGCCGCCGTCAACGGCGCGACGCTTCCCGGCTTCAGTTCCAATGACTCGGTGAGATCGTTGGAGGCGCTGGCCGCGGCCGAGTTGCCGCGCGGGATGGGCTATGAATGGACGGAGTTGTCCTATCTGGAGAACTTGTCGGGCAACACCATCTTCCTCATCTTCCCGCTCTGCGTGCTGTTTGTCTTCCTGACGCACTCGGCCGAGTATGAAAGCTGGGCCCTGCCGCTGGCCATCATCCTCATCGTGCCGATGGGCATCCTCTGTTCGCTGCTCGGCGTCTGGGCCCGCGGCATGGACAACAACATCCTCACGCAGATTGGCTTCGTCGTGCTCGCCGGCCTGGCCTGCAAGAACGCCGTGCTCATCGTGGAATTCGCGAAACAGCGCGAGGAGGAAGACAAGCGCGGCCCGCTGGAAGCGGCGGTGGAATCCTGCCGCTTGCGCCTGCGGCCGATCCTGATGACCTCGTTCGCATTCATCCTCGGCGTCGTTCCGCTGACCTTCGCCACCGGCGCCGGCGCCGAAATGCGCCGCACCCTCGGCACGGCCGTCTTTTCCGGAATGCTCGGCGTGACCCTGATCGGCCTCATCCTCACACCGGTGTTCTACTACGTCATCCGCCGCGTGGTCATCCGCATCCGCGGCGACCAGCACGCTGTGCATGACGAGACCGAGGCGTTCTCATGATCCTCGCTGACGGCGAATTCTTCTGTTGTTTCGTCGTCGGGCTCGGGCTTCCTCCGTTGGCTTACATTCTCGGTAGCGCCTTTAAGGGCGAACGGTTCGCAAAGAGCGGCTGGCTGGTGGTTGCACTTGTCTTTGTGGTATTGGACGTGATCATCTTTTCGCTTTCATCCACCTCCGATCGAGAAATGAGCAATGGGTTGCTGGGTTTCAAGCGAGAATACCTTCCCAGTCTGATCGTCGGTGGCTCAGCAGTCGGCATGTTGGTTTCACTTGTGATGTGTGCGGCCATCGGTGAGGGAATGGGACCAATCCCCTATGACAACGGCGAGGAAAAGCGCGACGATGTTGATGCGGGCAGTCATGAAAAGCAAAGCCCCGGAACTGCCGACGGCCGCGAACACGCCGCTCTCAAAGAGACTGATGAATCTTCAAGAAACTAATGCGTGACACAAATGCAGGCAGCGTGCTGCTACGGACACACCGCATTCAGCACACAATCCACAAAACTCGGCAAGTCCAGCGCCATGTCGATCCCCGCGCTGTCGTTCATGTCCGCCGCGCAAAACTCCGCCGTCCCCGGCGTGCCGCCGGTGATCAGCTCGCTAGCAAAGAGCGAGATATCCCGCCCGTCAATCTTCAGATTCTGATCGAGGTCCCCCTTGGTGCAGCCCATGCTGAACTGCCGCATCATTTCATGATCCTCATGTTCGAGGATGTGGCAGTGATACGGATACAGCCCGGTGTAATCCGTGAACTTCATGATCACCCGTGTGATCTGATTCGGAGCCGCCAGCACCGTGTCCTTCCACCCGGCCTCGTGCGCCGGCGGTGCGACGCGCGGCCCAACGGGGATCACGGTGTTGCCGCTGAGCGTGAAGTTCTGCCGGTCCAGAATCTGGAACATCACCAGATGCACGTGCATCGGATGCGTGAAGGTCGATTGATTGATAAAGCTCCAAATCTCCGTCTCCCCGGCCTTGGGGTATTCGGTAATGTCATCCCAGCCGAGGCCGTTAATCATCCACGCCTGCCCGGTGCACGGGTCGGCTTGCTTCTTCAGGATGAACTCGCGCGTGCGAACGGCATCGCCCTCGGGAATGGCTTCAAACGGCCGCAGTGAACCGGGCACGGCATCGGTATGGCCCGGCGTGGCGGTCACGATGAACTTCATCACATTCGCAACGACGCCGACACCGGGCGTGCCCGGATGCGGCGCTGGTGCGGAATTCGCCAGCGTGATCTGCGTGCCCGGTGCATAAGACGCGAAGTCCATCACCACGTCATACCGCTCGCCAGGACCGAAGGTCAGTTGTGGAACGGTTACCGGCGCTGGCAACAATCCACCATCGCTGCCGATGACACTGAACGATGCGCCATTGGACAGTGCCAACGTCAGCACGCGCGAGTTGCAGCCGTTCAGCAGGCGGAAGCGATACTTGCCCTGCCGCACATTCAAGTACGGCCACACCTTGCCATTGACGAGCATGGTGTCGCCAAAGAAGTGCTCATCCCAGACGGAGAGATACTTCAGCGAGCCATCGGGGTTGAACGTGCGATCCTGAATGGCCAGCGGGATTTCATCAATGCCATCCGGCAGCCCGAGCGATTGTTCGAAGACATCGCGAATCAAGTAGAACGAGGCAAGCCCCATCATCACATTGAGGCGCGTCATGCCCAGTGAATGATCGTGCG
>CAZSBF010000126.1:0-11645 GCA_964605185.1 uncultured Planctomycetaceae bacterium
GTCTGGTCATCGCGGCGTTTACCCATTTGTTCATGTTTGAGTTTGCCGACGAAACGCTGACCGAGTTGTGGACGGTTCGGAATTATTTTGACTACACCTGGCTGACGGTCATGGCCGCCGGGCTGTCACTGACGTCGTGCTTGGTGACGGTGCTGCTGATCGGCGGGCGGACTACCGGCCCGTGGGAGCGGCGGGTCTGCGCGGTGCTGTGCGGGCTCGGGTGCATCGTGTTGTTGGCTGTGTCGGCGATGCAGACCGACGCCTATTGGGCGACGGCGTGGTGGATGATGCTGGCGGCCCTGTGGTGCATGGGGTCACTTCGATTTCCGGTCGCCGGAGTCGGTGCCTTGTGGTTGACGGCCGGAGCGGTCGTGAAGTTCATGGCATGGGACACGCTGGCGACGTTCTTCGAAGAAGATTGGGCGGATTTGATTGACCCAATCTGGAATCGTGCCACGGCGATGGGCCTGCTGCTTGTCCTATTGGTGATGATCGCGCGGGCAGGAGCGAGGCGGATGTCGCCGCTCATGTACCGGCGGATGGGTGGCGGTGCGTGGCGGCTGGGCTTCTCAATTGTTGCAGCGCTTGTGTTTACCTGGACCGGAACGTTCGAGATCCTGCGGGCCTTCGGGCACGAGCAGTTTCGTACGAAGTTCGCACAGCCCGATCTGGCATTTCAGGTAAGCCTGTCAATCTTCTGGGCGGGCAGCGCCATGATTTTTTTAATTGTAGGCTTGGTGCGCGTGACGCAGAGCCTACGGATCATGGCCATCGTGCTGTTTGGTGTGACGTTGTTAAAGGTGCTGGTGCTTGACCTTGCCTATGTGGAGGCGACCTATCGCGTCGTGCTCTTCATGGCGCTGGGGGTGCTGCTGGTGGGCGCATCGTTGTTGTATCACTGGCTGTCGTCACGTGTGCTTGGCGTTGCGCCGGCGAAGTGAAGCGGTATGATGACGCGGCATGATGCCGCCGCCAAATTCAGACAACGAGCCGCAAACGCCGCAGCCGTTCCCCGTTTCCTATGCCGTCGCGCGTGCGCTCGACGCTCCCAAGACATTTCCCGACTGCACGCTATCCCGCGGCGTTGCGGTGCGAGACATTTGCATCGTCGTCTTTCTGGCCATCGCGTTTATGACCGCGATCTTTGAAACGGGATTCCCGCACTGGCTGGCGCAGCGATTCCCCGATATCGCGCTAATCCTGCCCGCCTTTCTGAACGGCGCGGTCTGCATGGGTGCCGTGGCGGCGTTGCTGCGCCATCGTCGGCAGCGCGCCGGGGACATCGGGTTGACGCAGTGGTGCTGGCGGTGGCTGGGCATCGGCATACTGACGGTGCCGATCTGTTTCGTCGGTGGGGCGATCAGCAATCTGACCTATGCATTGGTCACGCAACGATCGCTGGTTGATTTCGTCAAGGAGCGGGAAGAGTTTCTCGGAGGCGTGTCGGACATTCCCCTGTGGCTGATCTTCACGCTTTCGATTTTCGTGGGGATTTACGAGGAAATCCTGTTTAGGGGATTCGTGCTCACGAGGCTTCGGGCGTTGTCGCGTGGAATCTTTTGGCCCGTGGTGATTTCGAGTGTGATCTTTGGATCGCTGCACTTCACACAGGGAATCATGGGTGTTTGCCAGACGACCGTCGTGGGGCTGGTCCTGTCGACGGTGGCGGCGCGGTCGCGATCAATCTGGCCATGCATGATTGCCCATGCACTCATTGACTCAACAAGTTTGGTGCTGGCGGGGTTGATGTCGGAGGAGATGCAACAGTTCCTTCGCGAGGCGGCATCGCAACCGGCAGGGTAAACCCAGCGGACGTTGCGGGGCGGCAACGTCGTTGCATTCGGGGAACATGCCGGACAACGTCCTCTTTTGTGAAGGCCCGGCACGCCCGCTCGTGATCTTGTTACGGCGTCACGAGTTGCGCGGGTTGGTGTTGGGTGCTGGTATTTCTTCGCTAACGGGCACGGACCTTGCAGGAGCATCGCATCGAGGGGAAAGAGCCAGTCTTTCCTGCATTCGCGGACCTTCGCTCGTGCGATTCATCGCACGCCCGAAGGCCGCCTTCGAAGCGAGGGGGAAATCATGATCGGTGGCGTCAATTCATCCATGTACGGTTCGTCCGCGGTAAGCACGTCGGTCGGTACTTCGCGCTATTGGTATGGATTGCCGCAATGGCCGGCCGGTCAGAATGCGTACCGTCGGCAGTTCGACGCCGGGCAATACCTGAATACGCTGTTCCTTGGCGGTGGAGATTCTCAGTCGCTGGTCGACCCCGGTGGGTATGTCAATTCGCAGGCGCTCTCCGGCCTGAAAGATTTGTTTACGCCGATCGCATTGCGCGAGGGAGACCCGATCGATATTGCGGCAGAACTGCTGAATAGCCGGGTATGGCCCACGCAGTGGCCGGCCAATACTCCACAGGGCCAGCCATCGACGACGGACTTGACCGGGGGGGCCGACCTCGTCGGGCAGATTCTCAACATCCTGGCCTAGGCAAAAAGCCCCTGCGCACGCAACATGCAGGTTTTTCGTGAGCCGGGCCGGTGCTTTCCGTTGGGTTCTCTCTGAGGAATGCACCCATGAAATCCCGACTCGTACTTTTTGCGGCGGTTCTCTGTTCATCGACCATTTCGCTTGCCCAGGAAACCAAGCCTCCTGCCGGGCTGAGCGCTGAATCCCTGCATTCGCTTTTGGAGGCGACACGCGACGAGAAAAAGGTGCCCGCCTTGGCGGCGGCTGTTGTTCAGGAAGACGGGAAAATCATTTCCGACGCAGTGGGCACGCGAAAGGCAAAGTCGAAGAAGAACCCTGTTACGGCCAACGATTGTTTCCATCTCGGATCATGCACCAAATCGATGACCGCGACGCTCTGCGCCGTGCTCGTGGACAAAGGCCAGTTGTCGTGGGATCGCACCATCGCGCATGCATTTCCGAAACTTGTTGAGACGATTCACCCCGACTGGCACAACGTCACGCTGGAACAATTGTTGTGCCACCTATCGGGCTTGCCTGAGGATCGTTCGCCGGATTTGCGTACTTGGCCAAAGATCCGTGCGCTCAAAGGACCTTTGCCTGAGCAACGCAACGCCATGATGGAGATCATCCTCGCTCGACCGTCCGCAGCGCCCGCAGGGAACGCGTTCGCCTATTCCAATTATGGATTCGCAATCGCCGGAGCGATGTGTGAAGCGGCCGCTGGGAAACCGTACGAGGAATTGATGCAGTCGCTCTTGTTTGAGCCGTTGGGAATCACCACTGCGGGCTTCGGCTCTCCGGGATCGGCGAAGGACGTCGATCAGCCCTGGGGGCATGATTCGCTGATGGGAGCCTACAGCTCGGTGAAGCCGGGACCGTTTGGTGATAATCCGATGGTCATCTCGCCAGCCGGCTTGGCGCATATGTCCCTCGGGGATTGGGCCAAGTACGCTCGATTCCACCTTCAGGGTTATCAAGGCAAGGGGGCTGGCGGCGGACTGTTGAAGCCCGAGACGCTCAAACGACTTCACACGGTCGCGCCGGGGCAGGATTACGCATACGGATGGCTGATCCGCGATGAACCATGGGCCGAGGGAACGACGCTCGCTCACAACGGGAGCAACAATCGCTGGTATGCAGTCGTGCAAATCGCGCCGATGAAGGGTTATGCCGTTATGGCGGCGACGAATGCGGCCAATCAAGGCGCGCAGGAGGCATGTCGGGACGTGTTGCGTGGAGTGCGCTCGGTCTTGGTTGGAAAGACGCCGTAACCACGTTGTTCATTTCGGTGATTGTGGCGTCGAATGCGCCGGACCGGCGGCTGGGTACAATCTCGGCATTGTGAAGATCGACCTGCACACGCACATCCTTCCGCGCGAGTGGCCGCATCTCGACGCGCGGTTCGGCTATTCGGGCTTCATTCGCCTCGATCATTACAAGCCATGCTGCGCGAAAATGATGCGCGGCAAGGAACTTTTCCGCGAAATCACCGACAACTGTTGGGATCCGGCTCAGCGAATCGAGGACTGCGATCGTTGCGGCGTCACCATGCAGGTGCTGTCGACCGTGCCCGTGATGTTTAGCTATTGGGCGAAGCCGCAGGATGCGCTCGAAGTCTCTCGATTGCTTAACGATCACATCGCGGGCGTGGTGCGCGATCATCCGACGCGCTTCGCAGGACTTGGCACGGTTCCGCTGCAAGACCCCGACATGGCATGCCGTGAATTGGAGCGGTGCGCCGGCGAACTGGGATTGCGGGGCGTACAAATCGGGACACATGTCGAAGCGAACTCTTTCACGGGGCGATCGCGTGCATGGAACCTGAACGACGCCGAGATGTTCCCCGTCTTCGAGACGGCTGCCCGCCTCGGCGCGGCCGTCTTCGTTCATCCATGGGACATGATGGGCAAGGAGCGGATGCCGGATTACTGGTTGCCGTGGCTTGTGGGCATGCCGGCCGAGACCAGTCTGGCGATCTGCTCGGTGATTTTCGGCGGCGTTCTTGAGCGGCTGCCCAGTCTCCGCATCGCCTTTGCACACGGAGGCGGCGCCTTCCCCGGCTCCATCGGCCGCATCGAGCACGGCTTCAAAGTCCGCCCCGACCTATGTGCGAAACACAACAACGTGAACCCCCGCGACTACCTGGCGCGGCCCGACGGCAAAGGCGGCATAATTCCAGCTCGCTTCTGGGTCGATTCACTCGTGCACGACGCCGACGCGCTCCGACAGTTACTCAAAATATTCGGTCCCGAGCGAGTTGCGCTCGGCAGCGATTACCCATTTCCTCTCGGCGAAGGACGCGCCGGGGCGCTGATTGATGCGATGAGTGAGCTTGATGATCGTGTGCGTTCTCTCCTGTTTTCGAAATCGGCAACCGAATTCCTTCTTCTCGGATAGCCCGTCATGAACGATCGAGGAAATGCGAAGGAGAGAATCGTGCGATACAAACTCGTGTCCGGCCTGACCATTTTGCCATTCGGTTGTGTCGCCGTCTGGGCCATCGTATGGCTGTTCTGTCCGAATCGAATCTCGATGCCTGAAGTGGAAATCACTTGGACCTATGGTGGCGTACCACCCAGTTGCCTTTCCGTGATAGTTATTGATCAAACCGGTACGCCGATTCCGGATGTGCTCGTTGATGGGAGAAGCAACTCCGGCTGGTCAGGGAACAAGACGCCTACGAACAACGATGGGCGTGTTACGTTCTGCATAAGCGAGAGCGACTTGATTTCCCTTTCGACTAATCGTCATGTTCTATTTGAAGAATGGGACTTCTTAGGTGGGTATGGACGGATCAATGCAGGAAGCGGTCTAAACGTAATGGTCGTCGTGAAAAACTCAGACCTTATTTCTGGTGCTAATGTGGAATGACAATCTCGGCGGTCCCTTGCTCAGGGATTCCGTCGCCATGTGACGTCGTGCAATGATTGATTCGAACCAGATGCTTTGTCTGGTAGGTCTGCGCAATATCTGGCTATTTGCTATAATGATAGACAGACGCTTCGAGGAGTATTCTGATGTCTCTTGATCGAATAACCATCGACCCTCAAATCATGGGCGGCCGTCCTTGCATTCGTGGGATGCGTTTCCCGGTGTCCCGCATCCTAAGCATGCTTGCCGCAGGAGAATCCGAGGCGACAATTTTGCAGAATCACCCGGACTTGGAGCTTGATGACCTCCGCCAAGCCATGTCCTATGCAGCGATGCTGGCCGATGACAGAGTCGTGGCTCAGAGGTGAGGGGCATGATGCCTTTCATGTCAGGGATCGAGAACTTTCGCGAGCAACGGACGAACATTTATTTGAGATAGCTGCGAGCGAAGACAGGATCCTGCTCACGTCAGACTTGGATTTCGCCAGAATTCTCGCGTTGAGCGGTCGAAGCCGGCCGGGCTTGATCTTATTTCGTGCCGGCAATCTCACCGATGACCAAATGCTCGATCTTCTGAAGAAAATACTTCATTCTCACGACGGACCAGTCCTTCAGGGAGCCGTCGTGGTGGCGGACCAGAATACAATGCGTGTTGCCACATTGCCGATCATTCGCAAATCGTAACACAAGAACTGAACGTTTTCTTAAGAAGCAAGATGACAAAGGGTTAGAGCGATTGGAAATGTCGACCTCGTGCGCGGTATGATTCTCGCGTGCACCATCGCCGTTGCATCCTACTCATCATCCTCGCGGCCTTCTCCGCGGCCTCGATCGGCTTTCCCATCCCGCAATTCGGCGGTGGAACGGCACTTTCCGACGAAGACTTCCCCTGTCGCGGCCACAACTGTGGCTGTCGCGATGCCGAAACCTGTCGCACGAGCTGCTGCTGCGGGCTTAGTGTCGCGACGAAGGACGAAGAATCGACTGAAACCGGCGGCGGGTGCTGCTCGTCAAAGGCCGATGAAGATGCGGATTGCGATGAGCCTTCAAGTGGCGGGTATGTCATCCAGGCGCTCACCTGTACCGGAGTCAGCGCGATGTACGTCGCCCTTGGCGTCGTCGTCACCATTTCCTCTGAAGTAATGAGTATTGCGCCGCGCGTCGGACACGATTCCTTGTTTGTGACTAACGAATTCGCGCACACATTTCCCATCGATCCACCGATAGCGCCTCCCCGGGCCTGATTCCAGATCTCATTGTGGTATTGGATTCGAGCGGCGTGTCGGCGCGCAAACTGCGCGCCGATTCCGACCGCCTGATTTCGTGCCGTGAGTCTCCCAGTCTTGAATCAGGAGTTGGACCATGCGCTCACTCACGCGCTGCGCGCGCGGCCGCGCATCGGCGTTTACGTTGATCGAACTGCTCGTGGTCGTCGCCATCATCAGCCTGCTCATCGGGCTAGTGCTGCCGGCCATGGCGAGTTCACGTCGTGTCGCCGTGCGGACGCAATGCTTGTCGAACATTCGGCAACTGCAAATGGCCCAGGTGGCCTATGCAACGGACAATGACGACCTTCTGCTCGCGGCCGGCGACGGGACCGAGCAAGGTTCGTGGATCGGCGCGCTCAAGCGATATGGCGCCGATCCGCAGGCGCGCAGGTGTCCTGCCGATCGGAGTCCGCATTTTCAGCGTTCCACGAGCACATCGACTCCGACCAAGCTTCGTACGACCAGCTATGGGATCAACAACTACACTTCTCCGACGCACGCGCCGTTCGGCTTTGGGCCCCTGCAAAAGGTGTCGCAGATCGGGCAGCCGTCGACCGTGGTGCATCTCGTGGAGTTGGCCGAGACGGGAACCTATGCGCTGAGCGATCACGTTCACGTGCAGGATTTTTATCTCGCCCTGGCTCCGCAAATCACCATCGGGCTTATCGACAAACAGATGTCGCTCGGGCGACACGGCGGCTCGTCTCAGTCGTGGGACGCGGTGCTTAACTTCAGCTTCGTGGATGGTCATGCCGAATCGCTCTCGATTCGTCGTGTCTACACCAACCCCACGAAGAATCTCTTTGTACCTTTAATTGTGACTCATTAACCCCTCATCCATTTGTGAATGGAAAGGAGCTTCCAGTTTATGAAAGCGAATTTGATTGTGACGATGCTGGTTCTGGCTTCGGCCGCGACCGTGTATGGCCACGGCGACCAGGTCCAAATCACCTATAACGCATCAACAGGGAGGATTGAAACTCGCGAGATTGTGCATACCGCATCGCGGCCCAACGCGATCTCGGATCTCAAGCGCGTGTATGTCATGCCGATGCTCGAACTGCAGGGCGGCGCGGGCAATGGCTGGTACACCCGGCCCAACGATGCGCGGGATATTTTCAATAACCCGCTCTATCCCACCGGCCCGGGAATCAACTTCCAGTACGAAAGCCAGCTAACCGGCACGGGCTGGTCCTTCAGCGGGTCCGGCAGCCTGCCCAACCTTCAGGCATCAAACTTCGGGTATGCGATCATGGATGGCGTGAAGGAATGGACCGGGGCGACTTATGCCGATCCCGGCGCGGAACAGATTCAGCTCTTTCGTGGCGATGGCACGACCGTGCCTTCGATCATGACGAACACCACTGACAGCGGGCCGTTCGGCACGTTGCCGATGGGCGCGATCAACTCGCAAAGCAGCAATGCTCACAGCAGCATTGGCTATCGCATGCTGGGCGATGGCGTGAACTTTGGTCTGGTCGGCGCGCCGGCCGGCGACGACGGTGTCTATCTGCTCAGTCTGTCGCTGACGAGCACTGCTGCGGGTGTCCAGCCATCGGACACGTTTTATTACGTCATGTTCAAGAACGCGAGTCTCAACACCGCCATGGATGCGGCCATGGCATTGGGATTCGATTCGTCGTTGATTCAGGTCATGCCTGAGCCGGCGGCGCTGGCCATGCTCGTTTTCGCCGCAGCGCTGGCGCGCGGGCGACGACGCCGATAGTCGGCCGAGGCTGTCCATCCTCCCCGCTGATCCAAGCGTTCAGCGGGGATGGATGGGGCCGCCTTTTGGCAGAAACAAACTTAACTGGAGGTCTTGACGATGAAGTTTTTTGCATTTTCAGCGATCGCGATGTTGGCAGTTGGTTCGCTGGCCCTTGCCCATGACGGCCCGCGTGTCTGGGTGGATGTCGTCGCGGGAAAGGTTGTTACGCTTACGAGCGACAACGATCTCGATCCCACGGTTTACACACCCAGCAGGATATTCACGACGGAGCTGGGCGAACTATTCGGCATTTGGACAACGGAATTTCCCGGCTATGAAGTCCGTCGCACCGGCGGCTCCGTGAACAGTGGAACCGTGTTTGGATTCAACATTACAGGTCCGGCACTGTATTTCGATTCAGGAACGAATTCGTACAAGACTGTGCAATTGGTGTTCGGCACGCCCGGGCCTGTGCCACAGCTCGCTGTGTCGCAAGGCGCATCGCTCCGAATCACCGGCGGTGGGCCGGTTGCGGGGTTTGATTTCTTCGCGTTCTTTGACGAAGGCGATCACTCTCACCTGCAATACACCCTACTCGGCGACGGCTTGAACCCCGTAAACGGCCCGACCGGCGTATACGCGATCTCCTTGGAACTCACGAGTGCAGGGCTGACAAGCTCAGACACCTATTACATCCTGATCGGCAAGGGCGTAACCCAGTCGGATCCGCTATTCCAGAGCGCGCTGGCCGTGGCCGAGGCGACACTCGCCGCAACGCCCGGCGACATGGATTGCAACGGTGCTCTGGAATTGGCCGACACGTCGCACTTCGTGCAGGCACTCCTCGATCCGGCCGGTTATTCCGCAAGCCATCCGACCTGCTCGATCATGCGCGGCGATATGAATCAGGACGGAATGGTGAACGGTATCGATGTTCAGCGGTTCCTGACTGCACTTGTCTTGTAGTGGGCTCATCCAGCCTCCGCTCGTATCCTGCCGATATCAAAGGAGATATGGCAGAAAAGACATCGAAGAACGTAAGTGCCGCAAGGGCCAAGACTACCGACGATCCGGCCTTTGAGCGGCGGATGGCCACCCTGCGCAATTGTCGCCTGGTAGGTGCCTGCGTCGGCCTTGCCTTCACATGGGTCGCCATCCTGACCTTCCACGCCGCCGATTGGCCGAACCCCGCGGTCTGGCCGCAGGCCTACCCGACGAACAACGCCTGCGGCAAGGCCGGCGCCTGGGTGGCGTTCCAGTTGCTGCATTACTTAGGTGAGGGCGTGTACCCGATTCTCATGTTGCTGACCGGTGCGGCATTGGCGCGAATGGCGCGCCGTCAGATCAGCGGTGTATCGCTTCGTGTCATCGGTGCGGTGTTGCTGGTCACGGTGACGGCCACGGCCGTGGCGCTGATGCACCCGAATGGCGGCGCGAGTTTCGTCGAAGGACGTGGCGGGATACTCGGCATTGCGGTGGCAACGCTCCTAAAGAGCAGTTTCTCCACGATGGGAACACTTCTCGTCGTTTCGGCGTCGCTGGTAGTGGGTCTGCTGCTGACGATCGATGATGTGTTGCTTGCGGTTCCAGCCTGGATTGGCCTGGCGTCGAGAAAGGTCCGCGGAGTGGTATTGGCGGCCAAGGCAGCCACTACGCCTCAGGGACGTCTGACGCCGGTCATGATCGGCGCCGGGAACACGGCGAAAACATCGCCGTTGCCGTTGCGGCCCGTTGCAGCGCCAGCTGCGGTTGAGGTGGAATTGGAAGAGGACGAGGCTTCAGTCGACGAAGACGATTGTGACACCAGCGGCGAGGTCGAGTCGGTGGATGAGGCAGCCACTCCGGAATCGCCGCCGACGATCAAAGACATTGATGAAGAGACTCAGCTTCCGCCCGAGCGACAGTTGATCGTCAAGATGCTCGGCAAGGATCGCGTCGAAGGCAAGGCGGCCAAGAGCGCGTGGCCGACGGAGTTGGGCGATTATGTGTTGCCGCCGCTTTCGATCCTGCGCGACCCCGAGGCGCGCTACAACGTCAGCCAGGAAAACGTCGTCCGTGAGAAGGCGGCAATTCTGGAGCAGACGCTTGGCGAGTTTCGCATCGAGGTTCGCGTCGTGGAGATCACGACCGGCCCCGTCATCACCATGTTCGAGTTGGAGTTGTCGGCCGGCACAAAGGTCAGCCAGATCAACTCGCTCGCCAATGACATCGCCCGCGCCCTGAAGGCCCCGGCCGTTCGCGTGGTCGCGCCGATCCCCGGCAAGAACACCATCGGCATCGAAGTGCCAAACCTCGACAAGGAGAAGGTGCGTCTCAAGGAACTCATCATGCTTGGCGGCGTGAAGCCGACCAAGATGGCGCTGCCGGTCTTCCTCGGCAAGAACTCCAGCGGCGACCCGTTGATCTGCGACGTCGCGACGATGCCCCACATGCTGATCGCAGGCACGACGGGCAGCGGAAAGAGCGTCTGCATCAATTCGCTGGTCATGTCCATCCTCATGACGCAGCGGCCCGACCACGTAAAGATGATCCTCGTCGACCCGAAGATGGTGGAACTGTCCATCTTCAAGGAAATTCCGCATTTAATGTGCCCGATCGTCACCGACATGCAGCGAGCCGAGATGATCCTGCAATGGGCGACGACGAAGATGGACGAGCGCTACGAACTTCTCGCCGAGGCCGGCGTGCGCGACATCGGCAGCTTCAATCGCATGACCAAGGAGCAGATCTACGAGCGATTCCAACCGTCCAACGACGAAGAGAAGATGAAGATCCCGACTCACCTGCCGTATATCGTGATCATCATCGACGAGTTGGCGGATCTGATGATGACCAGCGGCAAGGAAGTCGAGCATCACCTCTCGCGTCTGGCGCAAAAGAGCCGGGCCGTTGGCATCCACCTCATCGTGGCCACGCAGCGGCCGCAAGCGAATGTCGTGACGGGCCTGATCAAGAGCAATCTCCCGTGCCGCGTCGCCTTCCGCGTGGCCAGCCGCATGGACAGCCGAATCGTCATGGACCAGAACGGCGCCGAAGTATTGATGGGGGAGGGCGACATGCTCTTCCTGCCGCCGGGCTCGGCGAAACTCATTCGCGCCCAGGGCACCTGGATTGACGATCAGGAATTGCGTGCCGTTATCACCGACCTCTCCGGCAAAGCCAGACCGGAGTTCCATCACGAATTGCAGCGGCTACGCCCCGAAGGCGAGGGCGAATCGGGAGAGCGAGATCCGCTCTTTGATGAGGCCGTCGGCATCATCGTGCAGACACGCCGGGGCAGCGTGAGTCTTCTGCAGCGCCGTCTCGAAATCGGCTATTCGCGT
>CAZSBF010000127.1:0-11490 GCA_964605185.1 uncultured Planctomycetaceae bacterium
GCAGCGATGCCGCGAGCGGGGGCATACACGCGTCATCGTCCTCGGTCACGAGTCTTACTATCCCCGATTCGGTTTCCTTCCCGCATCGCGATACGGAATTCGCGCGCCATTCGAAGTGCCCGATGCGGCATTCATGGCTATTGCGCTTTCGCCCGGCGCGCTGGACGATTCTGCAGGAATGGTGGTCTATCCACCTGCGTTTATGAATGTGTGACGGCAGGTCGCGGCGGTTTGCGTCGGACCGGTCGCTGTGCCTCGTCGAATGGCATCCGCAGCGAGAGCGTCTCGCCGTGCAGCGTGCTCTCCACCGGGCAGCCGAGCTTCTCAAAGACGCGAATCATCCGCAGGTTGGTTGCCAGCACGTCAGCCGTGAATCCGGACAAACCGCGCGAGCGTGCAATATCGGCGAGCCGATGCGTGAGCAGGCTGGCGATACCTCGTCCCTGATACTCATCCGCGATGACGCATGCGGCCTCGGCATAATTCGTTTCAGTATCTAGGGCCCAGAGTGCCATGCCGACGACGACCTCAATCTCACCGCGGCGAGTCACGGCGACGAGGGTCATGTCCTTGTCATAGTCCACGTTGCAGAATCGCTGCAGGCTCTCGTGCGGGAGAAACTTCTTCACCGCGAAGAACCGTTGATAGATGGTCTCCTGACTGAAGCGATAAAACATATCGTGCAGCATTTCCTCGTCGGTGGGTTTGATCGGTCGAATGAACAAACCGGTGCCATCCGAGAGCGCGACGCGCGATTCCAGCTCCTTTGGATAGATGGGCACGCTGATCGGCAGCTCCAACTGATCCTGATAGACGTAGCAACGTTGCTTCGCCTCGGCGAGCAGCCACGGGCGGAATTTCGGATGTGCGATCGAGATCAGTGCCATCGCTCGTTCGCGGACATTCTTGCAGTGCAGGTCAGCAACGCCATATTCGGTCACGACGTAGTGCACGTCGCCGCGCGTCGTGACAACGCCGGCGCCATCTTCAAGTCGCGGAACGATGCGCGAGATCATGCCGCCGCGGGCCGTGGATGGCATGGCAATGATGGGTTTTCCTCGCTTGGACCGAGCAGCGCCGCGGATAAAGTCGACCTGGCCGCCAATGCCGCTATAAAAACGCCTGCCGATGGAGTCGGCACAGACCTGGCCGGTAAGGTCGATCTCGAGGGCCATGTTGATGGCAATCATGTCGTCGTTCTGTGCAACGACGAACGGGTCGTTGGCGAACTCCGTGGGGTGCAATTCGACCATTGGGTTTTCGTTGACCCATTCATACGTTGACTGACGGCCCATGAGGAAGCTGGCGACGATCTTGCCGGGCAGCAGTGTCTTGCGCTTGCCGTTGATCACGCCGCGCTTGGCAAGATCCACGACGCCATCGCTGAACATCTCGGTATGCACGCCGAGGTCGTTGCGATTGCCCAGGTAATGAACCACGGCGTTGGGGATTCCGCCGATTCCAAGTTGAAGCGTCGCACCGTCAGGGATCAACTCGGCGATTAGTTTGCCGATTTCCTCCATCTCGCCTTCAGGCGGAGGCATCACCAATTCCGGCAGCGGCCGGGCGATTTCCACCATCGCATGAATCTGATCGACGTGAATTCGGCTGGGGCTGGGCACGCGCGGCATGAGTGGGTTCACTTGCGCGACGACTAGTCGCACGGCGTCCAGCGCCGCAGGCGCAATATCGACATGCGTGCCGAAGCTGCACCAGCCGTCCTCGTTTGGGGGCGTCACAGTCATCAAGGCGACGTCGAGCGGCAACTTTCGTGCGCGAATCATCGCGGGGATTTCCGAAAGGAAGATCGGCGTGTAATCGGCGCGGCCCGCGGTCACAGCCTCACGAACATTGGGCCCAATGAAAAGGGCGTTGTGGCGGAAGCGGGAAGCGTACTCCGGCCGACAATAGGGGGCTTCGCCGAGTGTCATGAGATGGGTGATCTCGTTATCGCCGAGCTGCAGATTGTCGGAGACGAGTCCTTCGACCAGCCCCAGTGGGACAGCCGACCCCGAGGAAATGTAAAGGTGCTCGCCGCGGCGAATGAGTCGCAGTGCGGCGGAAAGCGTGGTGATCTTGTCCTTGTATCGAACTCGCCAGTCGGTGGCCATGGGGACTCTCGATTCGTACCAGTCGCGCCCGTCGCATACCCATTTGGCCGCAACGTGCGGAATTGATCGCGGGTAGCGACGCCACGAATTCTATGAGCAATTACCGTGCCACATCGCAAATCCGGTATTTTGCAAGATCGCCCCTGGTTACTGGGGCTCAAGTGGGAGATTCGCGGCGTTTTCCGGCCTAAGCGGGTTTTGCCGACCATTGGGTCGAACCTATCCGCAGTGAGGTGTGAGAATCCGCAGTCGGTCGTGCCGCGTCCTTGCAGAATCGTAGAAAAACGAAGTTTCGGACTGGAAACTCCGGTGGCACCGGACTTGCCATAAAGAACCGTGGATATGTGACAACACGGGGAGGTCCCATGCCGACCCCCTGCGTTTCGACCGATGGCTGAATCGTTTGGTTGGTCAGGAGTGTTGGTCGTCGGAGGATGCGATCGTGGAACGCCTGAACATCGATGAACGACGCTGCAAGGGTTGCGGGCTTTGCGTTGAGTTTTGCCCGAAGCATTGCCTTGAACTCGGCAATGGAATGAACGCCATCGGGTATCACCCCGCCGAAATGCACAAACCCGAGGCATGCACGTCGTGTTCGCTGTGTGCTGAGGTTTGCCCCGAAGCCGGCATCCGAGTCTTTCGTAAGAAAAAGGGGAAGCCATGAGTGCGACACTGGAGCACCCCGACACGAAGAACGCCGTCGCATTGCCAAACGCGTGTGGGACTGAGCAACCTACGGGCACCAAACGCCTCGTCAAAGGAAATGAAGCGCTGGCGCTGGGCGCTGTGCATGGCGGACTTGAGGCATTCTTTGGTTATCCCATCACGCCGCAAAATGAGATACCAGAAATTCTATCGGGGCTACTTCCCTCACTGGGACGCGTCTTCCTCCAGGCGGAGAGTGAAGTAGCCTCGATCAATATGGTCTATGGTGCGGCGGCGGCGGGCCATCGCACCATGACAAGCAGCAGCAGCCCAGGCATCAGCCTGATGATGGAAGGGCTGAGCTACATCGCCGGCGCCCGATTGCCGTGCGTCATTATTAACGTCATGCGCGGCGGACCGGGGCTCGGCAACATCGCCCCTTCGCAGGCGGACTATTTCCAGGCGTGCAAGGGCGGCGGGCACGGAGACTATCACAGCCTTGTGCTGGCGCCGTGGAACCTGCAGGAGATGTTCGAACTTCCTGCGCTGGCCTTCGATCTGGCCGACCGCTACCGCACGCCTGTCATCATTCTGGCCGACGCGGTGCTTGGTTCGATGCTGGAGCCGGCCGTCGTGCCGGACACAATTCCACCATTGAAAAGGGTGTCGAAAGAGTGGGCCACCGTTGGACGCGGCCGCAGAGCCGTGAAAAACGTGGTGAATTCGCTCTTTCTGGACCCGGAGGAATTGTCCGCACACAACGAACTGCTCCAGTCGACTTATCGCGAGGCACGACGGGAGATTCGGTACGACACCCGCTACACGGAGGATGCGGAGTTTCTTCTCGTCGCATTTGGAATTGCCGCCCGCGTCGGTCTTTCCGCGGTTCGACTCCTTCGAAAAGAGGGGGTGCGGATCGGGTTGCTGCGCCCCATCACACTCTTCCCATTCCCGAACGAGGCCATCAAACACCTTGCCACCCAGGTCCGGCAGACCTTTGTTTTCGAACTCAACAGCGGGCAGATGGTGGAGGATGTGAAGCTGGCGGTGAATGGAATCGGCCCGGTCGAATTTTATGGCCGAATGGGCGGCGTGTTGCCGGGGCCGGATGAATTGGCTGAGCAGATTCGCTCGCGGATCGGTCGAGGAGATTCGCTATGAGCATTGAAATGGCGATGATGGGCAAGGCCACGGTCGACGATCGTCCTGCGACCACGTGCGAAGATGTCGAATGCGTCATGTCACGGCCCGAATCCATGACGGACAAGCCGCTTCACTATTGCCCGGGCTGCACGCACGGCATCATCCATCGGCTGGTCGGCGAGATGATGGATGAGTTCGGATTGCTCGATCGCACCGTCGGCGTCTGTCCGGTGGGCTGTGCGGTGTTCGCATACGAATACTTTCAATGCGATGCCATCGAGGCCAGTCACGGACGTGCGCCCGCCGTAGCGACGGCGGTGAAGCGAACCGACTCCTCGCGATTCGTGTACACCTATCAGGGCGACGGTGATCTGGCCTCGATCGGCATGGCAGAGACGATTCACGCGGCGGCGCGCGGCGAACGCATCACCATCTTCTTCGTGAACAACGGCATCTATGGCATGACGGGCGGCCAGATGGCCCCGACCTCGTTGATCGGACAGAAAACGACGACGTCACCGAGCGGGCGCATCGTCGAAATGACGGGGATGCCGATCGGCGTGTGCGAATTGCTCTCGAGTTTGAAGGGCGTCGCCTACCTCGCGCGAGTGCCGATCAGCAGCCCAAAGAACATCAACACGGCGCGCAAGTACATGCGCAAGGCCATTCGCGCCCAGTTGGAGAACAAGGGGCTGGGTCTGGTTGAGTTTCTCAGCACCTGCCCCGTGCAATGGGCCATGTCGCCGATCGCGGCGATGAAACACATCGATAACTCCGTTATTAAGACATTTCCGCCGGGCGTGTTTGTGGATCGCGTGGACCCGGCGGATGCGACATCGACGCCAATGCCGGCAGTCGCTCACACAGGAGCCGAGGCATGAAAAATGAAGTTTTGATCGCAGGCTTCGGCGGCCAAGGCATTCTGATGATGGGACGACTGCTGGCAGAGGCGGCCATGAAGGAGGGGTATCACGCGACGTGGTTCCCTTCATACGGCCCTGAAATGCGCGGCGGCACGGCGAATTGCACGGTCATCTTTTCCGATGAAGAAATCGGTTCGCCCATCGCCGCCAGTTATGACATTGTGATTGCGATGAATCAGCCATCCCTGGAGCGGTTCGGGCCGAAGGTTCGCCCCGGCGGGCATCTGCTGGTCAATCGCTCAATGGTACCAATCAATTGTGAACGGCGGGACATTCAATGTGCTTATGTGCCCGCTGTGACCATCGCCGGGCAGATGGCGCAGGAGCGTGTGGCAAATGTGGTGATGTTGGGATCGCTCCTGAGCATCTGCCCGGCGCCGACGTTGGCGGCCTACGAGGAGGCCATCCGGTCGATCATCGGGGTCAAAAAGCCGGAATTCGTGAAGATCAATCTCGACGCCCTCATGGCCGGCAAGGCGGCGGTTGAGGAACAGATGTGCGCGGCCGTGTAGCCGGCAGGAGCTTCCCATGATGAAACAACCTCTTGATTTCGAGATCGAATCCGCCAAGACCTGGCTGGACAACCACTGCCACCATGCCGGAGTTCGGCAGGTACTTCTGCGCGGTGTGGAGTATGTTGAAGCGATGGATCGCGCCGGCCTGACGCCGACGCTCACGCCGGGCGACGAGCTGTACGACTTCCTCTGCGACCCCGGCGCCGCCTCCGCCCGCTTCAAAAACTTCATGCCCCCGACCCTTTAGAACGGGTCTCAAACGCATGCTCGTTCTTCTTAATTAGGGACAGTCACCTATTTCTTGACGCCTCCCCGCGCCCACGCTTACCATTCCTCCCATGCCCCGCGTCGCTCGCATCGTTCTGGCCGGCCTGCCGCATCACGTCATCCAACGCGGAAACAACCGCCAGGACGTCTTCTTCGTCGATGACGACCGCCGGGCCTATCTCGACTTCCTCGCGGCCGAAGCCGAGCGACACCAACTCACCATCCTCGCCTTCTGCCTGATGACAAACCACGTGCACCTCGTCGTCGTGCCCGAGGGCGAACGTTCGCTCGCCGCCGCCGTCGGCCGCACCCACTGGCTCTTCGCGCAATACGTCAACCGCCTCCACAACCGCAGCGGCCACCTTTGGCAGAATCGGTTCTACTCGTCGCCGCTGGAGGAAACGCACACGCAGCGGGCCTGCCTGTACGTCGAGCGAAACCCGGTCCGTGCGAGGATGGTGCGGCAGCCGTGGCGCTACGCATGGTCCAGCGCGGCCGCGCACGTCGGCGACGCGGCCGCACCGAAGTGGCTGGACGTTGATGGCTGGCACTCGCTGTGTCAGACGCACCGCTGGCGACAACAATTGCTGCGGCCTGAGGACAAGGACGATGTAACGCCGCTGCGCCAGGCGATCCGCACCGGCCGCCCGCTGGCCTCGGACGCGATGCTGGCTAAGATTGAGAAGGCGTTGGGCAGGCGACTTCGCCCGCGCCCGGTGGGCCGGCCGAAGAAGGCAGCCACGGATCGCCGAAACTCCCGTCGGAAATCGGCACGGAAGAGAGCGAGTTAATAGATGATAGGTGACTGTCCCGCATTATTATGGAGTGGTTTGTTATGAAATCAGCGTATATAGTATTAATGGTACCTTGTATCGCATTGCTGGCGAGTGCCATGGCACTGACAGCGGTTATGCCAAGTCCACAGCCACTGCATTACACGCCAACCATCGCAGAGTGGCTGGACGTCTACCTCGATGCAAAGTGCAGGCGGGAATACCCTAACTGCCACCTTCGATTCGTAGTCGACGGAGAATCGCGGCTGGTCGTCATGATAACTCACATTGACGACCCCGAAGAGAAAAAAAAGTTTTCTATGCCTGGAACTGTCAAGTATGACCCATTGTCTGATTCTAACGCAGCAAAACTCAGGCTGCTTTTGATCAAGGCTAAAGAGTATTGCGCACGTCACGGATTCAAGGTTGAAGAGAGAATGGAATGATTGGATAATTAGGGACATCCACCTATTAAGTGCCATCGGGCCGCAATAAAGATCGGGATTCGAATACTGAGTCCGAATCGCCCGAATCGGCAATCGCGTAGTTGCCCGGCCGTCAACCCCCGGCCCACGCGGCACATAGCCTCAACTCGACTTTTCCCCTTGCCCCCGTCCGGCCGCGTGCTATATTAGTTAGGTAACTGTTAGCATTCGCACGGCCCGCCGAAAGGAGGCCCCGCATGATCCGCGCCCATGGATGCGCCCGCTTCGCGTGGCGATGTCCTCAATTATTCTGTATTCTTCTTTCAACATTCAGGATTCAGCGAAGCGCTCCCAATAGTCCCCCGGCAACAACATGCCACGCCGGGAAACGCCAGCAAACGCCAGCTGTTTTTTGTTTCCCACGTCAAATTGCCGCAAATACAACCCCACCCCCGCGTCGCGCAGCGACCCATTGCTCCCCTCAGTGCCTTCGTGCCTCGTTGCCTCTGTGCCTTCAGGCCTCGAGCTTCAAGGCTACCGCCGTCCCAGGTCGTACCACCTTTTCCCAGGTTGTGTCAGGGTTTTTTGACCCGCTTCCCAATCGCCGCCCCCGAACGCAAAACTCGTGTGCGTCCAGCCACGCACCAATCGTCCCACTCTATAATACAAACGCTCATGAGCCGATCACGATTAGTACTGACGGGGGCACTGGTCCTTTGCGCATCCTGCGCCAAGACCGCCCCCTTGCATCTGCAAATCGACCCCGATGTCAAACGACCCGAGAAATCCGTCGTTCTCTTCTTTGTCGACGGCCTCGATCACGATCGGTTTCAATCGCTCCTCGACGCGGGAAAGCTGCCCAATATCAAACGGCATTTCGTCGATGGCGGCGTATGCGTCGAACACGCCGTGACGTCGATCCCTTCCATGACCTACCCCAACACCGTCTCGTTGTTTACGGGACGATTCCCCGGGCACCACGACGTAACGGGCAACCAGTGGTTTGATCGTAGAACGCTGGCCTATCCGAATTACATCACGGCCGCGGAGTACTCGGCGGTCAATGGGCACTTTCACTGGCCGACGCTCTATGAATTGCTGCCCGATCAATTCAGTGTGAATGTGCTCGGCAATGTCGCGCGCGGAGCCACCTACAACGTCGACTATCACGTGACCGAGGGTATCGGCTGGTATCTGGGCTGGTATTCGCGCGTGGATGAGTTGACGGCCGGATGTCTCGAAGACATCGGGCGCCTCGCCAATCGCATCGACCGCTGGCCGAACATCATCTCGATGTATTTCATCGGCGTGGATCAACTCGGGCACGACACCGGGTCGGATTCGGCGGCCTATGCCGAAGGCGTGATAGGCGTTGATCGCCAGATCGGCCGTGTGTTGGACGCGCTCAAGAGAAACGGGCTCGCCGATTCGACGCATACCATCCTGGTGACGGATCACAGCCACACACCATCGCACAAGGACCGAAGCCTCGACCTGATCTGCTGGCTGCGCGACCATCGCGGACTGAAGATTCATGAGGGGCGCGTATTTGGTGATGACTACGCGGATCGGCTGCGCGAACTGCGCCAATACGACGCGGTGTTGGTGGATGGCTCGTATCGGCGCATCGTGCTTCACTTGCGCGGCAAAGCGGGGTGGTTCGTCAAGCCGGGCATCGATGAGATTGATGCGGTGCTGCAGGCGTCCAACACGTCGCCGCGATTGGCGGATTTGGAAGGCGTTGGTCTGGTCTGCACCGCCGAAGGGCCTAATCGAATTCGCATTCTGTCGCGGCGGGGCGATGTCGCAGTGCTGCGCCGATCGGAACGCGGTGTTTCCCAGTACCGGCTCGACGTTGAGACACGCGACGGATTGAAGTCCGCCGATCCACTGGAGCTTATGGATGACGCGGAGATGCGATCATTTGTGGACGCCGGCTGGCATTCATCGCGCGAATGGCTGGCCGCGACGGCGAAGCACAAGTATCCCGACTTCGTGCCGCAGGTCGTCGAGTACTTCGACTCCATTCGCTCGGGCGAACTGCTGATCTTCGCCGCCGAGGGGTGGTCGTTTTCCGGGCATGGTCGCGGAGAACACGGTGCGGCCCTGGCCGCCGATATGCGAATTCCGCTTTTTTTCGCCGGGCCGGGGCTACCGCACGGCGGGTCCATCCCCTGCGGGCGCATTGTTGATGTGATGCCGACGGTGATCGAACTGCTGGATCGTCCAGACGCACTCGCTGGCGTGTCGCCGATTGATGGGGTCAGTTTGTTACCGCAACTTCGGGCTGCCGGCGGAACGGTTGCCGCTCAAACCACGCCATGACTGCTCCGCCGCGATTTCTGATCCGTTTGAGCTACGGCCCTTCACTGGCGATGAATCGCCTGATGTGCGCGCTGGGATTATGGAACCAGTGGGATGCCGTGGATGAACATGTGTTGATCGGTGCGGTGCCCGGTCGGCGGCACCTTCGTCAGCTACGCGACGCTGGGGTGACGGGCATTGTGAATCTCTGCGAGGAATTCGGCGGGCATCATGCGGAGTTGGCCGCGCATGGCATCGAGCAACTGCATCTGCCGACGCTTGATTATCATTGTCCGAGTGCCGACGACCTTTTTCGTGGTCTTGAGTTCCTTCAAGGCTGTCGAGCGCGCGGCGGCAGGACGCTAGTCCACTGCAAGGCCGGCCGGGGTCGAAGCGCCACCTTGGCGCTCTGTTATGTTATGGCCACGCGGAATTGTTCGGCGACGGACGCGTATCAGTTTCTCCGCACCCGACGGCCGCACCTCACGCGTCGGCTCGATCGGCGGGAGCCGGTGCTGGCCGTTGAGCGGGCCCTTCGAGGGAAGGCGTGATTGAACGCAAGGCGACCGTGGATCGGCTATACTCCGGATGTGGGTGATCCCCCAAGCCGGGGCCTTTCGCCGCGTCACCCGCGGATCGAAACGAAGTCTGCGATCAAAACCGACAACCGGAACGGAAGGAGTCTGTCATGGGCGTTCTTGATGGGAAGGTGAGTTTTGTCACGGGTGGGTCACGCGGTATTGGTCGCGCCATCTGCATTGCCCTTGCCGAGGCTGGGTCGGATGTGGCCTTGAACTACTCCGCCCATCGGGAGGCGGCAGAAGAGGTCGCGGCGCAGATTCACAAGCTCGGTCGCAAAGCATTGATCTATCAGGCCAACGTCTCCAATCCTGAAGAAGATGACACGATGGTGGCCCAGATCGTCAAGGATTTCGGCCTTGTGCACATCGTGGTCAACAACGCCGGCATCACACGCGACAAGTCGTTCGTCAAGATGGACCGCCCCATGTGGCATGAAGTGTTGAACGTGAACCTGACCGGCCCCGCAATGATCATTCATCGCCTTGTTAAACCGATGATGGAGCACGGATGGGGCCGCGTGATCAACATCACCAGTATCGTCGGCCAGATGGGTAACTTCGGTCAGGCGAATTACGCTGCGGCCAAGGGCGGTCTGATCGCGCTCACCAAAACGCTGGCCCGCGAATTCGCGAAAAAGGGCGTCACCGTGAACGCCGTCGCGCCGGGTTTCATCGATACCGACATGACCGCCGAAGTGCCGGCGGCCTCGCTGGACATCGTGAAACAAATGACGCCCATGGGCCGACTCGGCAAGCCGGAGGAAGTGGCGGCGACGGTGGCGTTTCTGGCGTCACCGCAGGCATCGTTCATCACCGGTGAGATTATTGGCGTCAACGGCGGCATGTACATGTAATGGGCGAAGCCGGTGCGCGACTGCGTTGTTGGTGAATAGACCATGAGCGACACGATCCAAAGCGGCCGCGCCGCCGAGCCGGTCGGGGCCTATCCCCACGCCAAGCGTGTCGGTGATTTTCTGTTTCTCTCGGGCATCGGTCCGCGAAAACGCGGCAGCAAGGAGATCCCCGGCGTCACGCTGGATGATCGCGGGACGATTCTCGCTCACGACATCGAGGCGCAATGCCGAAGCGTGTTCGACAACGTGCGATTCGTGCTGGAGGATGCCGGTGCACGATGGGAGAACATCGTCGATGTCACCGTCTTCCTGACCCACATGCGCGACGATTTCCCCGTGTTCAACAGGATTTATGCGGAGTATTTCGCGGGACCGGGAAAGCCAAACCCGACGCGCACGACGGTAGAAGTGACCGCGCTGCCGACGCCGATTGCGATTGAGCTAAAGGTCGTCGCCCATGTGCCAAGCAATTAATTCATTCAGATTAATTTACGGTTAGGACTCTCTTGAAGCGCAAGACATCGGGCACTATCAGGGGTGCAAATCAGCTCTACGTTGAAATCGAGCGTGCCCACAAACGAATCCCTGTCGACTTCGTAGGGTTGCTCGCACGTCGCGGAATTCGTACATATTCACAACTCTCAAAGAATTTGGCGCGACTTGAGAAACGCCTTTTAGTGAAGATTCCGTGGTTGCTTTATCACACAGATAAACGCATTGCCGTTCCAATGCTCCTTCGCCTATTGGCCGACGAACGATCCAGCGGTGAAGCGAGCTGCCCATTGACTTTTTGCAGAGGTCCACGTGTTCTTAACGGGGTAATTCGCATCCTGGATTCCGATGTCCCCCAATCGGTACGCAAGAATGCCGTATACACCTTGGCGTTTCTGATTGACCCCAAGGCGTATACATGTTTGTATCAACTGGCCGCGGATGAAGCAGAAGACAC
>CAZSBF010000128.1:0-11206 GCA_964605185.1 uncultured Planctomycetaceae bacterium
GCGTGCCGAGCTGGCGTCCGACATCAAAGACAAACACGCCTTCATTGGTTATGCCGCGACCGCAGAGGGCGATATCGTCCCCACGCCGATTGATCCGCTCACGATCGGCGTGATGTGCCATGCACATGTGTTGAACGGCATCCTGCAGGATCGATTCATCTCGCCGGCCGGTCGGCGGACGGAGCGCGGTATTGCCATTCTTCTGGGTGCGATTGTCAGTCTCGTTACCGCCACGCGCGGGCCTCGGCTCGCATTGCTTGCGACGCTTGGCCTCATGCTGGCGTATGTCCTGTTTGTCTGTCTCGTGCTGTTCAAGCTCTACGGCGTGTGGTTCGCGCTGGCTGCGCCGGTGACGACGATGTTCATCACGTGGGCGTTCGTCACGCTCTTCCGCCAGTTCACGGCCGAGCGCGACAAGCGAATGTTCGCCAAGCAGCTCAGCCAGTACACGTCGCCGATCATCGCGTCGCGCATCGCCGAGAACCCCGACGCCGTTGCCGCGTTCAAGACGGTTCAGACGCGGGACATGACGTTTTTCTTTTCCGACCTCGCGGGCTTCACCACCATCTCCGAGAAAGAAAACCCCGAAGTCGTCCAGCATGTGCTTAATACCTACCTCGAACGCATGAGCCGGGTCATCTGGTCGCACCGCGGCCTCATTAATAAGTTCATGGGCGATGGGATCATGGCGTTCTTCAATCCCTCCGTTGATCCATTGGAGAATCACGTTTCCATTGCCTGTGAGACGTGCATGGCGACGATTGAGGAACTTGACAAGCTCAAGCGCGATTTTGCCGGCGATAAAGATGCCCGCATCTTCGAGCAGCTTTCCATGCGCATCGGTCTTTCCACTGGGCTTTGCAAGAATGGTGACCTCGGCTCGGAGCTTAAGGCCGACTACACCGTCATCGGTGACGTGGTGAATCTCGCCGCGCGGCTTGAACCGGCCAATAAGGTGTTCGGCTCGTGCATCATGGTTTCCGGCGCGGTTCGCAATCTTGTGAAGGAGAAGTTTGAGTTCCGCTATCTGGCTGAGTTGCAGGTCAAGGGCAAGGCTGAGACCGTGCCGGTTTACGAATTGCTTTGCCGGAAGGGCGCGCTTTCCGACGAGGATCGCACTTACGTCGAACGCTTCGAGGCGGGAGTGGAACTGTATAAGCAGGGCAAGTGGGATGAGTGCATTGTTCACTTCACGCGCATTCTGGCCCGCCGCTTCGATGATGTCGGGGCGAGCCGGTATGTCGATGCCTGCACGGAGTTCAAGCGCTTCCCGCCGGACGATGATTGGAATGGGGCGCTGGAGCTTAAAGAGAAGTAAGCTTCGTGAGGTTCATTGAGGAGAAGGAATAGTGGGTCGGGCCGTCGAGCCTGTTCGTAGTTGGGAGATAGCGGGCAGAGACGCCCGCTCCTCTGCGTCTATACTTCCCGCTGCATGAAGGCACTAGTCTACGACATCTCGCCGGCGCGATGGATGCTCTGCAAAGCGGCGTCGCTGATCACGAAGCGCGCCTACTATGGTGCGATCTCGGCGCTCAAACTCTCCGATGTGCCGGTGCCTGCTCTGCCCGGTCCAACGTGGGTGCGCGTGAAGACGATTCTTGGGGGCGTCTGCGGCACTGACCTTGGGATGATCGCGCAGCGAACGCACCCCGCCACCATCCTGCGGAACTTCGCGAGTTTCCCTGCAATTCTCGGCCATGAGAATGTCGCCGTTGTGGATGAACTCGGCGCGAATGTCTCGGGCTGGACCAAAGGCCAGCGCGTCTGCGTCGAGCCGGGCATCGGTTGCATCGGTCGCGAGATTAATCCGCCGTGTCGCCAATGCGCGGCAGGGCGGAGTTCGCTGTGCGAATCGCCTGTTGATGAGCGATGGCCGGCGCGGGCGATGATCGGGCTTAATGCGCGGACCGGCGGCAGTTGGAGCGAGTACTTTGTTGCGCATGTGTCGCAATTGCACGCCGTGCCCAATGAAATTCCTGATGAAATTGCGGTGCTCACTGACCCCATCGCCTCCGCCGCACATGCCGTGTTGCGTCGACCGCCTCGACCCGGCGAACGTGTTCTTGTTAACGGCTCCGGGATCATTGCGCTTGGCGTCATCGCAGCGATTCGCGCTCTTCGCTTCGACAATGACATTACTGTCGTCATGCGGCACGGCTTCCAGCGCGACCTTGCGGTGAGGATGGGGGCGACGACGGTTTTGATGAACTCGCGCGGTATGCGCTCCGACGACCTTTATGACGCCGTTGCGCGGCATGTCGGTGGGCGACGAGTGCCGGGGCGCTTCGGCAATCAGGGACTCATCGGCGGCTTCGACCTGACCTACGACTGCACGGGTTCGGGCCGGGGGCTTACGGATGCCCTTCAGTGGACGCGCTCGCGCGGCGCGATGGTGGCTGTCGGCACCAGCGGCATTACCCTGCTCGACAGCACGCCGCTTTGGCTCGATGAGATTGAAGTGCTTGGTGCGAATGGGCGGCAGATCGAGACTATCGACGGCCGTGAGATTCACACCTACGACCTCGTATTTGATTGGATACGCTCGGGCCGGCTCGATTTATCGGCCTTGCCCGTGCGCCGGTTTGCACTCAGTGATTATCGCACCGCGTTTGCCGAACTCCTCGGCCGTGCAAAAAAGCCGTTCGTAAAGGCTGTCATTGTCCCGTCCGGCGCGTAATAATGCTTATGACCACTTCCTCGCGGACCGAAAACGGTGTCGAGAGCGTCGCCGTTACAACGCCAACTTCGAGAGTACCATGAAAAGCCCCAATCGAATCACCGCGTGGATCATGATCGCCCTGTTGACCTGCTCGCTCGTCGGTTCAACCGGCTGCGAGAATGTCAGTGTCAATTACATCCTTCCGCTTGGATTGGGAGGAACGCCGGGCGTATTCAATCCGTTCGGCATCACGCAGGCCTTTGTGAACGCCTGGTTGGGCACGGTTCTTCCGAGCAGCTCGAGCGGGACGTCTTCCGACTCTTCGTCGAGCGTCATTTCGACCAGCCCGACGCCCGATCTTGCCACAGTCGGGGGTGTCATTGGTGGAATCGTGAACAATCAGCAGGGTGATTAGAAGCTATCCCATAACCGTCACCCCCGCGCAGGCGGGGGTCCAGAGTGCCTTGAATAGGCTGGATTCCCGCCTACGCGGGAATGACGAAACAGCGCCGCACCAGTATTGGGATAGCTTCTAGGCTTGTAACTCGCTGATCTTCCGCATCATCATTCGAGGATTGCGGGCTGGGTATCCCGGCTTGCCGCGGCTACTGATATCATCATCGCAAAGGGACAGCCCCCGCGATGAACACCGCACTTCTGCGCTTTACATTCACCTGCCAACGTTGTGGATGCGTTCTTGAGGCCACGCGCGACATGGCGGGGCACTCGGGTCGTTGCCCCACCTGTGGAGCGGTGTTTACCGTTCCCGACGTGGACCCCAACACGGGACTTGCGACCGGCCCGGCGAGTGTCAGCGACGACGGCCAACTTCCGACGCCGATGCACGCCTATGCGACGGCCGGGGCGAAGGCGCCGTCCATACTTCGGTTGCAAAATGGTGAGTCGGTCATCGTGTGCCCGCGGTGCACGCGCAATATGCCCGTTGATGCCAATCTTTGCAGTTCCTGCGGACTGCCTTTCACGATGGAGGGGGCCACGACGGCGGCGGAATCCGTTGAGTTCGACAACACGGCGGCCAGCATTGCACTCACGGTCGGTGTCCTCTCGTTGCTGACGTTTTGCTTTCCAATTCTTGGCGCGGCGGCGATCATTGTCGGCATCCGCGGCGTTCGTAATGCGAATCGACTTGGCGCCCAACGATCGGGGCGCTCCATGGCGATTGCCGGAATTGTCTTTGGTGTGACGTCGATCATCGCGTTCGTTGTGTGGGGTTATTTTTCGAACCTGTTTTGATCTTCCCGTCGCGGGTATCCTGCACATGGACAGGAGCATCCGAATAACGTCGTGCGACTTGAACTTGACCACTCCCGGTGTGCAACTCTGACCGATTCGGGCTTTAGCGAATGGCTGATGACGAACGGCCGCGGCGGCTACGCGATGGCCGCGGTGAATCAGATGCTCACGCGCCGGTATCACGGTCTACTGGTCGCGGCCGTCAATCCGCCGGTCGAACGTTATGTGCTGCTTGCGAAACTTGAAGCCACGGTGCTTGCCGGCGGGCTGACCTTCGAACTCGCCACGAATGATTACGCCGAGGCCGTACACCCGCATGGATACCGGCTGCTCGAATCCTTTTCGCCGCGGCCACGGGCGACGTGGCGGTGGCGCATCGGCGAGGCGTTGATCGAACAGACCCTTTGGATGATCCCCGGGGAAGACAGCACAGTCGTGCAATACCGACTCGTCGAGGGTGAATCGGCCGTCGCGATTTCGGTCCGCCCGCTGTGCACGAGCCGGCATTTTCACCATTTACTGAATTACCGGGATCTCGGCCCGCCGACGGTTGAGGAGGTCTCCGATGGTTTTCGACTCGCGTGGTCCGCGGGTCGGCCGGCGTGGCAGCTTTCGTTCAACGCCGAGTTTCGATCGCGCCCTGATTGGTACTACCAATTCGTGCTTCGCGAGGAAGCGCTTCGCGGCTACGACTCGACACAGGACCTTTTCACGCCGGGGTTGATTTCGGCCGAACTGCGGCCGGGCGATGTGACCGGCCTAGTCTTCGTTGCTTCGACGCAATCGCGCACCTGGCGCGATGCGCTTGAGCGAATGAATACGACGGCAAGTTTGATGCGGGCCTCACAACACGATGGGCCGCGAACGACTAATTCACTTTACACCGCGCTCAGCTCCGCCGCTGCGGATTTTCTTGTTACGCGCGGGGCGATGGGCAAGACCGTTATCGCGGGGTATCCGTGGTTTGGTGACTGGGGCCGGGATACGTTTATCTCCCTCCCGGGTTTGTGTCTCGTTACGGGGCGACATGCCGATGCCCGCGCCATCATCGCTGCGTTTTCCGAACACGTTCGCGATGGGATGATTCCGAATCGTTTCCCCGATTATGGCGAAGCGCCGGCTTACGACACCGTTGACGCCACGCTTTGGTACATCCATGCCATTGATCGCTACCTGGCGTACACAGGGGATTGGGCTTTCGTTGCCGACAAAGTGCTCCCGGTCGTCGCCGGCATACTTGACGCACACCAACGTGGCACGCACCACAACATTCGCGTCGATACCGACGGACTGCTCTCCTCGGGCGAACATGGATATGCGCTTACGTGGATGGACGCCAAGCTGCCCGATCACGCCGTCACGCCGCGGATCGGCAAGCCGGTTGAAATTAGTGCGCTTTGGTACAACGCACTGCGCATTGCCGCGTCGTTTGCCGATCGCGCCGGAGAGACTGCGCGCGCGGCGGAATGGTCGCATGCGGCCGATCGTTGTGCCGCCGCTTTCAACGCGCGGTTTTGGAACGCGGCGCGTGGCTGTCTTTACGATGTGGTCGACGTCGAGGGTCGCTCCGGGGAAAACGATGATCGCATTCGGCCGAACCAGCTACTCTCCATCAGCCTGACGCACCCGGTTCTCGAACGACGCCGATGGCGGGATGTGGTCGATGTCTGCCAGCGTGACCTCTGGACACCGATGGGACTGCGGACTCTTGCGCCGACTGAGCCGGGCTATCGACCGCGCTATGACGGTGACATGGCCCAGCGTGATACGGCGTATCACCAAGGCACGGTTTGGCCGTGGCTGCTGGGGCCGTTTGTGTCGGCTTATACGCGCGCCCACGGTTCGACACCGCAGGCCCGTGCGACGGCTCAGTCGTTCCTCGATGGACTGTCATCGCATTTGAAAGAGGCCGGTATCGGCGGTGTTAGCGAGGTCGCGGATGCCGAGGCGCCGCATCGGCCCAACGGATGTCCGTGGCAGGCGTGGAGCGTGGCGGAACCGCTTCGAGCGCTGCACGAAGAAATACTCATGCTCAATACTGCGCCGGCGATTCATCAAGCGGCCCATCGCGCCGAGGCAATCAGCGCGGCCCCTCAAACAGCCCAACAATGACGCCCTCTGGATCTTTGAAGAAGGCATAGCTTCCGACGCCCGGGATCGGTGTGCGCGGGACGGCCAACATGCCGCCGCCCTGTTCCACCTTTTTCATGGTTTCGTCAATGCTGTCCACTTTGAAGTAGACGTGCATCATGGACATTGGCGCTTGCGGCGGGCGCTTCATCAGGCCGCCGCCGGGATGGGCACCGGTGCTTACCAGCGTGTAACCGGGCATTGTGTTGCCATCGAACTCCCAGCCGAAAACGCCGCCGTAGAAGGACTGCATCTTTTCGGGGTCTTCGCTCATCAATTCAAAGTGCGCAAGGGGGGCGGACATAGTGCTGCTCCTAAGAAACAAGGATTCGCATGTTGCTTGGTAATTGCATTCCAACTGAGCGGTTGCGCGACATGCCACCAGGCTTGCGCCAGGTGCTCTGATTGGGTAAATCCGAGCATAGATGCGACATGCTGTATATATGAAAAGGCGGTTCCGGCGCGGCGCCACGCCCCGCGCCGGAACCTCGTGGATGGATTGACGGGTGGTCGCACTACTTACGTGTGTAGGTCACTTCCAGAGATTTGAATTCTCTCCCCTCCGGATCCTTGTCGTACATCTCGAAGACGTGTTTGCTCTCGCTGAGCACGCGCGTGACCATCTTGTACTTCTTGAGTTGGCCGGTCATGCAATCATTGCATTCGCCGGTGTAGGTGAACGTCTTTCCGTTCGAGTCGCAGGAGCCCGTTGAACTCATCATGCCCGTGGCCATTGAGTCGGCCCAGGACGAGATGTACTGCTTCGAAATGTTGTCGTAACCCGTGATGCCGAACCCGTTGAACGGCTGGCCCATGACCGAGCCTTCCATCTCTTCCGTCATGAATCGACCGCCGAGGATCCACTTGCGCTTGCAGACTCCCTTGGTGGCCTCCCCTTCCTGGCCGGGCGCCATCCAGAAGCGCGTAGTCGTTTCCCATGATCCGGCCATTGGCTCCAGGTACTTGTGATGCGGGCCGGGCGAGCCCAGCTCGGCCATCTTTTTCATCATGGCCTCTTCCTCGGCCGACATCTTGGGCGGGCCTTTTTTGCCCGGCTCATCAGAGGCGACGCGCCCCGCAAAAAAGCCAACGGCCAATGCCGCCGCCAGACAACACGAGACACCGCGCAGCCCGAACCATGAGTTACGACCAGCCATGACACACTCCCTTTGATGTAAGAAGGATCGCTGCCCCGGACCAGGCCGACCACCGGCCTGCGGGCGCCACCAAGCCAAACGTTAACCTAACATCGGACGACTGTCAAGCCCGTCCCCAACCATTTTCCGAAAATCTTGCCACCTTCGTTTCTCGTGCGTTGAGCGGCTTTTCATTCGCCTTTGACGCGGGTCATCTTGAACTCATCCCGCGACTGCTTGCCCCCGCGGGTTTTCTCCAGCACGCAGACCAACTGATCAGGCGATGCCAGGTGATAGGTCAGTCGGGTCGCCTTGTCCTTGTCGCGGCCTACAAAAACGACTTCCTTGTCTTTTTTGCCCCGTTCCACATCGAATTTTAGGGGTTCCTGTTCGCGCGGCTTGAGGCCGGGGCCGAAGTGCATCATTGAGTATTCCAATTTCCCGCCGACTTCTTCGATCAGGAGAATCTCATAGACGGCCCGCTTGGCGTTATCCCCGATGCGGCACATGCCGTTCATGGCGCCGTTTAGGGGTTCCGACCAGTGTTCATCGGTGTAGCCCGATTTTGCGGGCGCCTGCCAGCGGCCGGCCATCCATGCCAGGTCCGACGCCTTTAATGATTGCGAGTCCTTTGTCGGCTCGGCCAATGCCGTCCAACCGGCCCCAGCACCCAGGGCAACGACCGTCGCGACCGAAACGCCAAACCGAATTCGGGATACCTTCACGCCACACCTCGCTCTTCGATTGGAATTCGCCCGCGCAACGACGGCCGCCGGGCCGGCCGCGCGAACACTTATTTCAACCGGTCTGCCGGGCTGCCCTTCACGCGGATTCGGCCCCATGGAGGTCTTTTCTCGGCGATTCACGCCATTGGCGTGGCTCCCCTATCATGCAATCTGCGCCGCGGAGCCGAGAATACCGGATGCCCACCGTTTCCGACATGCCATTGCCGTCCCTCATCTGGTTGTCGCCCTTTGTGGGGTTGCTGCTCGCCATTGCCGTCCTTCCGTTGATTCCGAAGACGGCTCATTGGTGGCATCTTAATCGGAACAAGTTCATCGTGGCCATGGTGCTGGGGTTCATCACGCTGGTTCACTATCACTTTCGCGGGTTCGGATTTACGCATGACCTGCACACCTCCGAGCCGGGACTGCCGACGACGCTGGCGGTGCTGCATGCCACGTTTCTTCGCGAATACATTCCGTTCATGTCGCTGCTTTTTTCGTTGTACGTCATTTCGGGCGGCATTCGCGTGCGCGGCGACATTCCGGCGCACCCGGTGACCAACACGGGCTTTCTTGCCATCGGCGGCGCGATGGCCAGTTTCATCGGGACGACCGGCGCGTCGATGCTGCTCATTCGCCCGCTGCTTGCGACGAACTCTGAGCGAAAGCGCGTGGCGCACACGGTCATGTTTTTTATCTTTATTGTCAGCAACATCGGCGGCTCGCTTCTGCCGATTGGTGATCCGCCACTTCTCATTGGCTATCTTCGCGGCGTGCCGTTCCTGTGGACGCTCAAGCTCTGGAAAGAATGGGCGTTCTGCAGCGCGATCCTGCTCGCCATCTACTACGTTTGGGACCACATTGAATACAAGAAGGAAACACCTCGGCGCATTACGCTTGACGAGACACGCGTCGAGCCGATTCGCGTTGACGGCGGAATTAATGTTCTCTGGCTTTTTCTCGTGATTCTCATCACAGGGACGATCAGCCCGATCAAGCCGTTTTTGAACACGGCGTGGACACCGCCGCACTTTCTGCGCGAAGCGCTGCAGCTCACCCTCGTCGGGCTTTCGCTGACGACGTCGCCGAAGAACCTGCGGAAAGAACTGGGTTTCACGTATGGTGCGATCGTTGAGGTCGCCTGCCTGTTCGCCGGGATTTTTCTTTGCATGCAGGTGCCCATTGAGATCCTCAATGCGCGAGGGGCGAGCCTCGGCGTCGATACGCCCATCAAGTTCTTCTGGGCAACCGGCATCTTGAGCAGTTTTCTGGACAATGCCCCCACTTACCTTGTCTTTTTTGAAACCGCCAATGCCATGACTCACGCTCCGGGCGCCGGCATCCTGCAACTTGTCAGCGGGCATTACATTCGCGAGGACCTGCTCGTCGCCATATCGCTCGGCGCGGTCTTTATGGGCGCGAACACGTACATCGGCAACGGCCCGAACTTCATGGTCAAATCCATCGCCGAAAGCGCGGGCGTGAAGATGCCCTCGTTTTTTGGCTACATGGCCTACAGCGTGTGCATCCTTATCCCGCTCTTTGCGCTGGTCACGTTTGTGTTTCTCCGTTAGCCCCCGTGTTGCAAACGGCGCGTCGGCGTCGATTTGCCGATAACTAGGGTACGGATGAATGCCCCTTTCCCATTGCCATTGCGCGCCGGACGCGCCGTGCCGCTTGTTGCGATCGTTCTCGTTTCCGCGGCGAGCCTCTCGGTCTGGGGTTACACCGTGGACGATGCATGGATCACGTTTCGCTATGCGCGCAACGCGGCTGACGGCCTCGGCGTTGTCTATAACCCCGGGCAGCGCGTCGAGGGGTTTACCAGTCCGGCGTGGTTCGTGTTGTCGCTTGTTGCCGAAATGCTCCATGTCGCGCCCGATCAGGCCTCCAAACTCGCAAGCCTGTTGATGGTCGGCGGGCTCATGATTCTGATGTGGACGCGCGTGGCGCGCCGAAGCGGTTCGGCCGGCGCGCCAATGCTGACCCTTGCGGTGCACTCGCCTCTACTCGTTGGCATCGTCTGCGGGCTTGAGGCGGCCGCCGCGGCGTCGCTTGTTGGGTGCCTGCTTATACTCGCAAGTGAGGAAACTATCGCGTGGCGACTGCTGGCCGTCGTGGGGTGCGCTGCCATCTTCACGCGGCCTGAAAGTGTCGTGCTTCTTGCAGCGCTTGGGCTTTATCTGCTTGTCGTGCGTCGCGCTGAACGCGGTCGCACGATAATGGTGGGCGCGATTTGGATCGCCTCCTTTGTCGCACTCACTGCGGCCCGCCGGCTTTACTTTGGCCAGTGGGTGCCGAATACCGCCGTCGCAAAGATTCGTGCTGAGAGCGGTGCCGCGGTTGCCGCGTGGTATTACATCAAATCATGGACGATGCATTATTGGTGGCTCGTCGCACTCGCGGTGCCCGCGCTATTCCACAACCGCTCGCGTCGCACGGCGATTATCGGGGGCGTTTTGATTGCCGCGCAGCTTGTGTTTGTGGTGATCGCCGGTGGGGATTGGATGCCGCAGTGGCGCTTCATGCTGCCGGTTGGGGTGGCGCTGGTCGTCGTAGCTTGTGCCGGTGCTGGTGCGTGGTGTGAAACGTCACGCAGTGCGCAACGAGCAGTTGTTTTCGCGACGATGCTTGGCGTGGCCGGTCAACTCTGGATGCTGCGCACCGATCGCTGGCGAATCGATTACGCCCGCCGTGATCTTGCCGCGCTGACCGATGGGCCGATTCGGTATGTGGCCGAGCGCGTGGGGGCCGGCGACTGCATTGCGGCTCGCGATATCGGGGTGCTTGGCTATTCGGCGCGCTGCGACATTCTCGATCTTGTCGGGCTGACCGATGCGCGGATCGCAAGGGCCTCGGGCTTTCGACAACGGGACCGCATCGATCGCGATTATGTCTTTGGCCGCGAGCCGTTGTTTCTGATGTTTCAATCGGAGAAGCCCGACGATGGTCCGCCGTCGCTGGATCGGTTGTCGCGCGAACTGGTGAAGGATTCCCGTTTTGGGGACTATCGCCTTGCACGGCGTTTTGAGATGCCCGGGCGGCATTTTTGCGAGATCTATGAACGCCGCGGCGGGGTGGCCGTTGTCGAATCTTCAGAGCCGCGCCCGTAACACAAATTTGCGAACCTGACTCCGTGTGTATGCGTCATTGCATGCATCGCTCCTTCGCCCCTGCCGGGGCTTTGTTAATCGCACCGCGATTTTCCACGGGCTCGCGCCCGTGGCTACGGTCCGACGCCCCTATCGAGCCTGAGAACCTTTTAATATTTGCGAGGTTCTCAGGTACGTGAGCGTTGGGAT